>JBKJZJ010000274.1:0-19345 GCA_046715355.1 Allosphingosinicella sp. | reverse complement strand
ATGTCGACGCGGTGGCCATGGGCGCCGTAGCTTTCGGCATATTTGACGAAATCGGGGTTGCCGTAGGTGAGGCCCCAATCCTTGAAGCCCATGTTGGCCTGATTCCAGCGGATCATGCCGTAAGCGTCGTCGCGCAGAATCAGGACGGTGACGTTGAGGCCCAAGCGAACCGCGGTCTCCATCTCCTGGCTGTTCATCATGAAGCCGCCGTCGCCGCAGATCGCCATCACCTTGCGGTCGGGATAGACCATCGCCGAAGCCATCGCGCTCGGCAGCCCCGCGCCCATCGTCGCCAGCGCGTTGTCGAGCAGCACCGTATTGGGCGCGCGCGCCGGATAGTTGCGCGCGAACCAGATCTTGTAGACGCCGTTGTCGAGGCAGATGATGCCGTCGGCCGGCATCGCCTCGCGGATGCGCTGGACCAGGCAGGGCGGGAAGATGGGGAAGCGGTCGTCCTCGCTGAGGCCGGCGGTATGCTCGACCTCGGCGGCGCGCGCCTTCATCATCCGTTCGAAATTCCAGGTGCCGGAGGGGACGATGTCCTCCTTGATCTGCCAGATCGCGTTGGCGATGTCGCCGATCACCTCGATCTGCGGGAAATAGACCGGGTCGACCGAGGCGGTGTTGGTCGAGACGTGGATCACTTCCGTGCCGCCCTGCTGCATGAAGAAAGGCGGCTTCTCGATGACGTCGTGGCCGATATTGACGATGAGGTCGGCGGCGTCGACCGAGCGGTGGACGAAATCGCCCGCCGAGAGCGCGGCGCAGCCCAGGAATTTGGGATGCGCCTCGTCGATCACGCCCTTGCCGAGCTGCGTCGTGATGAACGGGATGCCGGTCTTCTCGATCAGCTGGAGCAGCATCCGGCTGGTCATCTTGCGGTTGGCGCCGGCGCCGACCACCAGCAAAGGCGATTTCGCGGTCTCGATCCGTTTGACCGCGGCGCGGATCGACTTCTCGTCGGCGTGCGGGCGGCGGACCAGGCTGCGCTTCAGCGGGACCGAATCCGTCTTCTCCTCGGCGATGTCCTCGGGGAATTCGATATGGGTCGCGCCCGGCTTCTCCTCCTCGGCGAGGCGGAAGGCCTCGCGCACCCGGCTGGGGATGTTGTCGGCGCTGGCGAGCTGGTGGGTATACTTCGTGATCGGGCCCATCATGTCGACGACGTCGAGGATCTGGAAGCGGCCCTGCTTCGACTTCTTGATCGGCTTCTGGCCGGTGATCATCAGGATCGGCATGCCGCCCAATTGGGCATAAGCGGCGGCGGTGACGAAGTTGGTCGCGCCCGGCCCCAAAGTGGCGACGCAGACCCCGGTCTTACCCGTATGGCGGCCGTAGGTCGCCGCCATGAAGCCCGCGCCCTGCTCGTGCCTGGTCAGGATCAGCTTGACGCTGGTCGAGCGCGACAGGCTGTCGAGAAAGTCCAGATTCTCCTCGCCCGGCACGCCGAACACATATTCGACGCCTTCCTCTTCGAGGCACTGAATGAACAGATCCGAGGCTTTGGTCATGCGCTAGGGCTCCGGTCACGGTCAGGCGGGATCGGAGCGCGGCCGGCCGCCCGCCGGCGCGTCTTCGCCCCCGTCTCCGGCCACCCTACCGGGCTTTGTTTCGGCTGTCATCAGGGCCTTGCGGGCCGTCTTTGCGGCTTGCATGGATAGGGCATCTCGCTCATAGTCGAAGCGACTTCTTTGGCCGAATAAACAGGCGGCATGGAGGACGAATGGGGGGCAGCCGCAACATCGCGATCGGTCTGGGCGCCGCCTCCCTGGCCGCCCTCGGCCTGCTCCTCCTGCTGCTCCGTCCGGCCGACGCGCAGGCGATCCAGCAGACCGGCGGCGACCCCCGCGGCAATTATGTCGGCGTCGCGACCTGCGGCGGCACCACCTGCCACGGCCGCAGCAACGGCGACGGCCCCCGCGTCCGCCAGGACGAGGTCATGCTCTGGCAGGATCCGGCGACCGCGGCCGGCGCGCACAGCCGCGCCTTCGCGGTGCTGCGCGAGCCGCGGTCGCGCGCGATCGCCGAACGGCTCGGGCTCGGCGAGGCGACCGGCGCGCCGATGTGCCTGGGCTGCCACGCCACCCCCGGCGGCGCGCGCGGAATCCGCTTCCAGACCACCGACGGCGTCGGCTGCGAAAGCTGCCACGGCCCGGCCGGCGGCTGGCTGTCGAGCCACTATACGGTCGGCGGCACCCATCAGGCCAACGTCCGCAACGGCCTCGTCCCGCTCGACAATCCCCGGGTGCGCGCCGAAACCTGCCTGAACTGCCATTTCGGCAGCGCCCGCGACGGCCAGTTCGTCAACCACCGGATCATGGCCGCGGGCCACCCGCGGATCAGCTTCGAGCTCGACCTCTTCACCACGCTCCAGCAGCATTACACGATCGACGACGATTATCGCGGCCGCGGCAAGCGGCCCCCCGACGGCACCCAGGTCTGGGCGATCGGCCAGGCGATCGCGCTCAAGCGCTCGCTCGATCTGTTCGCCTCGAACCGCGGCAGCGAGGGCATCTTCCCCGAATTCTATTTCTTCGACTGCCACAGCTGCCACCGGCAGATTTCGGACGATCCGCGCTTCCGGCCGAACGCGACGACCAATCCGGGGCGGCCGATCCCGACGGGCATGCCGCCCTACAATGACGAGAACATGATCATGCTCTCCGCCGCGGCGCGGGTGATCGCGCCCGGCCTCGCCGCCCGCTTCGACCGCGAGAGCCGCGCCTTCCACAGCGCGATGGCGACCGGCCGGCCCGGCGCGCTGCGCGAGGCGGCGCGGCTCGGCGCCACGCTCGACCTCATGATCGCCGCTTTCTCCTCGGCCACGGTCGGCGCCGATACCACTTTCGCGATCATCGACACGATCACCACCGAGGCGATCCGCGACCGCTTCACCGATTATGCCGGCAGCGTCCAGGCGGTGATGGCCACCGACACCCTGCTCTCGGCTTTGGTCAGCCGCGACCGCGTCTCGGTCTCGGCGGCGAACGCGATCCGCGTCGACATCAACAGCGCCTATCGCGCCGTGCGCGATCCCAATGCCTATGATCCGGGGGGATTCAGGGCGAGCCTCGGCCGCGCCGCGGCCGCGATCAGACGATTGAGATAGTATCCCGATGAAGCGTAAAGCCATTTCCTGCATCGCCATCGCCGCTTTGCTTGTCGCCTCCTGCGGCGGCGGCGGCGGCAGCAATGCCGGGCCGACCCCGGGCCCGACGCCGCCCGCCGCGGCCCGCCTGTTCCAGGATCCGGCGCCGCTCGCGCTCACCCAGACGGAGGTGGAGCGGGTCGTCGCCCAGGCCGTCGCCGAGGCGCTGGCGCGCGGCCGGCCGGGCACGATCGTGGTCGTCGACCGGGTCGGCAACGTTCTCGCCGCCTTCCGCATGAACGGCGCCAATACCAACCTGGCCATCCCCCCTTCGCCGAGCGGCATCAACCACGACTTCCAGGGCCAGGTCGTGCCCGGCGGCGCGGTCGCCGGGGCGATCTCCAAGGCGATCACCGGCGCCTATCTCTCCTCGAGCGGCAACGCCTTTTCGACCCGCACCGCGAGCATGATCGTCCACGAGCATTTCCCCCCCTCGGCCGCAGCCCGCGGCCTCGAGAGCGGCCCGCTGTTCGGCGTGCAGTTCAGCCAATTGCCCTGCTCGGACCTGTCGAGCCGCTTTGGCATGGCGCCGCCGGGCGCGCTGATCGGGCCGAAGCGCTCGCCGCTCGGCCTCTCCGCCGATCCGGGCGGCTTCCCGCTCTACAAGGACGGGGTCGTCGTCGGCGGCGTCGGCGTGATGGCGGACGGCGTCTACGGCGCCGACCCCGAAGTCCAGGACGTCGACCGGGACGACGAGGAGGCGATCGCGCTCGCCGCGACCCATGGCTTCGCCGCCAGCCCCGACATCCAGGCCGACCGGGTCAGCGTCGACGGCACCACCTTGCGCTACAGCGACGCCACCGTCGGCGACCTGCGCACCAACCCGGCGAACGCGCCGCCGTTCGCCGGGCTGATCCCCGGCACCGGCGTGCTGATCCCGGTCAACGGCTATTATGCCGGCGTGGCGGCGCTCCCCGGGACGGCCTACGGCACCGAGGCGTCGGGCATCCGCCTCGCCAGCGCCGGCGAGTTCGCCAATCCGGACGCCTATATCCTCACCAATGGCGGCGGCACCAACCGCTTCCCGATCATCGCCGGCACCTCGCCCGGCGGCGCGCAGCTGACCGTCCCCGAAGTGACCGCCATCCTGGAGGAGGCGTTCAAGGTGATGGCGGCGGCCCGCGCCCAGATCCGGCGGCCGCTCGACAGCCGCGCCCAGGTCACCATCTCGGTGGTCGATAGCGAAGGGCGCGTGCTCGGCATCGTGCGCTCGCCCGACGCGCCGATCTTCGGCACCGACGTCTCGCTTCAAAAGGCGCGCACCGCGGCCTTCTTCTCCGCCGCCCACGCCGCCGCCGAGCTCAGCGCCAACGCCGCGCCGCTGGGGGGCGCCGACGTGCGCGGCTATGTCCCGGCCGCGCGGACCTTCTTCAACGACCCGGCCGCGCTCACCGGCCGGTTCGCTTTCTCCGACCGCGGCTTCGGCAACGTGGCGCGGCCCTATTTCCCGGACGGCGAGCTCGGCCGTCCGCCCGGCGCCTTCTCCCGCCCGATCGCCGAGTTCAACCCGTTCTCGACCGGGCTGCAGTCGGCCTTGATCCTGGACCAGGTCCTCCAGCATGTCGGCTTCATCCTCGGCGTTCCGCCGGACACGGCGCAGCAATGCACCTTGGGGCCCAATCCCGGCCGGCTCGCCAACGGCATCCAGATCTTCCCGGGCTCGGTGCCCATCTATCGCGGCAACATTCTGGTCGGCGGCATCGGCGTCTCCGGGGACGGCATCGACCAGGACGACATGATCAGCTTCCTCGGCCTGCACAATGGCGGCCTCCGGGTCGGCACGGTCGGCAACGCGCCCGCCGCCATCCGCTCGGACCAGATCGTCGTGCCGGTCGCCGGCGCCTCGGGCGGCGGCGTCAGGCTGCGCTACGTCAACTGCCCGTTCAACCCGTTCATCGGGACGAACGAGCAGAATGTCTGCCAGGGAAAATGACGGTCGCGGCCGCCCTCCTGTCGCTGATGGCGTCGGCGGGCGGGCCGGTTGTTCCTGGCAGCACCCTCATGAGTCATCCCGGACATGGGTCCCATCAAAGTAGTACTTTGATGGGGTCCCTTGATCCGGGACCCATGAACGTCGGCCTTGGCGTGCTCGCACAAACGGAGTTCATGAGTCCCGGCTTTCGCCGGGATGACTCATTGCTGCTCGCCTCGCAGAGCGCGGCGCCGCCGGCCGAGGCGCCGGCCTTCGGCGCGCAGGCGCAGCCCGAGCCGCTGCCGGCCGAGGAGCCCGAGCAGCGCCCGCCGCCGCCGTCGGAGGAGGAGCTGATCGACGGCCGCCGCCGTCCGGGCGTGCCGCAGCGCGACCTGCCCGATCCGGTGAACCAGTATAATCCCGGCGCGATCCGCATGCCGGCGCCCGAGGCCTTTCCGGCGGAGCATGTCGCGGTGCCCGACCGCTGGCGGCTGGTCGATTCGCTCGGCATGGTCCGCGCGCGCTGGTACGATCCCTACAATCAGAACGTGCTCAAGGGCGACCGGCCGATCTGCATCCCGACCGACGAGGAGCAGGAGCGCCGCCGCGCCGCCGGCGTGCCCCGCTGCGCCACGCCGCGCTTGCTGGGCCTGACCGGCCACGACTGGTTCTTCGTCGCCAACGTCGTCTCCGACACGGTGATCGAGCCCCGCACCTTCCCGATCCCGGTCGGCGTGCAGACCACCGACCGGCCGGGCAGCGACGACGTGTTCGGCGAGAATCACAGCCTGGTCCTCTCCCAGACCTTCATCGCCAGCGTCGCCCTGATCAAGGGCAGCACCGCCTTCCTGCCGCCGCATATCGAATATCGGCTGACGCTGGCCTTCAACGTCAATTATGTCGACGTCGGCGAGCGCCGCATCCTGTTCGTCGAGCCCTCGGAAGGGACCGACCGCTTCGACTACGCGCTCGGCGTCCAGGAAGCCTTCGTCGATTACCATATCCGCAACACCTCCGACCGCTTCGACTTCGATTCCGTCCGCGTCGGCATCCAGCCGTTCAACTTCGACTTCCGCGGCTTCCTGTTCCAGGACCAGCAGCTTGGGCTGCGCCTGTTCGGCAATCGCGACAACAACCGCTTCCAGTATAACCTGATCGCGGCCTGGCGGCTGGAGAAGGACACCAATTCGGGGCTCAACAACATCCTGCAGACGCCGCGCGACGACTGGATCCTGCACGCCAACCTCTTCCGCCAGGATTTCCCCTTCGTCGGCATCACCAGCCAGGCGAGCCTCACCTGGAACATCAACCGCGAGCGCGGCGAGATCGAGGTCGACGACAACGGCTTCCCGGTCCGCCCGGCCCTGCTCGGCAATCTGCGCTCGCGCAATTACGACGCAATCTATGTCGGCTATTCGACCGACGGGCGGATCGGGCGGATCAACCTCACCACCTCGGCCTATGCCCTGCTCGGCTCGGACCGGAACAACATCTTCACCGGCCGGTCTGCGCGGCTGCAAAGCTTCTTCCTCGCCGCCGAGCCGAGCTACGACGTGGACTGGATCCGGATCCGCGGCGCCGCCTTGTTCGCCAGCGGCGACGGCGATCCTTACGACAATGTCGAGCGCGGCTTCGACGCGATCTTCGAAAATCCGATCTTCGCCGGCGCCGACACCAGCTACTGGATCCGCCAGACCATCCCGTTCGCCGGCGGCGGCCGCGCGATCGGCATCAACGGCCGCAACGGCATCTTGAACTCGCTGCGCTCCTCCAAGGAGCAGGGCCAGTCCAACTTCGCCAATCCCGGAACGATGCTGCTCGGCGTCGGCGCCGATTTCGACATCACCCCGCAATTCCGCATCTCCGCCAACGTCAACCATCTGTGGTTCCACCGCACCGAGACGCTCGAGGCCTTGCGGATGCAGGGGACGATAAGGCGCGACATCGGCTTCGACGTTTCGGCCGCGGCGATCTGGCGGCCGCTCGCTACCCAGAACGTCGTTTTCCGCCTGTCCGCGGCCGGGCTCTATGCGGGCACCGGCTTTCGCGACCTGTTCGAGAACAGGGACCGGGACCGGGTCTATTATTCCGTCCTGTTCAACGCCATCGTGAGCTATTGAGAGGAGGGTGATGAAATTCGCCGATCTTGGACGGATGGCGATGATGGCGGCGGCGCTGACGCTCGCCGGCCTCGTTGGCGCGTCCTCGCTCGGCGCCGCCGAGGGCGAGAAGCCCAAAGTGCGCGACTACAGCCTGGTCCGCGCCGCGCCCGCGCCGCGCACCCAGACCCAGGCCGAGGCCGAGGCCAAGAGCGGGTCGGCGCGCGAAAGCGGCTGCCTCTCCTGCCACGTCCAGACCGACGCGCCGACCATGCACAGATCGCCGGCGGTGGTGCTCGGCTGCGTCGATTGCCATGGCGGCAATCCCAGGATCAGCGGCGATTCCAATCTGCCGCACGACAATCCGGCCTATATCGCCGCCCGCGACCGGGCGCATGTGCTGCCGCGCTACGAAGGCGCCTGGCATTTCCCGTCGAGCGCCAATCCGGCGCGCACCTACACCTTGCTGAACCGGGAATCCCCCGAATTCATCCGCTTCACCAATCCCAGCGACTATCGCGTGGTGCGCGAGAGCTGCGGCGCCTGCCATATCGAGGTGATCGAGGCGGCCGAGCGCTCGCTCATGTCATCGGGCGCGATGCTGTGGGGCGGCGCGGCCTATAATAACGGCATATTGCCCTTCAAGAACTACATCACCGGCGAAGCCTATACGCGCGCCGGCGAGGCGGCGACGGTGGCCTCGCCGCTTCCGCCCGGCGGCCTGACCCCGCAGCAGCGCGCGCGTGGCGTGCTCGCCTCGCTCGCGCCGCTGCCGACCTGGCACGTCATCCCGCCCGGCGACGTCTTCCGCGTGTTCGAGCGCGGGGGCCGCAACATCAACACCCAGTTCGCCGAGATCGGCCTGCCCAATCCGACCGGCTCGATCCAGCGGCTGGAGGAACCGGGCCGGCCCGATCTCAGGCAGTCGAACCGCGGCCCGGGCACCGGCCTTCGCGTCGCGATTCCCGTGCTCAACATCCACAAGACCCGGCTCAACGACCCTTACATGTGGTTCATGGGCACCAACGACCAGCAGGGCGATTACCGCCACTCGGGCTGCGCCGGCTGCCACGTTATCTACGCGAACGACCGCGAGCCGCGGCACTCGATGACCTATTCGCAATATGGCCGCGACGGGCAGACGGCGACGCTCGATCCGACCATCGCGCCGCTGCGCCAGGGCCAGCACCGTCCCGGCCAGGCGGCCGAAGCCGGGCATGGCGGCGGCGAGGCGGCCGCCAACCACGCGCCCGCCGATGCCAACCACGCCTCGGTCGGCGAGAGCGGCCATCCGATCCGCCACGCCTTCACCCGCGCGATCCCGACCTCGCAATGCATGACCTGCCACATGCACCAGCCCAACATCTTCCTGAACACCTATCTCGGCTACACGATGTGGGATTATGAATCGGACGCCGATTTGATGTGGCCCGGCCCCGAAAACCGCCTGCCCGCGCGCACCCCGCAGGAGGAGGCGCGGTTCCGCAACCAGCTTTACCCGACCGCGGCCGAGGTTCACGCCGTGCTCGACCGCAACCCGGAGGCGGCGGCGCCGCGCGGCCTGTGGGGCAATCCCGATTTCCTGCGCGAGGTGTTCGACCGGGTGAACCCGCTCGCCCGCCACACCCAGTTCGCCGACTATCACGGCCATGGCTGGAACTTCCGCGGCATCTTCCGCCGCGACCGCGAGGGCAATCTGCTCGATTCGCAGGGGCGCGTGATCGACGGGCCGCCCTCGCCGCAGAACCTGTCGACGACGCCGGGCCAGTTCCAGCCCGCGGGCCGCAATCCCGGCCGCGCCGTCCACATGATGGACATCCACGCCGAGCGCGGCATGCAATGCGCCGATTGCCATTTCAGCCAGGATGCGCACGGCAACGGCTTCATCTACGGCGAGGTCGCCAACGCGATCGAGATCGGCTGCCGCGACTGCCACGGCACGCCCGG
Organism: Allosphingosinicella sp.; assembly: GCA_046715355.1. Lineage (GTDB taxonomy): Bacteria > Pseudomonadota > Alphaproteobacteria > Sphingomonadales > Sphingomonadaceae > Allosphingosinicella. The sequence continues at coordinate 10,239 of JBKJZJ010000274.1, read as the reverse complement.
CCAATATGCCAATCTGCGCACCACCGGCCCCGCCGCGCCGACCCACGGAACCAATCTCGAGCTGATCCGCAACGAGGACGGGCGCCGCCGCTTCGAATGGATGGATTGCGAGCTCGCGCGCGAGGAGGTGACCGACATTCGCTGCACGGCCGGCCAGCGCGTCCTGATCCAGCGCTCGATCGTCGATCCGAGCCTCTCCTGGGTGGTCAGCCAGGTCAATGACAGCGCCAATCGCGAGCTGCCCGATTGCGACACCGACACGCAGGCCGCGCGCCCCGGTCCCTGCTTCAACATCCGCTCGGCCCGGTCCAAGCTGATGTCGCGGGCCGGCGCCGAAACCGGCCGCTACAGCTTCGGCCCCGGCGTGCCCGAGGACCAGCTCGCCCACCCGATGAACGAAATGGCCTGCTTCACCTGCCACCTCTCATGGACGACGAGCTGCGGCGGCTGCCACCTGCCGATCGAGGCGAACTGGCGCACCACCGTCCACCATTATGAAGGCGAGGAGACGCGCAACTTCGCGACCTACAATCCGCAGGTCGCGCGCGAGGACATGTTCCAATTGGGCCGCCACCAGACCAGCAAGGGCAACATCATCGCCCCGGTCCGCTCGACCTCGGCGCTCGTCCTCTCCTCGACCAACATCAACCGCGAGCGGATCTACGTCCAGCAGCCGCCCATCTCGTCGGCCGGCTTCTCGAGCCAGGCCTTCGCGCCGCATTTCCCGCATACCGTGCGCACCACCGAGACCAAGCAATGCAGCGACTGCCACGTCAGCCAGGCCAACGACAACAATGCGATCATGGCGCAGCTGCTCCTGCACGGGACCAACTTCGTCAACTTCGTCGGCATGCACGCCTGGATCGGCCTGGAGGGCGGCTTCGAGGCGGTCAGGGTCACCGAATGGGACGAGCCGCAGGCGGTGATCGGCTCCTATCTGCAGCGCTTCGCCTATCCCGATTACTTCCGCATGCACGTCGACCGGAACCGGCGCGAGCTGGTCAACTGGACCCGCGGCCGGACCTTCGACCGCAACCTCTCCGGCGAGACTCGCGCCAACGAGCAGTTCGCCAACGTCGTGGAGGGCACGCCGGACCGGGTCGGCTGCCTGCAGAATCGCGGCGAATATATGTTCGTCGCGCAGGGCCGCGGCGGCTTCCGCGTCTACGACATCGCCTCGATCGCAAATAAGGGCTTCTCCGAGCGGATCGTCTCGGCGCCGGTCTCCGGGCTCGGCCAGGACACGCATGTCTCATCGCGCAACGCGACCTGCATGGCGCTGCCGACCAACCAGCCGATCCGGCCCGACCGCAACGACGCCATGAACACGACGCCGGTCACCCGCTCCGACGGCCGCACGGTGACCCTGCTCGAGGAAAATCAGGAGCAGCGCTTCCATGCCATCTACAATTATGCGGCGGTCACCGATTTCGAGGAGGGCCTCTACCTCGTCAACGTCAACACGCTCGCCGACGGGGAGGCGCGCAACAACCATCTGCGCCGCGCGGTGACCTGGAACGAGAACAATGTCCTCGCCGGCGCCCGCCACATCACGCTCGCCGGCCATTACGCCTATATCACCGCCGCGGCGGGCCTGGTCGTGATCGACCTCGACGACCCGCTCGCGCCCCGCCACGTCGTCACCATCCCGCTCACCGACGCCCGCGCGACGGCGCTGCAATTCCGCTACCTCTGGGTGACCGACGCCGAGGGGCTGAAGCTGTTCGACGTCACCGCGCTCGAAAATCCGCGTCCGGTGCCCTCGGCTACGGTGCGGCTCGCCGACGCCCGCCGCGTCTATCTCGCCCGCACCTATGCCTATGTCGCCGCCGGTCGCGACGGGCTGATCATCTACAATATCACCCGCCCCGAGCAGCCGGCCGAGCATTGGCGGATCCCGGCGGGCTTCTGGAACGGCGACACGCCGGACACGCAGGACGTCACCGTCGCCTCGACCAACGCCTCGCTGTTCGCTTATGTCGCCGACGGGCGGAACGGGATGAAGGTGCTGCAATTGTTCAGCCCCGAGAGCAATCCGAACTTCTACGGCTTCTCGCCGCGGCCGGTGCCCGAGCTGATCGCCTGGGCGCGCACCCCCTCGCCCGCTCTGTCGGTCGCCAAGGGCCTCGACCGCGACCGCGCCGTCGACGAGACCGGCGGCCAGATCGCGGTGTTCGGCCGCCTGGGCTCGCGCCCCTTCAACCGCAGCGAGATGGAGCGCCTCTACCTCAACGGCCGCCGCCTCCCCTACCAGGTCAGCGACACCGCCACGCTCGACGATTGGGTGGGGCGGTAGCGTCCTTCGATACGGGCCTTCGGCAAGCTCAGTCCCTACTCAGGATGAGCGCATGAGGCTAACCCCAACCCGCTCATCCTGAGTAGCCGTTGAGCTTGTCGAAGCGGCGTATCGACGGACCCTAAGCCCCCCACCTTTCCTTGTTGAGCATGCGGATCAGGCCCTGGCGGCGGGGGATGTAGCGGGCGAGGACTTCGTGCTCCTCGACCGTGTCGAAATGGGTGATGAGCTCGCGCCCGTTCCAGTAATGGAGCGCGAAATAGGGGCGGTCGGCGACGATCATCGGGCGGTCGTCGGGGACGTCCGGATCCATCCTCACCATGTCGAGCGCGACCTGCGGCGCCGTCGACGGGCAGACGGCGAGCGTGGCGCCGGCCCAGCGCGTCACCAATGGACGGTGCAGGTGGCCGGAGGCCATGGCGATGATGTTGGGATGCGCCTCGACGATCCCGCGCAGCCGCACGACCCAGTCGGCCTCGGGATTCTCGGTCATCCAGCTCAAGCCCGTCTCGATCGGCGGATGGTGGAGGACGAGCAGGGTCGGCCGCCCGGGCGCCTCGTCCAGCCGCGCCTCCAGCCAGGCGGCGCGGACCGCATCAAAGCCGCCGCCGTGGCGCCCGATTTCGAGCGTGTCGAGGACGAGGATGCGGACCGGAAAATCCTCGATCGCATATTGGATATAGCCGTCGACGACCGGGGTCTCCGGAAACACTTCGAGGAAGGCGTCGCGGCTGTCATGATTGCCCATCGCGGGGTGGACCGGGAAAGGCAGGCCGGCGATGGCGTCGCGATAGCGGCCGTAAGAGACCTTGTCGTCGCCATTGTCGGCGATGTCGCCGGTGACGAGGAGCAAGTCCGGCAAAGGCGTCATCGCCTTCAGCGTCGCCAGCGTCCGGTCGAGCCGCTGCCGGTTGAACTCGTCGGGATTGTCCGGATCGAAGCCCAGGTGAACGTCGGTGATCTGCGCGACCAGCACTATCGTCGCCCGCCGCCCGCCGCCGCGCGCGGCTGCGCCGCCGCCACGGTCGAGGGCCGGCGCTGGCCGCGCACGCGCTGGCGCAGCAGCTCCGCCGGCACGCCCCGGTCCATATGGTAATCGTGGCACATCGCGCAGGTCGAGGGCACCGGCAGGCGGGTCCGCTCGCCGCCATGGCAGGCGCGGCAGCTCTGCAGGTCCGGCAGCAGCAGATCGGCGGCCCGCTGCGAGGTGCGCACGCCGGTGTGGCAGCTCAGGCAGGCGGCCGAGCCTTCCTCGCGGCGCTGGCCCGGGCGCTGCACGAGCTGGTGGGCGCGGTGGTCGAACCAGCCATGCTCGATATAGCGGCCGCTCTCGGGCTGGCCGGGGCCCGCGCGCGAGGTGAACTGGATCGGCCGGATGCGATAGTTGAGCGTGCCGGGCGGCGGCGCCACGATATTGTGGCATTCGTAGCAGGTGCCGCGCGGGGCCGAGAAGATGGCGTGGATCGCGCGCTCGCCGCGCTCCGCGACGCCGGCGCGGGCGCGGGCGAACTGGACCGCGGCGCGGACCTGGTTGGCGTCGCCCGGCCGACCGCGCGCGCCGGGGCTGAGCTCGGGCGGGAAGGCCGGGCCGCCGGCGCGGTAGAGGCCGCGAATGTCGGCGATCACCTGCTCGGGCGAGCCGTGCCTCAGGCGCCTTATGGTGCCGCCGATCTCGTCGAAGGAGAGGCTGTGGCAGGAACCGCAATTGCGCTCCATGTCGACCCGCTCGAACCTGGTGCCGTCCTGCGTCGGCGTATGGCAGGACGCGCATTCGAGGCGGGCGCCGATCCGGTTCGCCCGCGCCGCATTGGCCGCGCCGCCCAACGCCCCCAGGTGCAGGGCATGGGGGAATTTGAGGTTGCTCTGCTCGAGCGGCCGCCGGTTCAGCGCGACCCGCTCGAAGCGCGGCGCGTTGCCGTCCCACTGGATCAGCACCAGCGGCTGGAATTCGGGGTGGCCGGTCTCGAAATCCGACGCGGCGGCGAGGCGGGAGTCCGACAGGCGGGCGCGCAGATCGGTGTGGCAATCGGCGCAGAATTGCTGCGGCGTCGCCACCATCCGCTGCGGTCCCTCATGCTCGGTATGGCATTCGACGCAGCGGCCGGGCGTCTGGCCGAACCAGGTGCCGATCGACTGCTGGATGCGCCGCAAGCCGCCGAGCTGCGGCGTCGCCCGCTGCATCCGCGAGACGTCGGCATGGTCGTGGACGCTGACGTGGCAGGCCTTGCAGGCATTGTCGCGCACCGGCTCGAACGGGGTCACGTGGCAGGCCTGGCAGTTGGAGCCCAAAGCGGCATGGCTCTGCGAGAGCGCGCCGGTGCTCCACAGGCTATCGGGGTGGAAGCCGCCGGCCATGCGGTCGGCCTGGTCGCGATTCTGGTAGAAGGACATGATCGGCCAGACCAAAAAAATGGCGAGAACGGCGAGCGTCAGCGTCCAGGCCGTCAGCCTCTTGCCCGGCATCACGCTCTGCAGCGCGAAGCGGCGGGTGTCGAACTTGTCGAGCACCTGCTCGGCGTCGGCGCGCTGGATGACGATCGGCACGTCCTCGCCGCCGAGCTCGGGCGGCATGACGCGCAGCAGGAAGGGACCGATCTTGATCGTGCCGCCGATCGCGAGGTCGATCTGGCCGAACTGGGTGTTGCTGCCGTCCAATTCGATCGACATGCCCATTTCGGCGGAAACGCCCACCCTGGTCGCCGAGATCTGCTCGAGCGTCGCATGGTGGAGCGCGACCGCGAGGTCGTTGAGGCGGATGTCGCATTCGGGGTCGCGGCCGACCTTGAGCAGATCGTCGCTGACCTTCGAGGTGCGGACGATCTCGCGTCCGTCAGCGCTTCGGCTGATGCTCCTGAGGAGGAACGCCATAACCTGCTCCCCCTACCAGTAGAAGAAGACGCTGATGATATGCGCGATCAGCGCGGCGAAAAGCACGAACGTCAGCGGAATGTGCACGAACAGCCACACTTCGAGCAAGGCCCGCCGCCTTATATAGCCGCGCAGCCGCTGCAAGGCGGCCGCCTTCTTCTCGAGGAGCTGCAGCACCTGCTCGATCGCCTGCTCCTCCTTGCCGGCGCTGTCGTCGTGGCGGACGCGCATGATCTCGAGCGCGGCCATGTTGCCGCAGCGCGGGTGCGAACCGGTCAGCCGCCGCCACAGGCCGCCGCCGAACGGATCCTCGCCCAACGAGCCGAGCACGACCGCGCTGTCCTCGTCGGAGAGAGGCTGGGCGGAGATCTGGATCTGCTTGTCGAGGCTGTTGACCGCCTCGATCATCTGCGGCCCGGTCATCTCCGAGCGGCTGTCGGAGAGGCCCTGCGGGAGCAGGGCATAGACCGAGATGCCGTAGACGCCCGACAGGATGACCAGCATCATCAGCACATAAGCCAGCGTGTGGACGTTCCAGCCGAACTGGAAGCCGGTGTGCAGCGTGCCGAAGAAGACCAAGGCGAGGCCGAGATAGACATGGGCCGAGGTCCAGGCCTTCAGCGACCAGCGGCCGCGGGTCATCGCCCGCTTGCGAATGCCGAGCAGCGACAGCCAGACGATCAGCCCGGCGCCGATCGTGCCGAGAACATAGCCGAGCCAGGACCCGCCATTGTGGCGCGGATGCACGTCGACGACCAAATAAATGATGACGAGCAGCAGCGACAGAATCGCGGCGACCTTGAACCAGCGATAGCGGCGATAGCGCAGGAAGCTCTCATGAGCCGTCCCGTCCCCCAGCCCCGTCCTGTTCAGCCCCCTGCTCGCCACCCTCGATCAGCCCCCCTCACCCATCCTCGTCACGCTGAGGAACTCTTCCGGAGATACCCTTATCGCGGCACCGGTCGGACATGCGCGAACGCATGCCGGCCCCCCCTCGATACCAGAACACATGTCGCATTTGATCGCTTTTTTTGGAACCTCCGAACCGACCTTGCCGTCGGTCCATTCATGGTCGGGTTCGCCGGGCCCCGGACCCTTGCCGAAGAACAGCCAGGCGAACAGGCTCGGCTTCTTCGGCGGGGGCTTGGCCATGCGGATCACGCCATAGGGACAATTGCGCTGGCAATTGCCGCAGCCGATGCAGGTGTCGTTGATATAGACCTCGCCGTCGGGGCCGCGGTTGATCGCGTTGGGCGGGCAATCGGCCATGCAGTGCGGATGCTCGCAATGGCGGCAGCTCGTCGGCACGTGCAAATGCGCGAAGGTCCGCCCGGCCTCGCGGTTGAGGCGCGACAGGCCTTCGTGGCTGTCGGCGCAGGCTTTTTCGCAATTGTCGCAGCCGACGCAGAGCTTCTCGTCGATCAGGAGCACGTCGGTCGCCTCGCCAATCCCTTGGGAGACGAGGAAGCCCGCGACCGAGCTGTACATGTCGACGACGCCGCCGAAGCCGTCCTTGCGCGCCTCGATGAAGCTCGTCGTCTGCTGGCGCGCCGCCATCTCGTCCTTCATCTTCTCGAGCAAATCGGGCTTGGCCGCGAGCAGGGTGCGGAAGGAGTCGCCGTTTAGCTTGATCACCTCCGACTTGATCGCCGCGCGCACGGTGGCGGTGCGGCGGCCGCCGTCGATCAGCGCCATCTCGCCGACATAGGCGCCGGCGGGAAGATAGGAGAGGAAGACCGGCTTGCCGCCGATGCTCTTCTCGATCACCATCGAGCCCTGGCGGATGATGAAGACGTCATAGCCCTCGTCGCCCTCGTTGATGATCGCGTTGCCGGCGCGGATCTCCTGGATCTCGGCCGTCTCGAGCAGGTCCTTGAGGTCCTCTTCGCTCGCCGAGCCGACCATGCCGAGCAGCATCCGCTCGGTGGCGATGCGGGTGATCTCGCGCTTGGCGGCGCTGTTGGTGGCGATCAGCTTCAGCGCGGCGTTGCGCGGGATCTCGATGACGATCGCGCCCTCGGCGGTGCGCACCGTGGCGTTGCGCTTGCGGCCCGAAATCAGGCCGACCTCGCCGACGATCGAGCCGCGCGCGATCGGCACCGTCCGCGACGGGTCCTTGGCATCGAGCTCGACCAGCAGCGAGCCGTCGGCGACCGCGAACAGGGAGGCACCGGGCTCGTTGCGCTGGAATACGAGGTCGCCGGCGCGATAGGCGCGCGGCTCGGAATCGAGCATGAACTCGCGCATCTGCAGCATCGAGAGCTCGTTGAGGATCGTCACCCGCCGCCGCAGGAAGGCGAGCCACTCGGTGACCGTGCGCGCGCCCGGCAGCACGGCGAACTTCTTCTCGAGGATCGGCTCGTCGGCGGGCTTGAGGTCGATATTGCCGTTGATGAACTCGATGACGTCATAGCCCTGGTTCATGCAATGCTTGATCAAGGGATAGCCGGCGAGCGCGCCGATCACGTAGATGCCGGGCTTGGTCGTCTCGAATTGCGGGGAGAGCGTCGGATAGGCGTCCTTGTCCTCGCTGGAAAACTCGATGCCGCAAGCCTCGACGAATTTGCGCGGGGGCGAGGAGCCCATGCGGGCGATGATCCGGTCGCACCTGATCTTCTGCTCGCCGTCGCGCGTCTCCATGTAGAGGAAGCCGGGCGTCACCCTTGCCGGCGTCGTCTCGCACAAGATGTTGACCTTGCCGGCCGCGCCCGCCTCCATCAGCAGGTCGACATTGGCCTGCTTGGCGCGCGCGAACTCCGGGCTGCGGTTCATGATCGAGACGGTGTTCGCCTGGGCCGGATCGGCGGCGAGGCCGAGCGCATTCTCGATGCCGGTGTCCCCTGAGCCGATCACCATGATATGCTCGTCCACATATTCGCCGGGATCGTCGAGCTGATACTGGATGTGCGGCAGATCGCCGCCCTCGCAGCGCATCTTGTTGGGATTGCCCTGGGTGCCGATCGAGAGGATGACGTTCTCCGCCGCGACCGTCTCGCCATTGGTCAAGGTGAGCGTGAAATCGCCCTTCTCGCCCGTGATCGCCTTGACCTCGGCGTTCATCTTGACGTTGACCTTGTGCCCGGCCGCCTGCTCGTCCCAGGTGCCGAGCACCTTCTCGCGCTTGCCCGCCTCGAAATTCATGTCCGAGCGCAGCACCAGCTGGCTCGGCGTCGCCATGACGTGCTTGCCCTTCTGATATTTGTAGATGGTGTCGGAAAGGTGGTCGGTCTTCTCGAGCAATATGTGGCTGAGGCCGAGCTGGGCGGCGCGCCCGCCGGCGCTCAGGCCGGCCGGGCCCGATCCGACGATCGCGATCTTGTAGGCCGCCGACACCCGAACCCAGCTCCCCCGACAGACGGTTTCGCGGCCGCGCCGCGGCGGACCCGAAACGCGCAATCATCTTACCCCTCGGCAATCTAACAGAGTCTCGCAGCGACGCCAGACTTGACGTTGGCTTTTTTGCGGTAATGATCCGGGAGATGGCAGCCTCCGCACCCAAGCACCGCCGGCCGGCGCCGGCCACGATCGCCCTCGCGCTGGCCGCTCTGGTCGCCGCCGGAGCGCTCTCATATTCGCTTTTCTTCCGGAGCGGCGGCGTCGCGGCGGCGGGCAACGAGGCGGCCGCCGTCAACGGCGCCGCGGCGGCCGACCCGGCGCAGGAGCTGGCTCGGTTCGAGGCGATGCTGGCACGGCTGCAGCAAAGGGTGCGCGAGAATCCCGACGACCATGACGGCTGGTACCTGCTCGGCATGGCCTATCGCGGCATGGAGCGCTTCGGCGACGCGGCCCAGGCCTTCCGCCGGGCGATGGAGCTCGCGCCGCGCAACGCCGATTACACCGCCTATCTGGCCGAGATGATCCTGATCGGCGCGACCAGCGCCAACCGGCCGCCTCCGCCCGAATCCGAGCAGCTCTTCCGCCGCGCGCTCCAATTGCAGCCGGGCAACCCGCAGGCGCGCTTCTACCTCGCCACCATCCGCAACGAGCGCGGCGACCATCGCGGCGCGGTCGACGACCTCATCGCGCTGCTGCGCGACGCGCCCGCCGGCGCGGTCTGGCCGCAGCAGGTGCGCCGCGCGGCGATCGCGATCGCGCAGCGCAACAATATCGACATTACGGGCCGCCTCCCCGCCGCGCCAGCCGGGCCCGCCGCGCCGAGCGCGCCCGCGCCGTCGGTCGCCACCGCCGGCATTCCCGGCCCGACACCCGAGCAGATGCGCGCCGCGAGCGCGATGACGCCGAGCCAGCAGAATGCGATGGGCCGCGAGATGGTCGAACGGCTCGCCGGGCGCCTGCGCGCCAATCCCCGCGACGCCAATCGCTGGATCATGCTGATGCGCTCGCGGATGGTGCTGCAGGACCCGAACGGCGCGGCCGAAGCCCTGCGCTCGGCGCTCGGCGCCTTCGCCAACGATGCCGCCACCCAGGGCCGCCTGCGCCAGGCGGCGCGCGAGCTCGGCGTGCCGGGGGGCTAGGGAGCAGCCATGACCTCCTGGACACCCGACAGCTGGCGAAGGTTCGAGGCGCGGCAGCAGCCCGATTATCCCGATCCCGCCGCCCTCGCGGCGGCGACGCGCGAGCTCGAAGCCTATCCGCCGCTGGTGCGGCCGCGCGAGATCGACGCGTTGCGGGTGGCGCTGGCGCAGGCGCAGGCGGGGCGGGCCTTCCTGCTCCAGGGCGGGGATTGCGCGGAGAGCTTCGCGGAATTCTCGGCCGAGAATATCGCCGCGATCTTCAACCTGGTCGCGGCCATGGCCGGACGGCTGGGCGCGGCCTCGGGGCTGCCGGTGATCCGGCTCGGGCGGCTCGCCGGCCAGTTCGCCAAGCCGCGCTCGACCCCGGTCGAGCGGCAGGGGGACATCACCCTGCCCGCCTATCGCGGCGACATCGTCAACCAAATCGGCTTCGACGCGGTGGGGCGGCGGCCCGATCCCGAACGCATGTTCCGCGCCTACGCCCAGGCGGCGGCGACGCTCAGCCATCTCCAAACGCTGGCGGCGGCCGACGGCAGCGTCTTCCATGCCAGCCACGAAGCCCTGCTGCTGCCCTTCGAGCAGGCCCTGCTCCGCCGCGAC
>JBKJZJ010000273.1:0-6345 GCA_046715355.1 Allosphingosinicella sp. | reverse complement strand
ACGCTACCGGAGCCGATGGCGACCCAGTACCGGGGTCTCCGCCTCCGAACCCGGCGAACAGCTCTCGAACCGGGGTTGCCGGCTGTTATACGACGAGTGGCGATACGCTGCGCGATTCGCAACAATTTGGAACCGACACGACGCTGTTGCCGGCGGCGGTCAATGGCAGCCCTTGTACCAACCTTGCCGACTTCAAGGACGGAAAGCTGGTCCCCAAGCGGGTGAAGGATAGCGGATTTACCCACAAGCTGAACGCGACGTGGAAGCCCGATGAAGACGTGATGTTCTACGCGACCTGGTCGCGGGGCTTCCGGCCGGGCGGCGTCAACCGGCGCGGCACGTTGCCCCCCTACGGCGCCGATTTCATCAGCAATTACGAATTCGGCTTCAAGACCGACTGGCTCGACAACAAGCTCAGGATCAACGCCGCCATCTACCAGCTCGACTGGACCAACGTCCAATTGTCGTTCCTCGGCGCCAACGGCCTGACCGAAATCCAGAACGCCGGCAATGCCCGCATCCGCGGCGTAGAGTTCGACGTCCTGGCGCGGCCGAGCCCGGGCCTCACCATCAGCCTCGGCGGCGCCTATAACGACGCCGAGACCACCAACACGACCCCGCTGGCGGCCTCGGGAACCAGGCTGCCGCTCACCGCGCGGTTCAAGGGCAATGCGCGGCTGCGCTACGAATTCCCGCTCGGCGGCACCGGCGGCTGGGAGGGCCATGTCCAGCTCACCGCGTCGCACGAAGGCAGCCGGACGCGCGACCTCAGGGCCGCCCAGCAGGCCATTTACGGCATGCTGAGGAGCACGAACCTGGTCGATGTCAGCGCCGGCGTCAGAAACGAAGGCTGGACCGCGGAGCTGTTCGCCCGCAACATCTTCGACGCGCGCGGCGCATTGGGCGCCGCGATCCAGTGCAACGAATTCGTCTGCGGCGACCCCTTCGGCGCCACCGCGATCGGAGGCAAGGTCTACACTTATGTGGCGACGCCCAGGACGATCGGGATCAGGGTCGGGAGAAGGTTCTAGGTCCTCGCGCGGCGGCGATTGACAGCGCGTTCGCCTTCGTCCTGATGGCGGCGTGACCCGCCCCGCCGACAGCCTCTCCCTCGCCGCCGCCCGCCGCATCGCGCTGGCCGCGCAGGGCTTCGGCGCCGCCCGCCCGGCCGAGGTCGACCGGGGCCACCTTCGCCGCACCATCGCCCGCCTCGGCCTGCACCAGATCGACAGCGTCAACGTGCTGGCCCGCGCCCATTATCTGCCGGCCTTCTCGCGGCTCGGCCCCTATGACAGGGCCTTGCTCGACCGCGCCGCCTGGGGCCGCAAGGGGGAGCGGGCTTTGTTCGAATATTGGGCGCACGAGGCCTCGCTGCTGCCGCTCGCGCTCCACCCCTTGCTGCGCTGGCGGATGGCGCGCGCCGAGCGCGGCGAAGCGGGCTGGGCGCGGCTCAAATCCTATGCGCTCGAGCGCCGCGGCGAGGCGCAAGCCGTGCTGGAGCGGATCCGCGCCGAGGGACCGATGGCCGCGTCCGATTTCGAGCATGGCAAGAGCAAGAGCGGCTGGTGGGAATGGGGCGAGACCAAGCATGCGCTCGAATATCTGTTCTGGTCCGGCAAGCTCACCACCGCCACCAGGCGCGCCAGCTTCGAGCGCGTCTACGACCTTACCGAGCGCGTCGTCCCGAAGGCGATCCTGGCGCTGCCAACGCCGGACGAGGCCGAAGCGCAGCGCCGGCTCGTCGCTTTGTCGGCGCGCGCGCTCGGCGTCGCCACCGCCGGCGATCTGCGCGACTATTTCCGCCTCGGCCTCGAAGAGTCGCGGACCGCGATCGAGGCCCTGGTCGAAGAGGGCGTCCTCATTCCGGTCGCGGTCGAGGGCTGGCGCCAGGGCGCCTTCCTCCACGCCGAGGCGCGCCGCCCGCGCCGCATCGCCGGCCAGGCCCTGCTCGCCCCCTTCGACCCATTGATCTGGGAGCGCGCGCGCGCCGAGCGCCTGTTCGGCTTCCGCTACCGGATCGAGATCTACACGCCGGCCGAGAAGCGCGTGCACGGCTATTACGTGCTGCCGTTCCTGATGGACGAGGCCCTGGTCGCCCGCGTCGACCTCAAGAGCGACCGGCAGCGCGGGCGGCTGATCGCACGCAACATCCACCTCGAGGCCGGCGCCCCCTCCGCGACGCGCGAGCGGCTCGCGGCCGAGCTCACCACGATGGCGGAGTGGCTGGGGCTGGAGCGGGCCAAGGGTAGCGACTATTCTGTAGCCTGAATGGCGAAGCGGAGGATGAGATGGCGCGTTCCAGGACATGCCCGAAATGCCAGTCCTCGATGGCGGAAGGCTTCGTCATCGACCGGAAGGAAGGCGGACGCGCTGTCAGCAGCTGGCTCGAAGGATCCCCGAAAAAGAGCATCTGGACCGGGGTGTCGCTCGACGGCAAGACCCCGATCGAAATCGCCACCTGGCGATGCGGAAGTTGCGGCTTTTTGGAGAGCTACGCGATCGCTCCACGTCCGTAGCGACTGGATGACGGGTGACCTGTCACCGCTTCATCCGAACAACAGCCTACGCCATCGCGAAGTAGCCCGCGATTGCTGATAAAATGACCGCAGCCGCCAGATTGAGCTTGGAGCGCCACAGATAGAGCAGCGCCAGAGCGCCGGCCAATATCAGCAGCGCCAGGGGAACCGACGGAACGCGCCCTGCCAATGCCGTCCCGAGCTGGAGGGTCGCCGCCGCGATGAAGCCGACGACGCCGGCGGCCACGCCTTCGAGGAAGCTGTTCAGCCGCTCATTCTCGACCACTTGCTCCAGCCGATCGTAGAACAGGAGGGAGAAAGCGAAGGCGGGAAGGAAGATGCCGGCCGTCATCGCCAGAGCGCCAATTGGACCGCCGGCATAATAGCCGACGAAGGTCGAGAAGATGATGAGCGGCGCGGGCAGAATTCCCGAGAGCGCGACACCGTCGAGAAATTGGGCATCGGTCATCCAGCCGCGCCCCACGGCATCGCCGCGGACGAACGGGATCACCGTATAGGCGCCGCCGAAGGTGAGCAGGCCGGCTTTCAGCCCGGACAGAAAGAGCAGGGCCCAAGGCACGGTGCCGGCCGGGATCAGCGGCGCGGCGGTTATTTGCCCGCCGACGCCTCCCGTTTGCGCCAGCAAAGTCGCGAGGGCCAGCGCGGCGGCCAACGACGCCGCCCCTCCCGCCAGCCAGTAGTTGCGCTGCGCCAGCAACAAATAGGCAAGCCCTGCCGCCGGCAGGACGATCCAGAAGCTGAGGCCCACATTGGCGGCGACCGCCGCGACCATGCCCACCGCCCAAAGCCGGCGATCGGTGAGCACATGGCCGCCGATCCGATGCACGGCGCGCACGATCAGCGCGATGACCCCGATCTGCACGCCCAGGAACATCGCGCCGAGCGCTGACTGGCTCAGGTCGAGCCGGAAGTAGAGCCACGACAAAGCGAACATCAGCACGAAGCCGGGAAGCATGAAGCCCAGGCCCGCGGCCAAGCCGCCGCGCCTGCCCCCGGCGACCATGCCGAGATGGACACACAGCTCGTGCGCCTCCGGCCCCGGCAGAACCTGATAAATGGCGAGCAGCCGATTGAACCGCCCGCTCGTCACCCACTGCTCGTCGTCCACCAGCGCGCGCCGAACCATCGCGATCTGCGCTACCGGCCCGCCCCAGGCGAGGAAACCGAAGCGCAGGAAGCGCCGGAAGATTTGCGCGGTCGTGAGTGGCGGCGGTGCCGCGGGCTCCTCCATTTTCAGGCTGCCAGAGCCACGCTTCGCCGATGGCCGTCGCCGGCGGCGCGCTCGTAGACCATCGCCGCCGCCGCCACATCCTGCAGGCCGGTGCCCGTGGAATCGAAGATGATGATCTCGTCGGCTGATGTCCGTCCCGGCTTGGCGCCGCTTACCAGCTCCGCGAGCTCGGCGCGCACCGCCTCATGCGTCATCGCGCCGCCGGCGATGGCGTGCTTGAGGTCGCCCATCACGATGCATTGATCCAGCACGTCGGCGACGACCTTCGCGCTTGCCATCAGGGCCGGCCCGATCTCGCTTTTTTCCGGGCTGTCCGCGCCGACCGCTGCGACGAACGTCCCGGCCCGAACCATGACGCGGTCGAGAAATGGCTGACGGGACGTCGTACAAGTGACGATGATGTCGCTCGCCAGAGCCGCCCCTGCCAGGTCGTTGGACACCCGCGCATCGAGCCCTCCCGCTCGTGCCCCCTCTGCGAATGCGGAGGCCCGCTCGGGATCGCGATCCCAGGCGAAGCAATGCGAGAGAGGCAGCACTTCGCGCAGCGCTTCGAGCTGCGCCGCGCCCTGTGCGCCGCAGCCGCAGATGAGGATGGTCGCCGCTTCCGGCCGGGCCAGATACCGCGCCGCCAGGGCGGTCGCCGCCGCCGTCCGACGCAACGTGACCTCGATCGAGTCCATGATCGCCAGTACCGCGCCGCTCTCGCCGTCGCAGAGCAGAATCGCGCCCTGCACGGTCGGCAGGCCGAGCCGCCGTGGGTTGCCGGGAAAGTTGGCGTTGAGCTTGAGGGCAACATAGTGACGGTCGCCCCGAAGGCCGGCCGCCTTGGCGTGGAAAACACCTTCCGAGCCATGGATGGCGAGCGGCGACGGCGCATCCGCGCGGCCCTCGCCGGCGGCCCGGAAAGCTGTCTCGACCGCCTCCAGCCAGTCCCCGGGCCGCATCAGAGCCGCAATCTCGGTCCGTGTGAGGATCAGGCTGCGTATTTGGGTGCCCGCGTCATGCGGCGCGCTCATGCGCGCACCGCCTCGCGCGGCTGGTGCGAGACCCAGTCGTGGGTTTCGTCCACCGCGTCCCGGCACCAGCGATAGAGCGCGTCATAGACGAGCATGCCGGCGTCGAGTTGTGCGATGTCGTCGGCATACATGCGCGATAGGCCCAGCGACACGGCGAGCAGCCCGGCCGCTTGTGGAGCGAGATCGGGCCGCGCCGTGTCGGCCCCCCTGACGATGACCGCAAGGCGCTGGAGGGCTTTCACCTCGCCCAGGCCGAACTCGGCGACCATGATGTCGAAGGTGCAAAGCTCGCCACGGTGGCTCCAGAACACGCCTTCGCCCTCGATGTCGAACGGCGCGGCCTGGAACCGCTCGGCGACCCCGGGCACGTCGGCGGGCGGCACGAACAGGAACAAGGCTCCCGGATCGACGAAGCGGCGGATCAGCCACGGACACGCGATCCGGTCTACCTTGGGCCGCGCGCGCGTCACCCACGCGGTGCGGCCCTGCGCGTCGCGCGGCGGCAAGACGGAAGCCGGCACCATCGGCAGGCCGGCCGCCGCCCAACCCTTGACGCCGCCTTCCAGGGCCTCGGCCGGAACGCCTTCATGGCGCAGCAGGGCGGCGACGCCCTGACTGAGCTCCGCGCCTTTTCTGCAGGCCACGACTGCCGATCGGCCCTTGAGCTGCGGCGCCCATTTGGGGACGTCGACATGCGACTGGCGGACGGCGCCGGGGACAAGGCGAGGATCGACGTCGAACGCCTCGTCGAGCCGAACGTCGATGATCGCGGGGCAAGCGGGCGTTCCAAGAAGGCGGAACAGCTTGTCATGTGAGATAGCGTTATATGCAGGCATGCGGCGTCCCTTTCAAAGGCAGGACGCGATGCTTCGGCTGTCGCCTCATGGGGCGATCGCAGGCCCCATCCCCCGATTACACGCTTGTCGTCGGGTCCTGTCAAGCCGGGCTCGCGAATGACCGGATCGGCCCGGCGAACTAGCGGAAGGGAGCGATCAGAGCGCGTCCGACCGGCAGCCAAACCTCCGTATTGGCGAAATGCTCGGCATTCAGCCGGAAAAGGTGGACGACGAGCCCGACCGCCAAGAGGGCATGGACTTTACGGCAGACCAACATGTCATAAGCAATAGCGATTAGCAGCGGCGCGAGGTTCAGCGACTGCCACACGACGACGCTCTCAATTCCTGTCCGGCCGACCAGCCGACCCAGTCCGACCACGGCAATTGAAAAGGTCGCAAGGAGCATTGCCCGTTTGTGGAGGTCGGGACGCCGTCGGTAGAATATTGCAGCGGCGAGGAAGCCAGCAAAATAGACCATGTCGATGACGGGAAAGAAGACGAACGCAGCGGCAGCTTCGAAGTCGTTCTCCCGCTGGCCAAGGCGATTGGCGAGCAATCCGGCCGCATAGAGCCCGACGGCGGCAATTGCGAACCCGTACGCCGCGAGCCAGGGGCCCATCTTCACGTGGACGCGCGCCTGCCCAGTCATGATCAGCGTCGCTTGTGAGATGTAGAGAAGCAGCCAGACCGTGAACAATGCGGCGTGCAGATGGATCAACCAAAAC
>JBKJZJ010000272.1:0-7937 GCA_046715355.1 Allosphingosinicella sp. | reverse complement strand
GGCCCGCCCCGCCGGACCGGTGGCGCGGCGGCGGGCCGGCCCGCCGCGGGCGCCGGCCGGGCCGCGGGGCTCCGCTGTTGGGGCGGCGTGACGACCGGTGAGGGCGCTACGATGGTGGGCGGCTGCGCCTGGGCCGGCGCGGGCTGGGTGACGATCCTCTGGCGCGGCTGGATCGAGAAATCGCGAAGCTGCGGCGGGCCGATTGTGGGCGGCGGATTGGCGGGAGAAGCGCCGTTGTCCTGCGCGCGCGCGGCGGCCGCGCCCGCGAGCAGCAGCAGCGCGCCCATCGCGGCGACCGACAACCTTACCCCAAATGCCTTCATTGCGTCGCCCGACCCGCTCCGCGCCTAGATGATTCCTGCCCCCAGATAGGAAGCAAGCAGCGAATTGACACGGATAGTCAACGCCCTGGCGCCGAACGGGCGCCGCGGTGCGGTAAATGTGCCACAGTGGAGCGATCAGTGATGGTCCGGCGCGTCGTCCGCATGCGCCGGCGCGGACTCGCCGTCCCGGCGCCGCGGGCAGCCGATCGCGCGCGGAACGGCGTCGCCGGGCGCGTCGCGCGCGATCGTCGAGAGCGAAGCGGCCTCCCCGTTCACCGACCAGGTCACGATCACGTCTCCGCCCTCGGGACCGACGTAGCGCAGGCCATATTCGGCCGGAGCGGCGGTCAGCTCGTGCACCTGGCCGCCATGCGTGACGCGCGCGCGCGACGCGGTGGACGCGCCGCCGGCCCAATAGACCACGCGCGCATCGCCGCCCTCTTCGCAGGCATAAGGGACCCCGGCCGGGCCATGCTCTTCATGCGCCGTCGCGCAGCCGGCCAGCAGCAGCGCGGTGAGGCCAGCAGAGCCGAACAGGCGCATCCCCGATCTCCCTCTTCCGCGCGCAACTCATGGTGCGCCACGACGCCGGGCAAATCAAGGCGCCCCGCTCAGACGGTGGGGATCTGGATCGGTCCGACGCCGATGCGGGCATCGGGCGCCGGCGCCATGCCCGAGACCAGCCCGTGGCCGGCGGTGAGCGCGGCGAAGCCGGCCGTCATCGACAACAGGAAGGCGCGAAACGGGTGCATGGCGGTCCTTTCGATCCGGTTCGGTTGCCGGCTCGCCAAGCATTACTTTGGGGGTCGTTTCGGGACAACAACGCTCGTCGCGCGATATGTCATGTTGGTCGATGAGTTCCGGAATTCTGGCGGGGAATGAGCCGGGAAGGCACCATTGTGCCTCGCCGTCGATCGGGTTCGGCTCCGATTCAGGCGAGCGCGCGCTCGACCAGCTCCTCGGCGTCGAGCCCGAGCCGGCGCATGTGCGAGACGATGCCCGGCCAGCGATTCTCGAGGAAATCCTTGCGCTCGGTGGCGCGCAGCCGTTCGGCCGCGAGCGGCGCGACGAACATGCCGACGCCGCGCCTGACCAGCACCAGGCCCTCTTCCTGAAAGGTCTGATAGGCCTTGGCGACGGTCAGCGGATTGGCGCCGTAATCGGCGGCGAGGCTGCGCACCGACGGGAGCGGATCGCCGTCGCGCACGCGGCCCTCGAGGATCATGGCGGCGATATTGTCGCGCAGGCGCAGGTAAACGGGCCGGTCTTCGTTCATAGGCGTGATGGTGTACTAATACACTTGGCTGGTCAAGCGCTTTCTGGGCGCGGCGGGGCCCATTCGGAGACCACCTCGCCGGGCTCGGGCCTGAGCCTTTCCTCGAGCGCCGCGCCCGGCGTGCCGATGAAGATGAAGCCCGCGATCCGCTCGGGCGGCGCGCCGAAGGCGGCGAGCACCGTTGGCGAATAAGCGGCCCAGCCGGTCACCCAGCCGGCGGCATAGCCCATGGCGTGCGCGGCCAGCACCAGGTTCATGCAGGCGGCGCCGCAGGAGAGCTGCTGTTCCCAGACCGGGATCTTGTGGCCGGGGGTCGGGCTGGACAAAGCGACGATCAGCTCGGGCGCCTGGCGGGCGAAGCGCTCATTGGCCTCGATCTCGAGCCGACCCGGCGCCGGATTGGCGGCCCGATAGGCGCGGTCAAGCAAGGCGGCGAAGGCGTCGCGCCGGGCTTGGCCGATATGGACGAAGCGCCAGGGATGGAGCTTGCCATGATCGGGCGTGCGCATCGCGGCGGCGAACATCTCGGCGAGGTCGGCCGGCGTCGGCCCGGGGGCGACGAGGTCGCGCGGCCGGCCCGAGCGGCGGGTCGAAAGCAGGCTCAAAATCGACGAACGATCGTTCAGCATCGACAAAGGCGCTAACAGGCCAAAGCGGCTGCAACAATCGGCTTCACAGATGAGTTTTGGCCGCTAGGGTGCGCTTTCCCTGACAGCCGACTGCCGAGGTGGAACCGCGATGAACTTCAAGCCTGTCTCCGCATGGGTCGAGGGCGACTGGATTGCCGCTATCGCCCTTGGCGTCTTCATCCTCTTCCTGATCGGCGGTGGTCTCATCGCCGCCAAGCGCGAGCCCGAGGCACTCGGCCACCCCAAGGGCCTCTACATGCTTTTCTTCGCCGAGATGTGGGAGCGCTTCTCGTTCTACGGCATGCGGGGCATGCTGATCCTCTACCTCACATCGCACTGGTTGTTCGCCGACGACAAGGCGAACCTGATCTACGGCGCCTATCTCAGCCTCGTCTACATCACGCCCGTGCTCGGCGGCTATCTCGCCGACCGGTGGCTGGGGCAGCGGAAGGCAGTGCTGTTCGGCGGAGTCCTGCTGATGATCGGCCACTCGCTGATGGCCGTGGAAGGGATCGGCGGGCAGAACGACTCGACGATCAACGTGTTCTGGGCCGCGCTCGCCTTCATCATCGTCGGCTCGGGCTTCCTCAAGGCCAACATCTCGGTGATGGTTGGCCAGCTCTATCCGCGCACGGACATCCGACGCGATCCGGCCTACACGATCTTCTATATGGGCATCAATCTCGGCGCGGCGATCGGCGGGATCCTCGCCGGGTATCTCGGCATCACTGTAGGCTGGGCCTATGGCTTCGGTCTCGCGGGCATCGGCATGTTGGCCGGCCTCGCAGTCTTCGTGCTCGGCCGCAAGACGCTGCGCGGCGCCGGCGAGGTACCGCGACCGCTGGCGAGGAATCGCGAATGGACGATCTACCTGGTCGGGCTCGCCGCGGTCGCGGTGATCTGGGGCCTGATCCAATATCAGGACGCCATTCAGACGCTGCTCGTTTATTCGGGCATCCTGTTGCTCGGCTACGTTGCTCTCGAGGCGACGTTCAAGATGCCTTACGGTTCGTTTGCCGGCGCTCCACAAGGCAGGATGCGGATCATGCTCGCCGGTTTGGCGCTGATGCTGGTGCACCCGGTTTTCACGACCTTCGGACTGGCCTTGGCCACTGAACCGCTCGCCGCCGGCCTGCCCACCTCGGCATGGATCATGCTTGCCGGCCTTCTGGTCATCCTGGGCGTAATGGCGACCGAGAAGTTCAGCCGCGAAGACCATCCCAGGGACCGCATCTTCGCCATCCTGTTCCTGATCGCGCTCAATCCCGTCTTCTGGGGCCTGTTCGAACAGGCGGGCGGCAGCTTCAATCTGTACACTGAACGCTTTGTCGACCGCTCTGGCGTGCCGTCGCCGATCTTCCAGTCGATCAATCCCATCATGATCCTGCTGCTGGCGCCGCTGTTCACGATCTTGTGGACCGTGCTCGGCAAGCGACGCCTGGAGCCGTCCGCACCGGCGAAGTTCGGGGTGGCGCTGTTGCTGGTCGGCGCGGGCTTCCTGGTTTTCGTCTGGGGCGCCAATGCCTTTCCGGTCGGTTCGGAGGCGAAGACGGCGGTGCTGTTCGTCTTCCTCCTCTATCTGATTCACACCACCGGCGAGCTTTGCCTGTCGCCGGTCGGACTCTCCGCGATGAACCGGCTTGCCCCGGCGTTCATGGCCAGCCTGATTATGGGCGCCTGGTTCTACATGACGGCGGTCGGCAATTTCGTCGGCGGGAAAATCGGCGAGGCCACAGGTGGTCATGCCGGGGAGATGACGAAGGAGGCGACGCTCGGCGTCTATTGGACGATCGGCTTGTGGAGCATCGGTATCGGCGTCGTCGTGCTCGCGCTTTCGCCGATCGTGAAACGGTGGATGCATCTCGACACGCTGGAGGACAGGGACGCGGACCTCGCGGGCCAGGCTGAGCTCGGCGAGCCCGCCGCGGCCGGCATGCACCCCGGGACGGCGGGCGACCGCTGATGCGCGGCGGGCTGGCGGCGGTCGCCGCCGCGGCCTTGCTCTTCGGATGTGCCAATCAGGGGGCGAGGCCGCAATCCTCCGGCTCGGCGGCCACGTCCTCGGCCGGGCCGCGCTACGTGCCGCCGGACGATCCCTATCCCTCGACCTACCGCCCTTATGGCGGCGTGCCGACGGCGATCACCGGCGCAACCATCTATGACGGCGAGGGCGGCCGCATCGAGAACGGCACCATCGTCATGGTTGAGGGCCGCATCCAGGCGGTCGGCGGCCCCGACACGCCGATCCCCGAAGGCGCGACCCGCGTGGACGGGCGCGGCCGCTGGGTCACGCCGGGCGTGATCGACGTCCACTCGCACCTCGGCGACTATCCGAGCCCCGGCGTCGAGGCGCATAGCGACGGCAATGAGATCACCTCGCCGGTGCGTCCGGAAGTCTGGGCCGAGCACAGCGTCTGGCCGCAGGATCCGGGCTTTTCGCGCGCGCTCGCCAATGGCGGTATCACCACACTCCAGGTCCTGCCCGGCTCGGCCAATCTGTTCGGCGGCCGCGGCGTCACCTTGCGCAACGTGCCGGCGCGAACGATGCAGGCGATGCGCTTCCCGGGCGCGCCGCGCGGGCTGAAGCTCGCCTGCGGCGAAAATCCCAAGCGCGTGTACGGCGGCCGCAACCAGATGCCGCAGACGCGGATGGGCAATGTCGCCCTGATGCGCGCGACCTGGCAGCGCGCCGTCGAATATCGCGACCGCCGCGCGCGCGACGCGAGCACGGCGCGCGACATGGCGCTCGACACGCTCGTCGACGCGCTGGAGGGGCGGGTGCTCGTCCACAACCATTGCTACCGCGCCGACGAAATGGCGGTGATGCTCGACATGGCGCGCGAATATGGCTTCCGCATCGCCAGCTTCCACCACGCGGTCGAGGCGTACAAGATCGCCGACCTGTTGCGCGGAGCGAATAGCTGCGCGGCGATGTGGGCCGATTGGTGGGGCTTCAAGATGGAAGCCTATGACGCGATCAACGAGAATATCCCGCTGGTCCACAATGCCGGCGCCTGCGCGATCGTCCATTCGGACGACGCCAACGGTATCCAGCGGCTCAACCAGGAAGCGGCCAAGGCGCTCGCCGACGGCCGCCGAATGGGGCTCGAGATCAGCGACGAGGTCGCCTGGCGCTGGCTGGCGATCAATCCGGCCAATGCGCTCGGCATCGCCGACCAGACCGGGAGTCTGCGCGCCGGCAAGCGCGCCGACGTCGTGCTGTGGAACGGCAATCCGTTCAGCGTCTACACGCGGCCGCAACAGGTCTGGATCGACGGCGCCCTGCTCTACGACATGAACGATCCCAGGCGCCGGCCGGTCAGCGACTTCGAGCTCGGCCAGCCGGGCGAGGGAGACGTGAAATGAAGGCGCTCTCCATCTTGCTTGCGGGGATCGCCGTGCTGGCCGCAATTCCCGCCGCCGCCCAGACCGTCGCGATCACCGGCGGCCGCGTCGTCATCGGCGACGGCACGGAGCCGATCGACGGCGGCACCGTCCTGATCAGGGACGGAAGGGTGGTCGCGGCGGGCGCCAATGTGCCCCTGCCCGCGGGCGTGCAGGTCGTCGACGCACGCGGAAAATGGGTGACGGCGGGCGTCGTCGCCGGCTTCTCGCGGATCGGCCTGCTCGAGGTCGACGCGGTCGACGCGACCAACGACGTCCAGGCCGCCACTTCGCCGTTCAGCGCGGCGATCGACGTCGCGCCGGCGATCAACCCGGAGGCGAGCGCGATCGCGGTGAGCCGCGCCGCCGGCGTCACCCGCGCGGTGGTCTCGCCCTCGACCGCGCGCAGCATCTTCGCCGGCCAGGGCGCGGTGATCGACCTCGGCGGCGACATGCAAGCCATCACCCGCGCGCGCGCCTTCCAATATATCGAGCTGGGCGAGGAAGGCGCGGGCGACGCCGGCGGCAGCCGCGCCTCCGCCCACGTCCTTCTGCGCAGCGCGCTTCGAGAAGCGCGCGACCTGCGGCTGCCGATCGGCGCGCGCGGGCGGGGGCGCGCGGCCAATGTCGCGCCGCCCGAGGATATGGCGGAGAACCCCTATCTGCTGCCAAGCACGCGACGGTCCGACGACGTGCTGCTGACCCGTTTCGACGCCGCGGCCCTGGTGCCGGTGCTGCAGGGCCGGCAATTGCTGCTCGTCCATGCCGAACGGGCGAGCGACATCCTGCAGGTGCTGGCGCTGAAGCGCGAATTCCCGAACCTTCGGATCGTGCTGGTCGGCGCGACCGAGGGCTGGCGGGTGGCTGCGCAGATCCTCGCGGCGCGCGTCCACGTCATCGCCAACGCCCTGAACGACCTCCCCGCGACCTTCGAGCAGCTCTCGGCGACCCAGTCCAATGTGGGGCGGATGCGGGCGGCGGGGATCCCCGTCGCGATCGGCATGATCAACGACGACGAGGCGCGCCAGGTGCGGCTGGTCACCCAATATGCGGGCAATCTGGTCGCGGTCGGCCGCGTCCCCGGCGCCACCGGCCTGACCTGGAGCCAGGCCTTCGCCGCGATCAGCTCGGCGCCCGCCGAGGCGCTCGGCATGGGCGGCGAGATCGGCTCGCTCCGCCCGGGACGGCGCGGCGACGTGGTGATCTGGGATGGCGATCCGCTCGAGCTCGCCACCGGGGTCGAGGCGGTCTGGATCGACGGCGTCCGCCAAAGCCTCGAAAACCGCCAGACCCGTCTGCGCGACCGCTACCGCCAGCCCCAGGAGGGCGCGCTCCCACACGCTTACGACCGGAGATGACGCCGCTGGTCAGCCTCGCGCTCGCGACTTTCTTCCTGATCGCCACGCATTTCGCGCTCGGGCACCCGCTGCGCGCACCGCTGGTCCGCGCGCTTGGCGAGCGCGGCTTCATCTTCCTGTTCATGGCGGTGGCGTTGGCCGCGCTTGGCTGGATCGTCATCGCGTGGAAGGGTGCTCCCGATCCAAGCCCCGCCTGGTTGGCGCCGCCCTGGTCGTGGCCGATCGCCTCCGGGATCATGCTGTTCGCCAGCATATTGGCGGTCGGTGCGCTGGTCCGCAATCCCGCCTTTCCGCGGCCCGGCGCGGTGCCGGCGCCAATCAAGCGGCAGCCGACCGGCGTCTTCGCCATCACGCGGCATCCAGGCAATTGGAGCTTCATCCTCTTTGGCGCCGTGCATCTGCCTCTGTCCGGCAGCACGCGCAACCTGATCGTCGCCGGCGGAATTCTGTTCCTCGCTTTGTTCGGCACGATCGCGCAGGATCGGAAGAAGGAAAGGCTGATGGGCGACGTCTGGCGCGACTGGGAAGCGCGCACGTCGTTCCTGCCGTTCGGTGCGCTGCTCCGGGGGAAACTGCCTTGGCGGACCGCGATTCCCGGCGCGTTCGCGCTGATTGGGGGCCTCGTCCTGTGGGCGCTGGTGACCTCCTATCACGCGCCTCAGGTGTCGCCGCTCGGCAACCTGCTCAGCGGCTAGAGCTTGACCCGCTTCATGCCGTCCGGGCTGTAGCGCGCGCCCGCGACGGCGCGGGCGGCCTCGAGCGCTTCGAGGTCCTCCGCCGAAAGCTCCAGGCCCACGGCGGCGGCGCTGTCCTCCAGCGTCGCGCGGCGTTTGACGCCGGGGATCGGGACGATGTCGTCGCCCTGCGCGAGCAGCCAGGCCAGCGCCACCTGGGCGAGGCTGACCCCGTGCCGGTCGGCGACGGCGCGGATCGCGTCGACGATCTTCAGGTTCGCGTCCCAATTCTC
>JBKJZJ010000271.1:0-8606 GCA_046715355.1 Allosphingosinicella sp. | reverse complement strand
GCGCGGTAAGGCGGGGGGGGGCCGGGGCCCGCCGCATGCTCCTTTACGACTTCGCCGTGCTGGTCGCCGCGCCGCCGGTGCTGGCGGCACCGGCGGTGCCAGCCCCCGCGGCCGGCGGCCGGGGCGGCGTCGGACGGGACGGTACCGGCGGACGAACCGCGCCGCCGGACATCATGTAGCCATGCACGTCGTTGGCGAAGCGGGCCAGCTCCTCGCCGATCGCCTTGTTGCGGCGCATCAGCCAGTTGTACTGCATGACCGCCGGAACCGCGACGACGAGGCCGAGCGCGGTCATGATCAGCGCCTCGCCGACCGGGCCGGCGACGGCGGAGATCGAAGCCTGTCCCGCCGCGCCGATCTTGATCAGCGCGCGATAGATGCCGACGACGGTGCCGAACAGGCCGACGAACGGCGCGGTCGAACCGACCGTGGCGAGGAAGGCGAGACCGCCCGACAGCTTGGCGGTGATCGCGCCCTGGCTGCGCGCCAGCGAATTGTTCATCCAGTCATGCTGGTCGATCGGGTCGGTCAGCTTGTTATGCTGCTCCTCGGCGATCAGGCCGTCCTCGACGATCTGGCGATAGGCGCCGTTCTTGTCGAGCTTGTTGGCGCCTTCGCGCAGATTGGGCGACTGCCAGAAGGTGGTGCGGGCGCGCCGGCCTTCCTTGATGATCTTCTGCTGATCGATCAGCTTGACGAAGAAGATGTACCAGGAGCCGACCGACATGAGGACGAGCAGGGCGAGCGTGATCCACGCAATGACGCCGCCTTCCTTGAGAGCTTCGACGAACCCGAATTGGTCGCCCGCATTGGCCGGCGCCGCTCCGTTTGCTGCTGGTGCTGACATTTGTTCAATTCCTTCTCATTCTAAAGTGCAAAACTGAGTCGGTGGGTCAATCGGACGGAAGCCGCCAGGTCACCCTGCCGGAATCCCTGCCGCTTGTCGGGTTGCCGGCGCTGTCGCGGGCGGGCGTGTAACGCGCCCGGCTGCGCAGGATCCGGCACGTCGCCGCATCGAGTGCCGCCGAACCGCTCGACGAGGTCACCGAGCATTCGGTCACCCGGCCGTTGGGGCCGATGGTGAGGCTGAAGCCGGTCGTGCCCTGGTCGTTGCCGCGAAGCGCGGCCGCGGGATAATCGTCGGCCGAAAAATAGGAATTGAGGTTGGCGCGGGCACGCTGCGGCGGCACGGTGCGCACCGGCGGCGGCGGTGGCGGCGGCGGGGTCACCGCCGGCGGCTGCGGCCGGGTGATGATCGGCGGCGGCGTGATCTGGGGCGGCGTCGCGATCACCGGCGGGCTCGGACGGACGATCGGCGATTCGATCGCGGTCATCGGAGGCGAGGTCGGCTGCTCGGGCGGCGGGGGCGGCGGCTCCTCGGGAGGCGGCGGCGGCTCCTTCTCGAGCTCGACCACTTTGGTCTTGCTCTCGTCTTCCTTGACGAACTTGTAGGCGAGCCCCGTCACGAAGGCGAGGCCGACGAGGAAGTGGAGCACCGCCACGGTGATGATCGCCCAGATCCGGCCCCGGCTTATTCCCTGATCAACGTATGACATTAATCCGCCAGGCTCCTCTCATCCCACCTTGCCGCTTCCCAGCGCTGGACAACGCGGCGGGCCGGCTTCGGTTCATCCGTGTAACGGATGTAGTCCAAGGCCGTGGTCTCTATCGTGACGTTTTGCCGGAGGCAATCCTTCGCGTGACTCTGTAACCTGGTTGTAACCCAGGGCGGATTTCCGCCGCAATCAAAGGTTAATCCCCGCCCCCCTAGCGACGGCGCGACCGGATACGGGACACGACATGAAAGCTCTCTTCCTCGCCGCGGCGGCGGCCGCGCTCGCCGCCCCAACGGGCGCCGCCGATTCGCAATCTCCCCCCACTTCTCCGGGGCTTACCTATGCCGACCTCGCCGATCTCGGCGCCGCCGCGCCGGTCGTGGCGCATGTTCGCGTGCGCGATGCCGACGCGCTCGCGGCCAGCGAGGCGCCCAACGTCGCGGCCGGGTACAGGCGCTTCCTGATCGACGCGGAGGTGGTCGCCCTGATCCGCGGCAGCGGCGGCATTGACGGCCGCGTGCGCTACCTCGTCGACCTGCCGAACGACTCGCGCGGCCGGCCCGCGCGACTCGGGCGGCGGGCGGAAATGCTGGTGCTGGCGAATCGGACGCCGAATCGGCCCGGCGAGCTCAGGCTGGTCGCCGCCGACGCCCAGATTCCCTATTCGCCCGAGACCGCCGAGATGCTGCGCAGCATCGTGCGCGAAGCGAGCGGCGCGGACGCGGCCCCGCGCATCGTCGGCATCGGGCGGGCCTTCCACGTGCCCGGCTCGCTCGCCGGCGAGAGCGAGACGCAGTTCTTCCTGCTGACCGCCGACGACCGCCCGATCTCGCTCACCGTGCTGCGCCGCCCGGGCGAGCAGCCGCGCTGGTCGGTGGCGCTTTCCGAGATCGTCGACGACAGCGCGGCGGCGCCGGCGCCCAACACCCTGCTCTGGTACCGGCTCGCCTGTACCCTTCCCGCCAGGCTGCCGCCCGACGCGCTGAGCGAGGCCTCGCCCGAGGAGAACCAGGCGATCCAGGCCGACTACCGGCTGGTGATGGAAGGGCTGGGCGCCTGCGTCAGGACGCGGGTGCGACGGTGATCTCGCGCTGAATGGGGACAGTTACTTTTCCGCGCCGCCGCGCCGAACTGTCGCCGCCGTGCGGAAAAGTAACTGTCCCCTCAGAAGGACGCTAGCTCCACGCCGACGCCGGCGCAATCGGGATAGATGTCGGGCTTGCGGGTCGAGACGCGCAGCGCGGTGACGCCGCGGCGGGCGGCGACCAGATCGTAGACCTCGCGCACGAACGTCTCCTGGAGGTTGAAGCGCCGCCCGCTTGCGAGCGCGCCGATTTCGGAGCGGAGGAAGTCGTAATCCCAGGCCAAATCGCGCGCATCGCTGGCGGCGAAGCTGCGCTCGTCGATCCAGACCTCGACGGTGACCTTGAGCCGCTGCGGCTTGCCGACCTCGAAATCGTGGAAGCCGATATCGACGGGAAGATCGTAATCCTCGAGCACGATCTTGCGCGTGACCGGCGCGAGGCGATTGGGGACGAGACCGTCGAGTTTGGGGTTGGCCAGGCGGGCGATGTTCTCGGTCATCGGGGCTCCAGGAACTGAACGTCGCGCGGCAGGGACAGGAAACGCTGGCCGCCGTCAAGCAGGATGGTGTGGCCAGTGATGCTCGGCGCCGCGATCAGGAAGCGCAGGGCGGCGACGATCTCGGCGACGTCGACGCCCCGGCCGAGCGCGTTGAGGCCGTGCACCCGATCGAAATTGGCGCGGCTTTGCGGCCCCGACACCATCGTCACCGAGGGCGCGATCGCGCAGACCCGGACGGCGGGCGCGAAGGCGCGGGCGCAAAGCTCGGTCAGGCCGGCGAGGCCGAACTTGGAGACGGTGTAGCTGAAGAAATCCGGATTGGGCGCGGCGAGCTTGGCGTCGAGCATGTTGACGATCAGCCCTTCGCCGGCGCGCTCCGCGAAGGCGCGCGACAGCAGAGCGGGCCCGCGAAGGTTGACGTCGAGATGCGCGGCCCAGCTTTCGGGCGTGAAGTCCCCTATGTCGTCATGGGCGAAGAGCGAGGCGTTGTTGACCAGCAGGCGCGGCGGCGGCAGGCCGTCCAGCGCCGCCACGATCGCCGCGGCGGCGGCGGGGTCGGCGAGGTCGGCGGCGATCGTCGACGCGGCGCCGAGCCCGGCCGCCAGCGCTTCGGCTTCGTCCCGCGAGCGATGATAGTGGATCAGCACATGCCAGCCGTCCGCCGCCAGCGCGCGCACCATCGCCGCGCCGATCCGCTTCGCTCCGCCGGTGACTATCGCCGTGTTCATCGCCCGGCGCATAGCGGCGCGCTTTGCGCAAGGCCAGCCGCGCCGCTAGAGCATATTCATGCCGATGCCGCCGCCTCCGGACGATCTCACCGCGCTGAGCCTCGCCGACATCGCGCGGCTGGCCGGGGAAAGGCGGCTGCCGCCGGTCGAGAAATGGAATCCGAGCCATTGCGGCGACAGCGAGATGCGGATCGGGCGCGACGGCACCTGGTATCACCAAGGCTCGCCGATCGGCCGGCCGGCGATGGTGCGGCTGTTCTCGACCATCCTGCGGCGCGAGCCCGACGGACGCTTCGTGCTGGTGACGCCGGTCGAGAAGCTCGACATCGAGGTCGAGGACGCGCCGTTCGTCGCGGTCGAGCTCAGGAGCGAGGGCGAAGGCCGGACCCGCAACCTCGCCTTCCGGCTCAACACCGGCGACCTCGTCGTCGCGGGGCCGGAGCATAAGCTGCGCTTCGAGGCGGGACCGCACCCCTATCTCGAAGTGCGCGGCGGCCTCGACGCGCTGGTCGCGCGGCCGGTCTATTACGAGGTCGCCGAGATCGCGCTGGCCGAGGGCGCCTCGCCGCCGGGCCTGTGGAGCGACGGCGCCTTCTTCGCGCTGGAGCCGGCGTGACGCTCGCCGCCACCCTGCGCGAGGCGCTCGAGCTCGGCCACCGGTCGAGCCCCGAGCTGATCGGCGGCGACGCGCTCGACGAGGAGGCCTCGGGCCGCGGCATCACGGCGGCCGCCGTGCTGGTCGCGGTGGTCGACCGGCCCGATCCGACCGTCATCCTGACCCTGCGCCCCGAGACGATGCGCAAGCATCCGGGCCAGGTCAGCTTCCCCGGCGGGCGCATCGACCCGGGCGACGACGGCCCGATCGCCGCCGCCTTGCGCGAGGCCGAGGAGGAGATCGGACTGCCCCCCGCCCGGGTCGAGATCATCGGCATCGCCGACCGCTACCGGACCGTGACCGGCTTCGAGGTGACGCCGGTGATCGGCATCGTCCCGCCGGACCTTGAGCTCACGCCCCATCCCGGCGAGGTGGCCGCTTTGTTCGAGGCGCCGTTCCACTATATTCTCGATCCCGCCCACCAGCATGTCCGCACCGCCTTCTGGCGCGGGCGGGAGCGGACCTATTATGAGATCGAATGGGACGGGCGGAAAATCTGGGGGGCGACGGCGGCGATGATCGTGAACCTGAGCCGCCGGCTGGCGCTGGTGTCGTGAAATTGCCCGACGCCCCCTGGCGGCAGCGGCCGGGCATGGACCGGCTGCTCGCCGCGCTTGACGCGGCCAGGGGGGAAACGCGCTTCGTCGGCGGCTGCGTGCGCGACACCCTGCTCGGGCTCGATGCGAGCGACGTCGACCTGGCCACCAGGATCGCGCCGGACGAGGTGATCCGGCGGCTTGGGAAGGCGCGGATCAAGGCGGTTCCGACCGGCCTCGCCCATGGCACGATCACCGCGGTGATCGCCGGCAAGCCGGTCGAGGTCACCACCTTGCGCCGCGACGTCGCCACCGACGGCCGCCGCGCCACCATCGCCTATACCGGGGATTGGCGCGAGGACGCCGCGCGGCGCGATTTCACCATCAACGCCCTTTCCGCCGACCCGGCGAGCGGCGAGGTGTTCGACTATTTCGACGGTCTCGCCGATCTCGAGGCTGGCCGGGTGCGCTTCATCGGTGACCCGCTCCAGCGGATCGCCGAGGATCACCTACGGATCCTGCGCTTCTTCCGCTTTCACGCGCGCTTCGGAACCGGGGAACCCGATCCGGCGGGGCTGGCGGCGTGCGCGGCCCGCGCCAACGATCTGATGGCGCTGTCCCGCGAGCGGATCGCGGACGAATTGCTGAAGCTGCTCGCCTTACCCGATCCCACCGAAACGGTGCGGCTGATGATTGCCCACGGCATCTTCCTGCCCGTCCTGCCCGAGATCGAGAGCGCCGACCTGCTGGAGCGACTGGTCCGGCGCGAGCGGGCCGCCGGCGTCGCGCCGAACCCGATTCGCCGCTTTGCTGCCCTGCTTCCGCAGCACAAGCCCTGGGACGCCGACCAGGTCGCGTCCCGCCTGCGCTTCTCCAAGGCCAATCGGGGCCGGCTGATCGGCGCAAACCTGGACGCCTATAATCACCCGCCGCGCGAGGCTGCTTATTATCAGAGCAGCGAGATCGCCATCGACCAATATCTGATCTGGGCCGAAACCGACGAGGAGGCCGTCGCGGTCGCCACGGACCTTTCCCAATGGCCCCGCCCGGCCTTCCCGATCAAGGGAGGCGCGATCGTCGCGCGCGGCGTCGAGAAGGGGCCCGAGGTCGCGACGCTGATGCTGCAGATCGAGGCGAGATGGGTGCGAGAGGGCTTTCCGGGGCCGGAGCGCGTCAAGGAGATCGCCGACGAGCTGGTCGCTCAGGCGCTGCGTTCCAGCCAGTAAGCGAGCGCGGCGTCGGCCGGCAAGGCTTCCGAATAGACGAAGCCCTGGCCGTAGGTGCAGCCCTTGTCGGTCAGCGCCTTGGCCAGCTCCTCGCTCTCGATCCCCTCGGCGGTCGTCTCCATGCCGAGCGCGCGGGCGAGGCTCAATATGGCGTCGACGATGGCGGCGCTGTCATGATCCTCGAGCATGCCGGAGACGAAGCGCTGGTCGATCTTCAATATGTCGATCGGAAGCAATTGCAGCGAGGCCAGCGAGGTATAGCCCGAACCGAAATCGTCCATCGCGATCTTGACGTCGAAGCGCTGCAGCGCCTTCAGCGCGCGGGCGACGCGCTCGGGATCCTGTATGATCGCGCCTTCGGTCAGCTCGAGCGTCAGCCGGTCTCCGTCGATGCCGCTCGCGGCGAGCGCGCCGGAGACGGCGGCGGCGACGTCGTCGCGGCTGATCTGGACGGGCGAGAGGTTGACGTTGATGTTGAGCGGCAGCCGGGTGCCGGTCTTGCGGTCCCATTCGGCAAGCGCCTGGGTCGCCGTGTCCAGCGCCCAGCGGCCCAATTGCACGATCAGGCCCGATTCCTCGGCGACCGGGATGAACTCGCCCGGCGGGATCGGCTTGCCCTCATGCTGCCAGCGGGCCAGCGCCTCGAAGCCGGCGACGCGGCCGCTCGCGAGGTGGATGAGCGGCTGGTAGGCGAGCGTGAGCAGGTTGGATTCGATCGCCACCCTGAGCTCGGTCTCGATGCTGAAGCGGCGCCGCACCGCCTGGGCCTCGGTCGGCTCGTAAATCTGGACGTTGCCGGTCTTCTTGGCGCCCTTCAGGGCGAACTGGGCGTTGCGCAGCACCTCGTCGGCGCTGTTGACGGTCCCTGAGAGGATCGCGCAGCCGATCGCGCAATCGACGCGGATTTCGAGCTCGGAAAGGCGGAACGGCAGCGCCAGCACCGCCTTGATGCGCTCGGCTGCGCGCATCGCGTCGGCAAGGCCGCGGTCGAGCCGGAGCAGGACGCCGAACTCGTCGCCGGAAATGCGCGCGAGCATGTCCGAGGGGCGAAGCGCCGATACCAGGCGGCGCGCGAAGGTGATCAGCAATTCGTCGCCGGCGATCGCGCCCATGCATTCGTTGACCCGGCTGAAGCGGGTCATGTCGACGGCGAGCACGGCATGGCCGTTCTCGACGAATTGCGGATCGGCCAGGACCTGCTCGACCTTTTCGTTGAAGGCGAAGCGATTGGGCAGGCCGGTCAGCGTGTCGCGCAGCATCTCCGAGCGCAGGCTGCGCTCGGTCTCGACCTGGGCGGTCTTGTCGATCAGCGAGATCAGGCAGCGGACCGGCTGGCCCGGCAGGATGGTGAGGCGGGCGAAACGGACGGTGAAATGGCGGCCGCCGATGCTGCGCCCGTCGGCGGTGTCGAACTGGAAGGCCGGATCGTCCTTCTTCAGGAAGGCGGTGAGGCGGGTGCCGACCGGCCCGGAGCGGAGCATCGGCACCTGCGCGATACGGCGCTCGCCGATCCGTTCGTCCCACTCGGCGAGAAAGCGGAACTGGTCGTTGGCGCAATCGATGAAGCTGTCGTCGCTGACCGTGATGATCGCGGCGGCGATCGGCAAGGCGTCGAGATAGCGCTGGCGGACCGTCTCCAGCACGAACTGCAATTGCGGCGCGAAGGCGGGCGGCAAGGCGCCGTCCGGCGGAAGCCCGTCGGCCGGGGCCCTGCCCCGCTTGCGCGTCTTTGCACCCTGCATGAGGGCGGGGTTAAAGAAACAGGGTTAACGCATCGTTGAGAAACGGATGGGGTGAATACCCACGCGCTGGAATGACGGGCGTGGAACCGAACCGGCGGAATTCTAGAACAACTTGCGGAAGCCGATGCGGATCGAGCGGCCGAGCGGATCGAGATAGTCACCCTGATAGTTGAGCGGGGTCGCCCCGGTCTCGTCGCGGACCCGAATCCGGCTGTCGAACAGGTTGGTCACCGAGAGCGAGACGCGCGCTCCCTTCAGCCAGCCGAAGCGGCGCACCAGCCCCTGCTGCTGGCCGAGATCGGCGAACAATGTGAGGTTGACCGAGGAGAAATCCGAGAAGGCGAGGTCGCCGCTGGTTCCGCCCTGCCCGTTCGGGCCTCCGCGCACGATGCTGCCTTCCTGCCAGGTCGCGTTCATGAAGGCGCCGAGGCCGTTGCGGAAGACCACGGCGGTCAGTTCGAGCTCGTGGCGCGGGCGGCCGCCGCGGCCGCCGAACGCGGAGCCGTCGAGGTAATCGAGCTCGGGCACGCCGGGCCGGATCAGCACCGAATCGCTGAACCGCCAGGTATGGAAGAGCGA
>JBKJZJ010000270.1:0-3800 GCA_046715355.1 Allosphingosinicella sp. | reverse complement strand
ACCAGCTCCAGATCGGCCGCCAGCGCGGCGACATGCAGACGCAGACCCAGGCCGTAGACACCCTGGTCGAGAGCGGCCTCGCCACGCCGGAGGAGCTGCCCGGGCTGCTTTCCTTCCAGGCAGGGCGCGCGCTTGCCGCCCGCAATTCGGAGCAGACCGACCGGCTGCTCGCCCGGCTCGTCCAGCTGCAGCCGAACAATCCCGCCGTGCTCGTCGATTACGGCCAGTTCACCGCCGCCCAGCTGATCGCCGCCCGGCCGGCGGCGGCCGCGACGATCCGCGGCAACGCGATCGCCCTGTTCCGGCGCGCGCTCGCCGCCAACGAGGCGGCCGGCCGGCTTTCGCCCGAGGGCTGGCACCTGCGCGCGCTCGCGCTGGCTTATGACGGCACCCGGCCGCCGGTCGCCAATATGGGCTTCGCGCCCGCGGCGATCGCGCTCGCCCGCGCTTTGGTCGCCGCCTATCCGAGCCCGACCAACTGGCGCGACGCCTTGCTCATCTATCGCGAGCTCGCGCCCGATCCGGCGCTGGCGCTCGACATCGGCCGGCTGATGCGCGCCAGCCAGGCGCTCGCCGGCGAGCGCGACTATATGGAACTCGCGGAGACATTCGCCCAGGCGAACATGGTCGGCGAGGCCAAGGCGGTGATCGACGAAGGCGTGTCGCGCAACATGGTGGAGACGGCCCGCATCCCGCCCCGGCTGGTGCCGCGGATCGCCGCTCGCGCCGTCGCCGCCGACCGCGCCGCCTTGCCGGGCCTTCGCGCCCGCGCTCAGGCCGGCGCCACCGGCGGACCCGCGCGCGCGGCCGCCGACAATCATTTCGCCTACGGCCAATATGCGGAGGCCGCCGAACTCTATCGCCTCGCCCTACAGAAGGGCGGCGAGGACGCCAATCTCGTCAACCTCAGGCTCGGCGCGGCGCTGGCGCTGGCCGGCCGCCGGCCCGAGGCGGAGGCGGCGCTCGCGGCGGTGACGGGCCCGCGCGCCGATCTCGCGGGTTTCTGGCTGGCCTGGCTGGCCCGGCGTCCGGGCTGATGGACTTGCTTTCATTTCGTGCGACAGGAGATGCTCCGATGACGACGTCCAAGGCTGCTTTGGCCGCCGCGCTCATGGTTGGCGCCGCGGCGCCCGCTCTGGTCCACGCACAGGACTATCAGACCCCGCAGCAGCGGGTGGAGCCGCCGCGGGTGGAAGCACCCCGGGCGCAGCCGCCAGCGCCGGCGGCGGCGCCGGCGCCCGCCCAGGCCCAGCGCCAATACAATCTCAATCGTGCCGAACGAACCGCCATGCAGCCGCTCGTCGTCGCGGTCCAGGCCCAGGACTGGACGGCGGCGCAGGCGGCGCTGCCGGCTGCGGCGGCGGCGGCGCGGGGCAATGACGCAAAATACCTGATCGGCCAGATCCGGCTGCAGATCGGGCTTGGCACGCAGAACCGGCAGCTGCAGTCGCAGGGTATTGACGAGATGATCGCCTCGGGCGGCGCCCAGCCGCACGAAATGCGCGCGCTCTACGAGAACCAGCTCGATTTCGCGACCGCGGCGGGGGACACCGCCAAGGCCGCGCGGGCGATGGCGCAGCTCGACGCGCTCAATCCCAACGACCCGAACCGGCTCCTGCGCCAGGCACGAATCCGCGCCGACGCCAATGACGCGCCGGGTGCGATCGCGCTCTATCGGCAGGCGATGGAGCTGCAGACCAGGAACGGCCAGCCGATCCCGGCCGAGTGGCGGCAGCAGATGGCGGGCACCGCCTATCGGGCGCGGCTCCCGCAGACGGCCAGCCTGATGCGCGAATGGCTGGCGGTGGCGCCGAGCCAGGCGCTGTGGCACGATTCGCTGGTCATCTATGCCGAGCTCAATCCCGGCAGCGGCATGAATCTCGACGTCTACCGGCTGGTCCGCGCCGCCGGGGCGATGACCGGTGAGCGCGACTTCGTGCTGCTTTCCGAAGCCGCCAACGAGGTGCGGGCGTTCGGCGAGGTCAAGGCCGTGCTCGAAGAGGGGTTGAGCCGGAATTTGATGGGCGGCAATGTCGCCTGGGCCCGCGAGCGTCTCGCGCTCGCCGCCCGGCGCGTCGCCGACGACCGCTCGTCGCTGGCGGGCGAGCGGACCACGGTGCTGGCGGGCAGGGACGCCGCCGCCGCGCTCCGGCTCGCCGACGCTTATTACGGCTATGGCGAATATGGTCCCGCGGCGGAGCTCTACCGGGCCGCGCTGCAAAAGGGTTTTCCGGACGCCAATCTGGTCAACGTCCGGCTGGGCACGGCGCTGGCGCTGGGCGGGCAGCGCGCCGAGGCCGAGACGGCGTTCCGCGCCGTCACCAGCGGTCCCCGCGCCGAGCTCGCGCAATTCTGGCTGCTCTGGCTCCAGTCGCGCGGGCGCTGATAGGGGACAGTCACAGTGACTGTCCCCGTCCCCGCCGTCCCGAATTGCGACGCGCCGAATTAGGCGCTTCCGCGCGGGGATGGCGCCGGGTAGGCGAGGATCATGCGCTTCGACGACATGATCGCGACCGTACTGGCGCAGGCCGCGGACCGGCCCGACCGGCGCGCCGCGCGCTGGCGCCAGCTCGTCGACCTGCTCGCCCAGCACAGGCCACAGACCGGGAGCGGCGCGGCCGGCCGGGCCTATGCCCTGCTCCGCGAGACGCGCGCCGCGATCGATCCGGAAATCCGCCGGCAATCGGCGCGCTCGCTCGCCGGCCGGGCGCTCGATCCGGATCTCGTCGCCTTCTTCGCCGAGGATGCGCCGTTCGTGGCGGCGCCGCTCATCGCCGGCGCCCGGCTCGCGCCCGAGGACTGGATCGCGATCCTGCCCAGGCTCGGGCCGGCAGCGCGCGCCTTGCTGCGCCACCGCGAGGATCTCGATCCCGAAGTGACCAATGCGCTGGCCGCTTTCGGGGCTAGCGATTTCGTGCTCGAAGGCGGCGTGGCGGCGCCGGGCGAGGAGGCGCCGGCGCAAAGCGAATCGCAGATTCGCGAGCTGGTCAGGCGGATCGAGGCCTATCGCAAGCACAAGGACAGCGTGGCTTTTGCCGCCACCCATCAGGGTCAGGCCGCCGGCTTCCGCTGGGAAACCGGAACCGACGGCATCCTCGCCTGGGTCGAGGGGGCGCCGCGCGGCGCTCTGGTCGGGCAGAGCATCGCCTGGTTCGGCGGGCCCGGCCAATATGGCGTGGACGGCCAGGCGGCGGGCGGCTTCGACAAGCGCGCGCCGTTCCGCGACGCCCGCTTCATCGTCGCCGGCGATGGACCCGCTTCGGGCGACTGGCGGATTTCGGGCATCCCCTTTTTCGACGCCGGGACCGGCGCCTTCCTGGGTTATCGCGGGACCGCCCGGCGGCCGCGGCCGGACGAGCTCGCGCGCAGCGCCGCGCAGGACGCGCCGCCCGGCCTGTTCGGGACGCAATTCCCCGCCGATTCGCTGCGCCAGCTGATCCACGAGCTGCGTACGCCCTTGAACGCGATCCTGGGCTTCGCCGAGATGATCGAGGGCCAATATATGGGCCCGGCCGCCGCCGCCTATCGCGACCGCGCCGCCACGATCATGGAGCAGGCGCGCGGCCTGCTTGGCGCCGTCGACGATCTCGACACCGCGGCGCGGATCGAATCCCGGCGCCTCGATCTCGACGAGGGCGCCGCCGATGCGGTCGCCCTGCTCGTCCGCCTGCACGACAGCTACGAGAAGGTCGCCGCCGGGCGCGGCGCGCGGATCGCGATCGAGATCAGCGAGGGGCTGCCGCGAGCGCGCGTCGAGCCGGGCGCCGCCGAGCGCATGTTCGCGCGCCTGCTCGCCGGCA
>JBKJZJ010000269.1:0-34543 GCA_046715355.1 Allosphingosinicella sp. | reverse complement strand
CCAAGGAGATGACCATGGCCGAGCTGGTGCGGACCGGGCATGACGCCCAGCTTCCGCAGAACCAGCGCAACGCGGCGATGGCGCATTTCTACTTCCGCATGGTCGAGGTGCTGATGATGCTGCTCGTTCCGTTCCTCGCGGTGGCGCTGGCGGTGCCGCCGAAGCGGAGCACGTCGGGGCTGGGCATCTTCCTCGCGATCACCTTTGTCGTCACCTATCACAAGCTCAACCAGTCCGCCGAGCAGATGGGCGCGCTCGGCAAGCTCGATCCGTTGATCGCGGTGGGCACGCCCTTCCTGATCTTCTCCGGGCTGATGATCTGGATGTACTGGACCCTCGCCCACAAGCCCGGCGGCCAACCCATCGGCGCCCTCGAACGCCTGTTCGCGCGCATCTCCGGGCGGGTGCGCCGGCTGTTCCGCCGCCGCGCCCCGCCGGATTCCGCCGCCGTATGATCAACCTCCATTTCTTTCCGTCGAAGCGGATCGCCTTCTATATGGCGCGGCTGTTCCTGACCCGCAGCGCCGCGGTGCTGGTGGCGCTCGTCGCCGTGCTGATGATCCTCGACCTGCTCGGCAACAGCGGCAAGGTGCTTGCCCATCCGGAAAACGGCAATGCGGAATTGTGGCGCTATGTGGGCCTTCGCGTGCCGCAGCTCATCCAGCGCTTCCTGCCCTTCTCCGCTTTGCTCGGCGCGCTCATCACCCTGGTTGGGCTCAACCAGAATAGCGAGATCATCTCGATGAAGGCGGCGGGGATTTCGGCGCACCAGATCATCGCGCCCCTGATCCTGGCGGCGGTGGTGATCGGAGGCGTCCACTTCGTGTTTTCCGAACGCGTGGTGACGCGCGCGACCGCGGCGATGAGCGCCTGGGAGGCGGTCGAGTTCGGGCGGGTCCCTCCGGACAACGACGTGCGCGCCAACGTGCGCGTCGCCCATGGCGACGAGATCATCACCGCCCGGCTGGTCATCGGCCGGGATGAGGCGGTGCGCCTGACGGACGTCGCGATTTTCGGCCGCGCCGGCGGCACCCTGCACCGGATCACTTCGGCGCGCAGCGGCCGCCGCGCGCCCGGCGGCGGCTGGGAGTTGACCGACGTCACCCAGTTCGACGTCGATACGGGCCTGCAGCAGCGCGTGCCGAGCATCCGCTGGGGCCGCGATGTCGATCCCGACCAGTTCACTTTGGCGCAGATCGATCCCAACCGGCTCGATTTCTGGCAGCTGCGCGAGACGATCGCCGCGCTCCAGGCTGCCAACCGCTCCACCGCGACGCTCGAATCGAATCTCTGGCACAAATTCGCCGCGCCCTTCTCGACCCTGCTCATGCCCTTGCTCGCCGCCATCGCCGCCTTCGGCCTGGCGCGCTCGGGCCATGTCTTCATGCGCGCGGTGATCGGCATGGCGCTGGGCTTCGCCTATTTCGTCGCCGACAATTTCGCCCTCGCCATGGGCAATCTCGGCGCCTACCCGCCCTTCCTCGCCGCCTGGGGCCCGTTCCTCCTGTTCCTTCTGGTCGGCGAGGCCGTGCTGATCCGGACGGAGGAGTGAGCGAGCCGGCGGCCCCCCCCGCCGTCACCCGCGGCGAAGTTGCGCGCGGCGCCGGACTGGCAGGTCTCTCCCGCGCGGGCGCGCTGATCGAGGCGTTGGCGCAGCCGCTCTATACGCGGCTGTTCGGGATCGAGACCTACGGCATCTATGTCGTGCTGTGGGGCGTGATCTCGCTGATCACCAACTTCATCCATCTCTCCATGCCGATGGCGCTGCAGCGGATCGTGCCGACGCGTGGCGGCGAGGAGGCCGTACATGGCGCGGTCAAGCTCGCGCTCCTGGTCGCCGTGCTGCCGTCGCTGCTGATCGCACTCATCGTCACGCTGAACGCCGGCGCCGTCGCGAGCGTCTTCTCGGCCGCGCCCGACGATAGCGAGCGGCTGCCCACCGCCATCGCTTTGTTCGTCTGGGCCCTGCCCCTGTGGACCTTCATCGAGGTGGCGACCGCGGCCGCCCGGGCGCGCCGCGCCTTCGGCCCCGAAATCCGCCTGCGCATCTTCTGGGAGCAGATCGCGCGCATCCTGTTCGCGGTCGGCTTCTTCATGCTCGGCGCGACCAGCATCGGGCTGATGGTCGCCCATCTCTGCTCGCTGGTGATGACGGCCTTGCTGTGCATCCCCTTGCTCGGCCGTTACTACGATCTGAAGCTGCTGGTCCGCGCGCCGCTCCCGACCGGGCTGGTCCGCGAGCTGCTCGTCACCGGCCTCGCCTTGCTGCCCTCGAACCTCTCGCGCCGCGCCCTGATCGATGCGCCGCCGGTCGTGCTCAACCTGATGCTGCCGGGCTCGCGCGGCGCCGCCGCCGCCGGCCTGTTCGAAATCGCCCGCAAGATCTCGACCGTGCCGCTG
The DNA here is from genome assembly GCA_046715355.1 of Allosphingosinicella sp. GTDB lineage: Bacteria > Pseudomonadota > Alphaproteobacteria > Sphingomonadales > Sphingomonadaceae > Allosphingosinicella. The sequence goes on along the minus strand of JBKJZJ010000269.1, from coordinate 32,143 downwards.
ATCGTCCGCCAGGCCTTCCAATATGTGCTCGGGCCCTTGTCGTCCGCGCAGGCCCATGTCGACCGCGCCCAGGTGGCGCCGCTCTACCATTTCGCCAGCCGGGTCTCGACCGCTTTGGTGGTGCCGCTCGCCGGCCTGCTCATCTTCGCCGGCGTCGAAATCCTCAGCCTCTACCAGCCGCGCGCGGCCGCGGCCCTGCCCTTGCTCTACATCCTCGTCGCCGCGCGCGCGCTCGAGGCGATCGTCGGGCCCGCCTCGACCATCGTCGAGATGATCGGCCATCGCGGCCTGCCTTTGCTCAACTCCGCGATCGCGGTCGCGCTCTGGATCGGCCTCGCTCTGTGGCTGGCGCCCGAATATGGCGCGCTCGGCATGGCCGTGGCCGTCGGCGTGGCGACCGTCATTTCCACCTACGCCGCGACCCTCGAGCTCCAGATCAGCGACCGCCTATCGCCCTTCGACCGCAAGCTCTTCCAGAGCCTCGTCCTCGCGCTGACCGGCGTCGCCTTGATGGGCGCCGCTGAATGGCTGCTCGACGGCCCCGCGCGCTTCGCGGCGGTGTTCGCGCTCTGGGCGATCACCTCCTGGTTCACCCTGCGCTACGGCCTCGCCCGCGAGGACCGGCTCGCGCTCGGCGGTCTGTCGCGACGGCTGCGCCTCCTCTGAAGGGCTGGCCGGAGCCCGCGCCGAATTAAGTATAGTGTCCCCGTAACCCTCTATTCCGGGGACACTATACTTAATTGCCATTGCGGGCAGGTGCGGCTATCACCCCTCGCATGGCCCGCCTCTCCCGCCTCGTGGTCCCGGATGTCCCCCATCACGTCACGCAGCGCGGCAATCGCGGCCAGCCGGTCTTCTTTTCCGATCAGGACCATGCCTATTATCGCGACCTCGTCGCCGAGGCTTGCGCCACCCATGATGTGCGCTGCCTCGCCTGGTGCCTGATGCCCAATCACGTCCACCTGATCCTGACGCCTAGGAAGGCCGACGGCCTGCGCGCCGCCCTCGCCGAGGCGCACCGGCGCTATGCGCGGCGGATCAATGCCGCCCATGGCTGGACAGGCTATCTGTTTCAGGGCCGCTTCGCCTCCTATCCGATGGACGAGGCGCATCTGATGGCGGCGGTGCGCTATGTCGAGCTCAATCCGGTGCGCGCGCAGCTCGCCGGGCGGGCGGAGGATTGGCGCTGGTCGAGCGCGCGCGCCCATGTGGCGGGTCGGCCGGACGGGCTGACCGACCTCGCGGCGCTGGCGGGCGTGCACCGCAACTGGCGCGCGATGCTGGCGCACGGCCTTGAGGCCGGCGACCTGAGCGAGGCGGAGGCGGCCGCGATCGAGGCCCATGTCCGTACCGGCCGCCCGCGCGGCGGCGAGGCCTTCCTGGCGGCGCTGGAGGCGCGGACCGGGCGCGCCCTCAAAAAGCGCCGTCCCGGGCCCAAGCCAAGAAGCGAATTAAGTATAGTGTCCCCGTAACTATTTCGGGGACACTATACTTAATTCGAGATAGCAGCGGCGTCTGGCCGCCGCGCTTGCCTTCACCGCAAAACCTGCTTCCATAGGGCGGTCCTTCACAGGGGAGTCGACGATGCTCCGGTCCGCGCGCCCGTTTCTTGCCTTTTTCGCCGGCCTGGCCGCCTTGCTCCCCGGCAGCGCGGTGCCGCAGCCCGCGCCGGCGACGCCGGATTTCATCCGCGAACGCGGCCCGCTGACCGCGATCGAGCACGTCCTGGTGATCGACGGCACCGGCGCCGCGCCCCGGGCGAACCAGACGATCCTGATCGACCATGGCCGCATCGCCGCGATCGGCCCGGACGGCTCGGTCGCGATCCCTCACGGCGCCTCCCGGATCGACGGGCGCGGCCGCACCGCCATTCCGGGCCTGGTCGGCATGCACCAGCATATGTTCCGGACGTCCTCGGGCGACGGGCCGTTCACCGTCATCCAGGCCCCCTTCACCTTCCCGCAGCTCTATCTGGCCAGCGGCGTCACAACCGCGCGCACCGCCGGCTCGGTCGATCCGCACGGCGATCTCGGCATCAGGCGAGAGATCGAGAGGGGGCGGCTGATCGGTCCCGACCTCGATCTCACCGCGCCCTATCTTGAAGGCGCGCCGGCGGCGATCATGCAGCTCTATCCGCTGCGCGGCCCCGCCGAGGCGCGCGCGGCGGTGCGCCACTGGGCCTCGCTCGGCTTCACCTCGTTCAAGGCCTATATGAACATCTCGCCGGCCGAGCTCGCCGCGGCGATCCGGGAAGCGCACCGCCGCGGCCTGCGCGTGACCGGGCATCTCTGCTCGGTCGGCTTTGAGGAGGCGGCGCGGCTCGGCATCGACAATCTCGAGCACGGCCCGTTCGCCGCCCCGGACGGCGGCCTCGATCCGCGGCGCGCCGCCGGCCGCTGCGGCCGCGACGGCGCGGAAGCGGCCCTCGGCGCGGGCGCGGTGGTGCGCCACGTCATCCAGAACGTCGCGGCCGATTCCCCAGAGGTTCAGCGGATGATCCGCACCCTGGTCGAGCGCCGCGTCGCGATCACTTCGACCCTCGCCGTGCTCGAAGGCGGCGACCGGCCGGATCTGGAGGCGATCCCGCATCTGCGCGCGCTGTTCCCGCCCGACATTTGGGCGATCCAGCTCAGCCGCAACGCCGCGATGCGTCCGGCCGCCGCCTTCTTCGCGATGATGCTGCGCAAGGAGATGGCGTTCGAGCGCGCCTTCGTCGCCGCCGGCGGCCTGCTGATCGCCGGCGCGGACCCGACCGGCGACGGCCATGGGCTCGCGGGCCTCGGCGACCAGCGCAACATCGAGCTGCTCTACGAGGCCGGCTTTACAATGCCCGAGGCGATCCGCATCGCCACCCTCAACGGCGCCATCTTCCTGCGCCGCGCCGACCGGATCGGCAGCCTGGAGGCCGGCAAGCGCGCCGACATCGTCCTCCTCGACGGCGACCTGGCGCGCGACGTGCGCGCGATCACCCGGCCGGTCATCGTCTTCAAGAACGGCATCGGCTACGATTCGCAGGCGATCTACGCGAGCCTCAGGGGCCAGGTCGGGCTGCACTGAGCCAATGACCGAGGCCAATCCCCTCCTTGCTTACGGCCGCTGGCTCGCGGAGACCCCCGCCGACTGGCCCGAGCCGGCCTGGACGTCCGCGCACCGCGCCTTCATCGATATCGTCGCGGTCGCGGTGCCGGGCGCCGCCGAGCCGGTCACGCGCAGGGTGTTCGAGACGGTCAGGCAATGGGGCGCGGGGCCCTCCGCCGCGATCGGCCAGGGCGCCCGCCTCGCCGCGCCCTGGGCGGCTTTGGTGGGCGGCACCGCCGCCCACGCGCTCGACTTCGACGACAATTTCGATCCCGCCAAGGCCCACGCCACCGCCGTCCTCGCCCCCGCCATAATCGCGCTCGCCGAGCAGGAGGGCAGTTCCGGCCGCGCCTGCCTCGACGCCTATGTCGCCGGCCTGCAGATCTTGGGCCGCGTCGGCCAGGGCGTGAACCCGGCGCACCGCAACCGCGGCTGGCACGCCACCGCCACCGTTGGCGCGATCGGCGCCGCGGCGGCCTGCGCGCGCCTGCTCGGGCTCGACGCCCTCCGGGCCGCTTACGCCGTGTCGATCGCGACCAGCATGGCGGGGGGGTTCATGGCGCAGTTCGGAACCATGACCAAGCCGCTCCACGCCGGCCTCGCCGCCAAATCGGGAGTGCTGGCGGCGAGCCTCGCCCGTGCCGGCATCGACGCCGGCCTCGCCACGCTGGACGGCCCCACGGGCATGAACCGCCTCATGGTCGGCCCCGATTACGAGCAATTGCGCGACACGCTAACCCATGTCGAGCACGGCCAGAATTTGCGCTTCGAGACGGAGCAGGTGGGCGTGCCTTTGCTCATCCTGTCGAGCGGCCTCAAGCTCAAGCGCTTCCCCAATTGCGGCAGCGCGCATCGCGCCATGGACGGCCTGATCGCGCTCAGGGAGGCGCACGGCTTCGCCGCCGCCGACGTCGCGGCGATCCACGTCCGTGCCCCGGTCACCCACCTCAACAACCTCATGTACCAGGTCCCGCAAGACGCGCTGCAGGCCAAGTTCAGCCTCGAATACGCCCTCGCCACGATCCTCGTCACCGGCAATGCGACGCTCGCCGACTTCACCGACGAGGCCGTCGCGCGCGCCGGTCTCGCCGCTTTCTACCCGCGAATTCACCGCCACCCGGTCGACAAGGCCGAAGGGGAATTCCCGACGGAGGTCGAGGTGGTTCTCAAGGACGGCCACGACTTCGAGACCGCCGTGCCCTGGCCCGCCGGCAGCCTCGCCGTCCCCTTCACCGACGCCCAGCTCTGGTCGAAATATGAAGGCTGCGTCGCCCCCGTCCTTCCGCCGGACCGCGCGACAGCCCTGCGCGCGGCGCTGGAGGCGCTGCCCGACCTCCCTTCCATTGCCCCGCTGACCGAGCCGCTCTACGGGAGCCTGGCATGACGCAAAGGCGCTATACGGCGCTCGTCCTGGCGGCGAGCCGAGGCTATCTCGATCCGCTGGCGCGGGCCGGCGGCGTCTCCCACAAATGCTTCATCGACATTGCCGGCCAGCCGATGCTGCGCCGCGTCGTCGGCGCCGTGCTGGAGAGCGGCCGCGCCGCGCGCACCATCGTCGCCATCGAGCCTGAGTCGATGGAAGAGGCCAAGGCGATCCTCGCCCCGCTCCCGGGCGCGGAGGCGATCGAATATGTCCCCAGCCAGGACAATATCGGCACCAGCGTCGCCGCCGTCGCCACCGCCGAGCATCTCCCCCTGGTCATCACCACCGGCGACAACGCCCTCCACACCGCCGAGATGTTCGCCTATTTCTGCGACGCGCTGGCCGAGGTGAATGAGGACGCGGCGCTGGGCCTCACGCCGGCCAGCTACGTCCTCGAAAAATTCCCGGAGGGAAACCGCGCCTTCCACCGCTTCCGCGACGGCGCCTTCTCCTCGTGCAACCTCTACGCCATCCTCACCCCGGCGGGCCTCGACGCCGCCCGCGTCTTCAACACGGGCGGCCAGTTCGGCAAGAAGCCCAGGCGGCTGATCGGCGCGTTCGGGCTGTTCGCTTTCGCGCTCTACAAAAGCCGGTTGTTCAGCCTGCGCACCGTGCTCAGGACCCTCTCGCGCGGCATCAAGGTCCGCACCGCCCCAGTGCTCATGCCCTTCGCCGAAGGCCCGATCGACGTCGACCGCCCCGTCGACTGGGAGCTCGCCAACCGCATCGTCAGGGCGCGCGAGAATGGGGACAGTTACTCGTAACTGTCCCCTCACGGTCCCGCCACCGCCCAAAAACCGCCTCATTGCGAAATTAGCGGCCTTTCCCATATCGATAGCGAAAGGCGCTCCCCTTCGAAGGCGGAGCGCGCTACAAGGAACAGCCGTGAAGACCGCACAAAGCCCCGCCAAGCCCTCCCTCCTCCCCGCTTTCTGGCCCCGCCAGCATCAACTCGACAAGATGAATCTGAAGGAGCTGGTCGTCGCTTATTTCACTTATCCGGCGATCATCGTCTACCTGGCGCTGAGCGCGGCCTCGATCGCCGCCTGGTTCTGGCGGCCGGCCGCCGCCGCGCCGACGCTCATCGCCGTCGCCGCCGCCGCGCTCGCCTACCCGCTCATCTGGTACCTCATCCACCGCTACATCCTGCACAGCCGCTGGATGTGGCGCTACAAGCCGCTCGCCAAGACCTGGAAGCGCATCCATTACGACCACCACCAGGACCCCAACCACCTCGAAGTCCTGTTCGGCGCGCTCCACACCACGCTCCCCACGATCGCGCTGGGCGTGATCCCGATCGGCTGGGCGATCGGCGCCGCCTTCGACGGCAGCTGGATCGGCCCCAACGCCTGGGGCGCCGCCGCCGCAGCGCTCGCCGCGGGCCTCTTGACGACCTGCTTCTACGAATTCGTCCACTGCATCCAGCACCTCGCCTACAAGCCCAAGAACAAGACGCTCGCCGACATGAAGCGCCGCCACATGGCCCACCATTTCCACGACGAAAGCGGCAATTACGGCATCACCACCTTCTTCTGGGACAAGGTCTTCAAGACCTATTACGACCGCCCGGAGCGGCCGGTGAAGAGCGCCACGGTGTTCAACCTTGGGTATACGGAGGAGGTTGCGGAGGTTTATCCGTATGTGGCGGACCTCAGCGGCGGGGTTGCGACGGGGCATCCGCGACAGCGGGATCGGGGATGAGGCCCCCGAGCGGTCACTTAGGGGGACGCTGACGAGCATGTGGAAATGCGGAGCCCTCTTCGCAGGGATCGGGGGATTTTGCCTGGGCTTCCAGCGAGCTGGTATCCCCACGGTATGGGCAATCGAAAACGATCCTCATGCGGCAAGGACCTACAGCGAGAATTTTCCTGAAACACGGCTGATTGATGAGGATGTGACCACAGTCTCGGTAGCAGGTCACGCTTTGGAGCCTGTCGACGTTCTCACGGCGGGGTTCCCATGTCAGAGCTTTTCGCAAGCCGGTACGAAGCAGGGCTTCGATGACCCTCGAGGCGAGCTCTTTTATCAGATTATTCGTTTAATTGAGGAATTTGGTGAGCAACGGCCGAAGGTTCTCGTACTGGAAAATGCGCCCTTCCTTCAGTACGGAGAAGGCGGAACTTGGTTCATGCGTATCTCCAATGCTATCCGTAAGGCCGGGTACTGGTTCAAGCCCGAAAGTTCACGGGTTCTCGACAGCTACAGTCTCACAAATTTGCCGCAGCAACGGCAGCGGCTTTTCATGGTAGCGCTTTCGACAGACTTCTTCAGGAATGGCAGATTCGAGTTTCCCGCTGAGAAGCACCCAGGGCCAAAGAGGCTGGCAGAATTCGTGGACTTCCACGGTGCATGTGATCGAGAGTACTACCTCGATGAGCAGAACAAATACTACCAGATGATATCGAAGGCGGTGGAGGACCCTTCATGTCTTTACCAGTTGCGGAAATATGAGGTTCGTTCGAAAGAGCCCAACACCTGTCCGACTCTCACCGCAAACATGGGCCTTGGAGGTCATAACGTGCCATTTCTGATGAATGGAGCTGGCGTGCGCAAGCTAACGGAGCATGAGTGTCTCCGCTTGCAGGGCTTCCCGACCGATTTCCTGTTTCCTGAGGTGGTTCCGAGAGCCCATCGCTACAAGCAGGTCGGCAACGCAGTTGCGGTACCAGTCGTGACGTTGCTAGCAGAGCGGGTACTGCAACGGCTCAATTCAGAAGGATCCTCGTGACCCACGAAATCGGGTTTCTCTTTCAAGAGGACACAACCCAGCAATGGGATGGGTTCAACGACTCTGGAATGGAACATTTTACGGGAAATCCACTCGAGCACGTCGGGCGCGAGGTTCCGCAGAATACGATAGATGCTCAGGCCCATTTCCCTGCGAGAATCAGAATCCGCCTTCTGGCAGTTCCAACAAATCAAATTCCGGATGTGAACGAGCTAAAGTCCGTGATGAGCGCCTGCAATGCCGGCGCCGGCGACGAGAGCGAAAAGGCTGCTACCTTCTTTGCAAAGGCCTGCGCTCTTCTCGAGAAGCCCACGATCCCTGTTCTGCAGATATCGGATTCCAACACGACTGGAGTAGCCGGTCCGTGTAAGAATGGTCGGCCATATTTCGCCTTCATGAAGGCGGCTGGTCAGAGCAAGAAACCCTCGGACCACGATCTTGGGTCATACGGGATCGGCAAGTTTGCTCCCTATACGGTTTCGGATTTGAGGACCCTCTTTGTCTCTACAGTGTGGAAGGATGATACCTCAGGCAGCCTAATCCACTATGCCCAAGGCAAGTCGATATTGATGTCGCACGAAGTTCAGGGCACGACCTATCGAGGTACAGGCTTTTGGGGGGTGAAGACCCGTTGTCAGCCCGTAGAAGGCGTTGAGCATATTCCTGCCTGGCTCAAACACGGACAGTCTGATGGCGCTGATGAGATGGTACGAGGTACAACCCTCAACATCCTAGGCTTTTCAGCGCGAAAACACTGGGCGAAGATCCTGGCTGCAAACATTGCCGAGAATTTCTTTGGAGCCATTTGCGGTGGCCAGCTGGAAGTAGAGCTAGAAGGCGAGGCCCTGATCAACGCCTCAACGATCAATGGGCTTTTTGTCGATAAGGGCGTCCGGGAGGCGATTGAGAATCAAACTGGCGAGCCGGAAAAGTTTGATCATGTTCGCGAATACCTCGGTTGCCTCGGTGCCGATGAGGTGATCGTCGAAGACACTCAGAACCTGCATCTAGGACGATGTGAAGTTAGGATTAGAATCGCGGAGGGCCTGCCCAAGCGCGTCGCCGTCTTGCGTAACGGTATGCTTATCACGGAATCGCTTCAGCATCTCAGGCAGTTCGGAAACTTCAAAGACTTCATCGCTGTGGTGCAGTGCCTTGACGATAACGGGAATAAGCTGCTCCGCGCAATGGAACCCCCAAGACATGATATCTTTGAGCCTGATCGCCTGCCTGAATTGCAACGAACCAAGGGCCGGATGGCCTTGCGGGACCTGGGAAAGGCGGTTCGAGATATCATTTCTAAGTATGCGAAGAACCCTGTCCAGGACGTGAGCGAAGTCGACGAGCTTGCACCTTTTTTTGGCGACGATTCTGATGAAAGCGGCGGCAAGAAGGGTGACGAAGAGAATCCGCAAGGCGCTGTGATTGTCAGAGCGAGGAGGCTACCTAAGCCGAAGCCCATTCGCGCGAAGACCACTGAAGAAGATGACCTGGATGAAGGAGATCAGGTTGGTGGCGGCTCCTTCGGCGACGGTCCTGGCGGAGGGGGCGGCAAAGGTGGCGGAGGAGGGGGCGGAGGGTCTGGGGAAGGATCAGCAGGCGGTAGCTCGCGGGGAGGCTCCAAACCCGTGGGTCTACTCAATGTGCGGGCGCTAACTCTGTCAAATTCCCGTCGGCGCGTAAACTTTACACCCACTCTGTCCGGATCAATCACGATCGAGTTCCAAGAATCGGGTGCCGACACAAACTACCTATTGCCGGTGAGTAGCGGATCGGAAGGCGTTGTGGAAAGCGGTAAGCTCGCCGGGCTTGTAGTGACTGCCGGCCAGAGGACGACGATCGAGGTGGATTTTTCTCGACCGTTCGCCGGCACGCTCAGGATGGTAGCCAATGCAGTTTGATCCGCAACGAGCGTACCCCTATCCGGTGTTACGACCTGGCGTCGACGACTACGTCGATGGAGATATTCAGGTCACTGCTGATGTGACCGCTAGCCTCGATCAGACCGCAGTAAAGGCGCAGGTCGAGTTTATCGTTAGCGTCTCCGACATAGTCTCGCTCGTGCAGGAGGGTCTCGCGCAGTATGTGGCTGTCTTCTCGTGCCGAGATACGTACCTGCGCCGCTCATTCAAGAGTCAGGCACCAAAGTTCGAGATCGAATTCCAAAATGCAGTCTTGCGTGGCGAGGTATCAATTCACGGCTACGTCGTCGCAAGCGAACGCATCCAGGGCTACACTTCGAAATTGCTCAACGAGGAATTCGGGGTCGGCGGGATTGAATTCCCGCGAGGAGCGGTGCTCGCGCTGGATGAGCCCCAGGCTGTTTACATCGATAGGGACTTATTGCGGCCCATCAGTTCGGTGTTTGGAATCACCAAGAAAGAGGGTCTGGCAGAGTACGAATGGACTCTCAACCTCGATGAGGAGAAGGTCTTTATTGAGGTTAGCCCAGCTTTCAAAGAGCGATTGGATGCCGCCCGCAACAGCACTGTGAATCGCGCCATCTTAATCAACTCCGTATACTTTGCAGCAGTCATGCAGGCCCTCAAGGCGTTGCGAGCGGACGAGGCTGAATATGCCGAGCGGCGCTGGGCTCAGGTGCTGTTGCAGAGTTGCAGCAATGCCGGGATCCCTCCAACTCTAGCTGAGTATGCCGCTACAGAACGGCTGATGCGAATGCCCTTGGGCCTTCTCGACAAGCACGTATTCTCTAAGGGTGCCGAATGAAGGTGCGGCTGTTACGAGCGAGCGCGCTAGAAGCGCTTCGGGCCAAGGTTGAGACCAATCTTGACCGATATCGCTCAGGAGATTTCTCAGAGTTGGATGTTGACACTTCAATGTCCTTCGAACTCAATGCAGATGTCGACTCCGATGTGCTTGTCTCCTTCTCCGTGGGAGACGAAGAAAGTAAGGGTGACGTAGCCAACGCGCTCAAGATGCACACCGCGTTTTCAAGCATAACGCCATACCAAGCGCGAGATGAGCGGTTGTGGGTCTATTATGCACATACGGCTGGCCTCCCCTATGGCCGAACGCGGTGGCCCATTCCCGCGGATGACGAGGCAGCAGCGAAGCACGTTCGGCAGCACTTTTTCGCGAAAGAAAAGCGGCAGGTTGAACGGGACAATGCGCTAGCGCGCTTGTGGTGGATTTCCCACCTTTGCGCGCGCGTGGAAGGCCTGACGTTGGAACAGGCGCTGGACGCATTTCTCTTCAAGACGGATGTCAGGGCGAACCTGATCGAACGCCCAACCTCCAGCCAGACGGCTTCGGTTTTCTCAGCTGTAATCAACAAGCTCCACGAGTCCTTCCAGGGCGATCGGGCCCTCTTCGAACGAACTCGGTTTCGATCCCTCATGCGTGGGATAAACGCCGTCGGCGGATATCGCCTACTTGAGTTCCTCGAGATGAAGGAAATGGAGGCTTTGGTCGCGGAGCTAGCGGGCGAATGAAAGGCTCGCTCGTCCGGCGTGGCTTCCTAGACGGCTTAGGGAGGGGCATGTGAACGATACCAGGGTTGGTCAACTTAGGAAGGACGACTTCTACGTCCCCATCCTGCGGCAGTTGGACGCAATGGGGGGCTCGGCCTCGATTGAGGAATTGGACAACCGAATAATTGAACAATTCGCCTTCGACGAGGACGAGCTGAGCGCCACCTATCCAAAGAGCGGCGCGCTCATCATTCCCGACAAGGTCAAGTGGGGCCGGAGCCGACTGAAAAAGGCGGGGCTCTTGGACAGCGGGGGCCGCGGTGTATGGGTGCTAACAGACGCGGGTCGGGCAGCCGTAATGAAGGACGAGGTTGAGATTCAGAGCCTGGTCCGCGACGCTATGCGAGAATATCATCGCGAGTATCACGCAAAACAGAAGGCGCGATGGCGCGACCTTTGGGGTGAGGGTGAGTCAGCGGTGCCTCCCGCAGATTTTCCTATCTCTCAAGATGATGATGAATCCGAAGCTGATCCCGACTGGTCCGACATTCTCCTGGCGACATTGCAGGGAATGGATCCTGCAGCCTTCGAACGTCTCTGCCGGCGCATGTTATTGGAGAGCGGCTTCACTCGCGTCGAGGTGACAGGTAAGGCTGGCGATGGGGGCATCGATGGACAGGGCGTGTTGCGCGTCAATCTCATCTCATTTCAGGTATTGTTCCAATGTAAGCGTTACAGCGATTCTGTCCGAGCTGGCGCGGTTCGGGACTTTCGCGGCGCCATGCAAGGCCGCGCAGACAAGGGCCTCATCATCACGACCGGGACGTTCACGCCCGATGCTCGACGCGAGGCCACGCGCGATGGCGCACCCGCCATCGATTTGATCGATGGGGAGGCGCTTACGGAACTCCTCAAATCGCTGAGGCTAGGCGTTCGAGTGGAACAGGTCGTGACTGAACAAGTGAGCGTCGACGACCATTTCTTCAGTGAAATCTGAACCCACTCCGTCCCCAAAAATAGGGATCGCAATGTAGGATTTCGTCTGTCAGGCTTGCCGGCGCGGCGCTTCGCGCCCCTGGCTCTTTCAGATCGTCCACGCCCGCCCCAGGCACCCCGTCGTGTCATCTTTGTCAACTTCGGGAAATCCCAGCGCCCGCCATCGCTATGGGTGATGTTCGCGAAATTCGCCCCGTCGCCCCGCTGACGCTCTCCAGGGACAACATCCCGCTTTTTGGACGCCCCGCGAACACATTTTGGCCGCATGCGTCCCCGAAATGACCACGCATATGGGGGCATGAGTCAATCGGCCGGCGGGCCTTGTCCGCACCGGCCAATATTCAGGAGTTCCCGCGTGATGCCTTCCAAGTCCCTCTCCCCCAAGGCGGCCCTCGCCGGCGCCGCCCTCGCCGGCGTGTTCGCGTTCGCCGCGCCCGCCTCGGCCCAGCTCGGCCCGGACGCCGCCGCCTGCCGCAACCGCAACGCTTCGGCGGTGCTCGTCACCGTCGATGGCTTCCGCCAGCGCACCGGCAATATCCGCGTCGCGATTTACGGGAGCGACCCCAGGCGGTTCCTGGCCAGGGGGCAGACGCTCCGCAAGGTCAACGTGCCGGTCACCCGCGCCGGGCCGATGCGGATCTGCGTCGCGCTGCCCAATGCCGGCCGCTACGCGGTCGCGGTCCGCCACGACGTCAACGGCAACAACCAGTCGCGCGACTGGAGCGACGGCGCCGGCTTCTCGCGCAACCCGCGCATCTCGATGACCAACCTGAGGCCCAATTACAACAATGTCGCGATCAACGTCGGCCGCGGCGTCACCCCCTTGAGCGTCGTCCTCAACTACCGCTTCGGCCTCGCCATCCGCCCCGTGCGGTCAAGCTAGCGGCGGCGATGGCGTCGGTCGCGCTCCTTTCCAATCCCAAGTCGACCGGCAACCGGTCGCTGCTGCCGCGCGTCCGCGCGTTTTGCGCCGAGCATAAGGACATCTTCCATTACGAAGTGGAGGACGTCAGCCAGATCGGCCAGGCGCTGCGGACGATCGCCCAGGTCAGGCCCAAGGTGATCGTGATCAACGGCGGCGACGGCACCGTGCAGGCGGCGCTGACCGAGCTGCACCAGGGCGGCCATTTCACCGGCCCCGATTATGGCGGGACGCCGCCGCCGGTCGCGGTGCTGCCCAACGGCAAGACCAACCTCATCGCCCACGATCTCGGCGCCGACGGCGACCCGATCGAGGCGCTGGAGCGGGTGCTCGCTCTGGTCCGCGGCGACATGGTCCCGCACATCGTCTCGCGCGAGCTGATCGCGCTCAGCGGCGGCAAGGCGCGGCTACCCGGCGCCGACGGCGTGGAGCGGCCGGTGCTCGGCATGTTCCTCGGCGGCGCGGGGCTCGCCGACACCATCCTCTATTGCCGGCACAAAATCTATCCGCTGGGCCTGCCCAATTGGGCGGCGCATTTCGTCACCTTCGTGATGGGCCTGATCTCGGTGATCGTCGGCCGCAGCTCGCGCCTGCTGCCGGCCAAATGGGCGCCGCTCAAGGTCAGCGTCACCAAGAGCGGCGAGATGTCGGGCAAGTTCGCCTTCGTGATGGTGACCACGCTCGAAAAGCTGCTCTTGAACGGCAACCTCGCCGTCGCCGGCCAGCGGCAGGGGGCGATGCAATTGCTGGTCATCGAGCGCAATCTGCTCTCGATCCTGGGGGCGCTGTTCGCGGCGGTGCGCGGGCGGCTCGGCCGTCGCCGCATCCGCGGCGTCCACCTCGAGCGCGGCGACGAGATCCGCATCGAGGGCCACCAGTCCAACGTCATCCTCGACGGCGAGATGTTCGAAGCCGCGCACGAGAGGCCGATCGTGCTCAGGCCGACGGCGCCGATGCCGTTCTTGCGGCTGGCGGCCTGAATTTTTCGGATCAAAGCGGTGCTTCGGTCCGGCTTGCCGGAGACTGGCCGCCTTTCCGGACTCTTCGAAAATGCATGGAAGGGAGCGGCGCCGCTCAGTCGCGGCACTGGAACTGGCGGCGGCCCTCGGCGATCTGCTCGGGCGTGGCGTTGGGCGCGTCGGCCCGCGTGGCGGCGTGGGTGACCTCGCGGAAGAGGCGCCAGGCGCCGTCGGGCTGGCGCTGCCAGATGGCGATCCCGCACATGAAGACGAGATCGGCATAGTCGCCATTATATTCCACAACGCCGAAGGTGCCGGCGATGCAGCCGGGGTTTTCCAGCCAGCTGACCGCGGCGATGCGCCGGCCGCGCGAGGCGCCGGCCTGGGCGTTGAACGCGCGGGCGGCCGCGACCCACGGATCATGGGGCCGGCGCGCCTGCCAGTCGGGGCTCAGCATCGCCCAGGCCAAATCGTAGCGCCCCGCGTCCCGCGCCGCGAGATAGGCGTCGGTGGCGGCGCGCACCGCCTGGTCGGCGGCGGCGTCGGGCGCCGTCGCGCTGACCACGGCAGGCGCGGTCGGCGGCGCGGCGGCCTGCAGGGCGAAGGCGGCGAGGAGGCTCAGCATGACCCTATCCTATCAGAACCTTCGGGGCCGTGAAGTCCGCGTTCGCGGGGCAAAACCGTGGGGCAATCGGTGTCGGGGCAATCGGTGTCAGGTACGTACCTGACACCTACCTCGCCCCAGCTACGTACCTGGCAATCGGTGTCAGCTACGTACCTGACACCTACCTGTCCGGCGTGAAGCGCCGCGGGTCTTCGCGGTCAGGGACGATAGGCGTTGTAGTTTTCTCGCTCATCCTTGTCGGCCTTCCTGAATCAACGAAAAGGCGCATTATCGCTACGATATTGGCGCTAATCGTGGAATATGTTATCGACGATAAGGAGCGACGCGCGCGGTGCCGGTGACAGGTGCCGTGTCTGACACCAGCGGTCCCGGGAGGTCGGGCTCTTGAAGCCGCAGGACTATGAAATCCATATCCGGTCTTTGTCCGAGGACGATGGAGGGGGCTATCTGGCGACCGTGCCTGAGCTGTCGGGCTGCATGTCGGATGGCGAAACGCCCCGCGAGGCGCTCGAAAACGTTTTCGATGCGATCGTCTGCTGGACCGAAGCAACCAAAGAGATGGGTGGGGCCGTGCCGCCGCCGCGATGGTTGGTGTCGTGAACGGAACGACCCGGGCCAATCGACTTAGGGGTGATTTCTCGAGCCGAGCGGGTGAAGCTGCTTGTGCCTCCTGTGTGAATCACATATAGGGCCATGATCGTCGATTTCGATCCGGCGAAGGACGAAGCGAACCGGTCCAAGCACGGCGTGGCGCTGGCGTTCGGGGTTCGGGTTTTCGCAGATTCGAACGTCGCGATCCTGCCGACCATTCGGCTCGGCGACGAGGAGGAGCGGTTCAAGGCGATCGGCCTTGTGGACGGGAAGCTCTATACGGCTGTCCATGTCTGGCGCGGAGAGACGGTACGGATGATCTCGGTGCGAAGGAGCAATTCGGGTGAACAAAGAGACTATGATCGCGATTCCGGCTGACCCGAACGATCCCGAGGATCGCGACGTCAGCGTGGCCGGCCTCGAGCGGGCGCATATGGGACGGCGGATCCGGCGGCTGCGCAACCGGCTGGGGCTGAGCCAGGAGGCGTTCGCGCGGACCTACGGCATCCCGCTTGCCAATATCCGCCAGTACGAGATCGGCCGCCACATGCCGCCGCCGGCGGTGCGGGCCTATCTGAAGGTGATCGGGGCGGAGCCGGAGATTGTGGCGAAGGCGGTGGGGGAGGCGGCGGCTTAGCCGTCGTCTCGTGGCTGTTGGGACACCCACCTTTCCCGAAGGTACAAGTCCCGGTCGGCGCGGGTTCGCCTGCGCTCAGGGCAGTATCGATGGAGGAGCAAGCAGTTGATCGAGGTGCCTACATGGGTTGCCCTCGCTTTCTTGGCAGGATTTCCTGTGGCGATTTTCGCGGCACGAATATGGCTCAAAGCGTTCATTGAGGGCCGCGTCCAGGTTGGAGTCGAGCGCCAAACGGAAAATATCCGGAGCGAGATTCGTCAGAGCGAAGAGAGATTGAAAAGTGAGCTTCGCAGCCGGGAAGCAGAGCTTGCTTCTTTGCGAGATGGGGCTCTGAGCGGGCGAGCCGGTCGAGTGGCCCTAGTCGATAGGCGACGCGTGGAAGCCGTCGAACGACTGTGGATTGCAGTTAACTGACGCGCATGAAGGGGCCGGCGATGTCCCTTTCTGTGTTGAAATTCGACGCCGTAGCTAAGCAGGTGCACAATGATCCCAAGCTACGTGAATTCGTAGAGAAACTGACCGAGACGCTGGGAGGGGACGGGTTCGAGGAGCGGATGGCTGAAATAAGGGCGGATGAGGAGCGCCCGTTCGTGTCCGAATTTGCATGGGCGCTTTATGCCGCGTACGCCGCCATAATACTTGGCGCATGGGCTACGATGAAGATCCTATCCATTGGTGCAGAACATGTCGAAAGATACATCAAGCGAGACCATGTAAATGGACTACTAAAAGCCGTCCTTCCTCATCAGGCTGATTACATAGATAAGTATGGCGAGGCCGCGTATTATCATCTACTTGAGGAGCTTGAGAAAAACATTCTCGCCGAAATGAAGCGATCATTGGATGGTGCGGAGTCAGACGACGAGAATATCAAGCGTTCATCTGAAATCATGGCCCAAGTGGCCAAGGTGACCAGTGACACGGAGAAGTTGACTAGCACAGGCAGCACACTTGGTGGCTGAGCTGCGGTGAGGGTCTCTCGCCTCGCATCCTTGGCATGGGCGGCGTGGACATTCAGTATCGCGTCATTCCCGCGAAAGCGGGAATCCAGCTTTTTCCACAGCTTAAGATCATAGGGAACGCTGGACCCCGCTTTCGCGGGGGTGACGGAAAGGGGATAGCCCCCTCGATACAGAGGGGCGCCGGCTGAATGTCGACACGCCCTAGCCGATCGGATCAGGATGGCGCAGGCGCCGCCGCGCCCGCCGCTTTGCTCTCGGCCATCTGGGCGAGGAAGGCTTGCCAGTCCTCGTCGCCGATCAGGTTGCTCGCCTGGACGATGAGGTGCTCGTCGAGGAACAGATAGAAGGGCGCCTGCCGCCGCGGGTTGAGGCGGCGGCGGGACGGGCCGTCGAGCTCGAGGACGCGGCCGAGGAGCGGCGCCGCCCCCGGCAGCAGGGCGATGTCGTGCGCGGCATCGGCGGGAACGATCCACAAGGCGATGCCGGCCTCCTCGATCGCCGGGAGGATCGCCGCGAGCGCCGCCGCCGCCCCGGCGCAGGCCGGGCAGCCCGGCGACAGGAACGCGATCACAACGGGGCGCCCGGCGAGGTCGGCGGAGACGAGGCTTGCCCCGTCGGACCGCCGCCGCCCCTCGAACGGCGGCACCGGCTCGCCGATCGGGACGGTGAGCGGCGCCGCCCACAGGTCCGGCCGCACGATCGCCGCCAGGCGCAGGGTCAGGAACAGGTTCAGCCCCGCCGCCAGCGTCAGCACGATGAGAGCGATGCGGATGAGGCTGTCGTCCATCCCGGCCCCCTGGCTCAGCGCGCGAGCAGCGCGATCCGGTTGAGATTGGTCGCGATCAGGAACAGGATGAAGGCGATGCCGGCGAGGAGCAGCCAGGCCGCCGGATCGAGCGCATGGCCGAGCGGGCCCTGGCTCAGATAGATGGCGCCGGCCGCGATCAGGACCAGGTTGCGGACCAGGTCCCAGACGGAGAGTGGGTGGCCGCGGCCGCCGAAGCAGCTGCAGACGACCGCCCGGCGCTGGACCAGAGCGAGGAGGATGAAGCCGGAGAAGATCGCGAACAGCATTATCGCCGCCGCCATTGCCGGCCGGCTCCAGCCGCCGCCGGCGAGCAGCAGCAGCGCGATCAGCCCCTCGGCGCCGAGGACGAGGGCGGCGCCGGCGCGGGCGACCCGCCCGGGGACGCGGACCAGATCGGCGATCGAATCCGCGACATCCTGGCGGGCCATCGCCTTGCCCGCCACCGCCACCGCCAGCACCAGGACGATGGTGAGGCGGCAGGCCTCGGAAAGATAGGCCGCGGCCGTTATCATTCGATGCCGCCCGCTTCCCATCGCGGCGCCAGCCCGTCCGGGCTTCGCCGCCGGCGCATCGACCCGGCGGTCGTCGCCAGCACGGAGTCGAACCAATCGTCCTCGGCTTTCCGGCGGGCGCCGCCGCCGAGGCCGCCGCGCAGGCCGCGGACGATCTCCCAGGCGATGGCCTCCGCCGCGGCGTCGTCGCGCACCGGCAGGCCGAGCTTGCGCAAATCGTCGCGGGTCAGGGCAAAGCCGTGCGAATGCTGGCGGTGGAGGAGGATGTCGACGATTTCCGCTCTAACCGCCGGCGCGGAGTCCGGCAGGCCGAGCGCGATCAGCTCGGCGCAGATCGCCTCGACCTCGAGCATCGAGCGGTAAAATGAGGTCAAGGTCGTCGGAAAGATGCTCTCGCCCAGCACGGCCAGCGCCTTCGCCTTCGCTTCGCCTTCCGCCAGGCCGAACCAGTCCTCGGCCATCCGGGCGAACAGCCGCACGTCCTGCGCCGAAACCGCCGACGGCCCTTCGCCGGATCCCGACGGCGTCTCCAGATGCGGATCGACCGGCGAGAAGATCGCGGCCGGCCCGGCGACCAGCTCGTGCGCGGCCAGCGCCGCGATCATGCCCGAGGACAGGCAGCGGTCCGGCACGATGAAGGACAGGTGGCCGGTGAAGTCGTGGAGCATCAGGGCGATCCGCCGCGCCGCGTTCACCACGCCGCCGCAGCAATAGAAGAGGACGTCCAGCCGCTGCGTCCGGCCCATCTCGCTGAGCGCGTCGTAAAGCACGGGCAACAGATCGAGCTCGAGATGCGAAGTCCCGAGCAAAAGCACCCGGCTTCCGCGCGACCGCTCCAGCTCCTCGAGCCGGCGCTTCACGCCGCCCCCCGACGGGCGCGGGCGCCCGCGATCAGGCAGGCGGCGAGAGCGCCGGTCATGTCCAGCTCGGGCACGAGCTGCTCGACGAACAGGAACTGGCCGACCGGATTGTTTTCGAGAAAGACATAGTCGCCGGCGGGGGTGACGATGAGGTCGAGCGCGCCATAGGTCAGGGCGTAGCTGTGCACGAAATCGAGGCAGCGGCGCTCGATCCCGGCGGGAAGCGTCTCGGCCTCATAGCGGATCCCGGCCGACATGTCGCGCCAGTCGGTCGCGGTGCGCGGGTCGTCCTGGGAATGGATTCGCGCGGCGAACAGGCGGTCGCCGATCACCGTCGCGCGCACCTCGTGCCGCTTGGCGATGTGGTGCTGGAAGAAGCACGGCATCTCGGCCACCGAATCGAGGATATCCTCATGCGCGCCGGTGATCCGGGTCGTCGGCACGCCGCTCGAGACCCGCTCCTCCGGCGCGACCTCCGCCGCCGCCAGCGACGCCGACGACAGGGACTTGAAGACGATGCCGTCCGCGGCCGATCCCCGGAAGGCGTCGACGCCGGCCCGGCGATTGGCGATCAGGGAGTCGGGCACCGAAAAGCCCATCCGCGCGGCGCGCTGCATCTGCTCGACCTTCCAGAGCGCGCCGCGAAGCGCGGCGGGATGGCTCATCCAGTAGCAGTCCATGGCATAGAGCAGGCCGAGCAGGATATGATCGGTCTCGGCGTCAGCATGGGCCTTCTCCTGCCCGGCCAGGGGACCCGAGGGGTAGCGGAAGTCCGCCTTCTTGCGCATCCACACCGCGCCCACCTGTGCCAAATGCAGCTCGTCCCCGCTCGGCAGGTGGCGGAGCGCCCCCTCCCAGCGGCCGCCGGCGAAGGTCAGAGCGACATCGTAATCGGCGGGATAATCGTCGAGATTGAGCCGGAAAGGGGGGCCGTGCCCGGCCGCGATCCTCGCCGCGACGACATCGGCATGCAGGTCGTCTTTATTGGTGACGATCAGGATCCGCTCGCGCACCTAGAAGCTCTCGGTATGAGGCGCTCCGGGGCACAAGGGGGCTCCCGGCGCCGCCGGGAGCCCCTTGCGGTTTGCGCCGGCTAGCACCAGGCGCCGGTGTCGTTGCCTCCGATGTTGAATTTGAAAAAGCCCAAATCGGGCCGGGCGTCGGTGCAGCTCGCCAGCGCCACGCCCTCGCGGGCCTGCCATTTGCCGGTGTCGCGCGGACTCTTGTCGGCCAGCCTGAAGGCAAAGGTCTTTTTCTCCATAACATCCTCCATACACGTCATGACTCCTGCATGGGCCGCGTGGTCCATGAAGACATGACCAAATCGGCGAGTCGATCCCGCCGCCAGCCTGGGTTGCATTTGAATCTTACTTTATCAAGTACGATACGGCCTTATGATCAATAAGTGCGACGCGGCGTTTTCCTGCCGAGGCGAACGCCGTGACTCTGGTGTTAATACGGTAGAATCCCTGTATCGCAGACGGACCCGATGATGTTGCTTAGTACAATGCCCGCTCTTCTCTACCTCGACTGTGACGCTCGGGCGCCGGCTGTCCCGGTGTGAGACGCGCCGGCTCCCCTTCGAGCGCGCCTTCCGGCCAGGCCTGGGTCATGGGGCGGCGCCTGCTTGCCCTGCTGTGGCCGCCCGGCGAATTCGGGGTGAAGCTGCGCGTGGCGGGGGCGATGGCGCTGATCCTGGCCGGCAAGGCGATCAACGTCGCCGGCCCCTGGCTCTACAAGCAGATCATCGACGCGCTCTCGGCGCCCGCGGCGGCGGCGGCGGTGCCGGTGGCGCTGATCCTGGCCTACGGGCTCGCGCATGTCGCCTCCCAGGCCGTCGGCGCCCTGCGGCAGCTGGTGTTCATCACCGTCGCCCAGCGCGCGATCCGGCTGACCTCGCTCCAGGTGTTCAACCATCTTCACGCGCTGTCGCTCAGATTCCACCTCGACCGGAAGACCGGCGGGCTCTCGCACATCGTCCACCGCGGCACGACGGGGATCGAATATCTGCTCGAGCTGGTCCTGTTCAACATCGTACCGACCCTGCTCGAGCTGGCGCTGGTCGCGGCGATCCTGTGGACCTTCTACAGCGCCGGCTTCGCGCTGCTCGTGGTCACCACGCTCCTCGTCTACGCCGCCTTCACGATCGCCGTCACCCGCTGGCAGGTCCGCTTCCGCCGCGAAATGAACGCGCGCGACGTCACCGCCATCGTCAAAGCGGTGGACAGCGTGCTCAATTACGAGACGGTCAAATATTTCGGCGCCGAGGCGCACGAGGCCGAGCGCTACGATCTGGCCAGGCGCGCCTACGAGAAGGCCGCGGTGCGCAGCGAATCGATGGAATCCTTGTTCACCCTCGGCCAGGCCGCGATCGTCGGGGCGGGGCTGATCGCGGTGATGATCATGGCCGGGCGCGGCGTTGCCGCCGGCACCATGACGGTCGGCGATTTCGTGCTGGTCAACGCCTATCTGCTGCAGCTCTACGTGCCGCTCGGCATCCTCGGCACGGTCTACAGCAGCGTCAGGCAATCGGTGACCGACGTCGAGGCGATGACCCAGCTGCTGGCCGAGCCCCCGCAGATCACCGACCGGCCGGGCGCCCCGGCATTGGCGGCACCGCGCGGCCATATCATCTTCGACAGCGTGATCTTCGCCTACGATCCGCGCCGGCGGATCCTCGACAAGGTCTCGTTCGAGATCCCGCCGGGCCGGACGGTGGCGCTGGTCGGGCCGAGCGGCGGCGGCAAGTCCACCGTCGCGCGCCTCCTGTTCCGCTTCTACGACGTCGATGCCGGCGCCATCCGGATCGACGGCCAGGACCTGCGCGAGGTGACCCAATCGAGCCTCAGGCGGGCGATCGGGGTGGTTCCGCAGGATTGCGTGCTGTTCAACGACAGCCTCTATTACAACATCGCCTACGGCAAAGCGGGCGCGAGCCGGGAGGAGGTCGAGGCGGCGGCGCGGGGCGCGCGGCTCGACGATTTCATCCGGCGCCTGCCGGACGGCTACGACACCCAGGTCGGCGAGCGCGGGCTGAAGCTGTCGGGCGGCGAGAAGCAGCGCGTCGCCATCGCCCGCGTCGTCCTCAAGAACCCGCCAATTCTGATCTTCGACGAAGCAACCAGCGCGCTCGACAGCCATACCGAGCAGGAAATCCAGGCCAGCCTCGTCGCCGTCTCGGCCGAGCGCTCGACCCTGGTCATCGCCCACCGGCTCTCGACCATCGTCGACGCCGACGAGATATTGGTGCTCGAGCGCGGCCGCATCGCCGAGCGCGGCCGCCACGCCGAGCTGCTGGCCCAAAACGGGATCTACGCGGCGATGTGGCGGCGCCAGCGGCGGGGGAGGAGGCGGGGCGAGGCGGAGCCGGGCGGCTGAAAGGGGCGGCGACGATATCCGTAGCAGGGGTTACATTCCAGCGTCATCCTCGACGGCGAGATGCTCGAAGCCAATCACGAACGGCCGATCGTGCAGCGGCCGACCGCGCCGGTGCCGTTCTTGCGGCTGGCGGCCTGAAGCACGTCTCGAGGTGGGATTTCGAGCCGGGGAAGGTCAGGCTCATTTCATCCCTTCATGATGCTGGTGGGTGATCGCCATGCGCCCGATCCATGGATTACCCGTGCGCTCCATATGAATTGCTAGTGCCGGGAATGCCGACGAGGTCAGGAATCGCCATCGATAGGGGCGGGCGGCGGTTCCTTGGGAGGTCTGGGCCCCGCGACGGACCACCCGACCGCCGCAACCAATCCGGCAGTGAACAGGACCCACGCCGCAAACAACAAAAGCTTGGCTTGGGTGATCGAACCGGGCGTGAACAGCAGATCCGGATCATATCCTGCCCGGGAAAGCTCCAACTCAGTCAATTTGGGGCATAGAGAACCATACATTTGTTGGGTATCGGAATTGCACACGAACCCCAAAATCCGGCGTTCGCCGTTACTTAGGGTCAGCACGACAGTGGAATAGAGATAAAGATAGGCGAAGAGGCCGGCCACCGTCAGCGCCGACGCGACAAGCAGGAGCCGCTTCCGCGCCTTTCGTGACATGTCCTCGCCAAAATCCCGAGCGAGCAGGGCGCCAACCAGGATCAGCGCGGCGGATATGTAGGATACGGCGCTCGGCCATGGCGGCTGCAAATTCTGCATCGACGCGAACAGCGGGATCGAAGCGAAGGCTGCTCCGAAAGCGACTACCTTGAAAATCCTCCTAAAGAAGTCGTCTCGCTCGCTCATGCGCAGCCGCCCTTGTTCGCATTTGGATTCGGCCTGACCCGAAGCGCGTAACCCCTCGTCCCAATCGGAACGGTGAAGGACCCCCGATATAAGCGATTGCCTTCCCACTCGGCATATATGCAAAAAATGCCCAACAATTCGACCGTTTGCCCCGAGGTGATCGGCTCCCAGTAAGGGCAGTCCGTCTGGCTCCAGGCGTTCACACGCCTATTTCGACAGACGATAAAGTGATGCTGGCGGATTCGTCGCGCATCGACGTAGTCGTCCACAACCGAGAAGCTCACAGGCGCAGCCGTCGCCTGCTGCGCGAGAACGGTCGCGATCAGAATGGCCGCAGAGTTTCTTGTCAGGAACAATGTCCTCACGGCCCCCACCCCTATTATGCCCACGCATAGTAACACGGCGAATTGCCAACCTCTATCAGATTCCCGCATGAGTGCGCATTCACGCCGAGCTGCGCAAGAGTTGCCGACATCCACTCGCTTCCTTGCCTGAGCAACGAAAGCCTGACCGAGCGAAGGCCGAGAAAAAGCGACTGTGGTGCCTCGGACCCACCAATGATATGTCTGCTGCGCGGAGTTATGGGGAGCAAAAAAATGTTCAAC
Organism: Allosphingosinicella sp.; assembly: GCA_046715355.1. Lineage (GTDB taxonomy): Bacteria > Pseudomonadota > Alphaproteobacteria > Sphingomonadales > Sphingomonadaceae > Allosphingosinicella. Next base: position 8,774 of record JBKJZJ010000269.1, on the reverse strand, counting down.
AAACGGAGTCGGCCTAAGGAGTCTAGTTTCGCCACAAAGGCGATAATGGCGGCTGGGACTCTGGTGTTTTCAGGATTTGCTTTTCCGTTGTCGGCTCAGTGCGTGCAGGTCGAAAACACGTCAACCCCTCGGGTGGCCGTGTCCCGGGATATTCAGGTTGGACAGTCCGTTTCTTCGTCCCTCGATCCGGGCAAACCGTTCGAAGAATACAGGCTCCGCCTCGCCGGTGGCGATTCTGTCCGGATCGATATGGTCTCACCAATCAGCAGAAGCGCCGCAGCCACGAGTGCGACCGGCGACCAGCCTGCCGGCACCAGAGAGTTGGACTCATTTCTGGAACTGCGCAGGTCGGGCGGGCAGGATCCAGTAGCGGTCGACGACGACGGCGGCGATGAGGGCCTAAACTCGCGGCTGCTCTTCACCGCCCCGCTATCGGGCGACTACATCATCAGAGCGCGGACCTTCGGGTCCTCGGCTTCCGGCGACTATGTGCTGACGGTGGTCGCCCTGCCCAGGGCTCCCACGCCGATTGACCTCGCTGGCGACCAGCACGAAGACGATCTCGGCCCGAATAGTCCCGTCATGGTGATCTTTGACGAGCCACGGCGCTACGCTCTCTATTGGGTCAATGGCGAACAAGGTGAGCGGATTCGTCTGCACGCGCGGTCGGATGCGCAGAGCCTGTCGCTCGAATTGCTCAATTCGTCCGGCTCCACGCTTGCGACGAAGAGGACCGTCGATCCCAACGTCGAGATCATCTCCGTTCTTCCAGCAACGGGCCGCTACCTCGTCAGGGTGGCAGTTCCGAGCAGCCAGACGGCGCACTATTCGCTGGACGTAGACCGCGTTCACACGCGAGATCGCGAGACCTCAAGACTTGTTCGTGTCGGCCACGACAATATTCATGAGTTGACGCTGACATCAAACTTCAACCCAAGGCCAGACGGTTCAGGCGAAGCGGACTTTTTCTATAAGCTCTACTGGCTCAACGTCCAGGCAAACGAGTCAGTGACCGTAATCGTGGACGCGCCCGGATTCGATCCGATAGTGGAGGCTGGCGAGGTGGAAACGCTCGGCTTCCTGCCTTGGGTCTCGGTGAATTCGATCGCCGGGCGGCCCGCCCGCCTGGTCTTACGGCCGTTCCGGACAGGAACGATCTATATCCGCGTTCGCTCGGACTCCCTTACCATCGGTTCTTTCAGGCTGCGGATCGTCGCGGGCGTCGCCATGCCGCCGGTCTAGGGACGCCCAATTGACGCGTCAGCCGCGGAAGCTGCGCAAGCCGGGCGGCACAAATTAGCTTCGGTTTGCTTTCCCCTTGGCCGCCGTTCGCAGCGCTCGTCGGTGCGCTGTCCCCTTCATCTGGGCTCGTGTCCCCAATCCTCCTTCGCCGGCATCGCAAAGCGCGTGTGGGTTGGCACATCCTCGCAAAACAACATGCTCGGCCGCCGCTTCACGCCTCCGTGATGCCAGCAGGGCAGGCAGAACGACCGGGCCTCGACGTGCTCAAGCCGTTTGGTGACGTATTTATCCACACGCTCCATAGGAAGCGTCCTCCCGACGTAATCATGAACCCATCGTCGATGGCGCTGGAATCTCCCTTCTTTCCGCCACAGGTTAAAGGCAAAGAGATTCCATGAGTGGGATCCAAAGTCCCGTGCGGGGGACGGGATGCCCATTCGTTCCGCTGGGATGACGTGAAAATGAGTGCCGCGCAGACCTTCCCGACCCTCGTCGCCGCCGAGCTAGCCGAGCCCGTCGACCCGCGCGTCTCGGCGATGGCGGCGGCGATCGCGGCTGAATATCCGGGGGCGGCGCGGGCGGTGTTGTTTTACGGGTCGTGCCTGCGCGAGCGGGAGCTGGACGGGCTCATGCTCGATTTCTACCTGATCGTCTCCTCCTATCGCGCGGCTTATGGGCGGGGCTGGTTCGCCTTCGCCAACAAGCTGGTGCCGCCCAATGTCTTCCCGTTCGCGCTTCAGGGGCTGGCCGCCAAATATGCGGTGCTGAGCGAGGCGGATTTCCGGCGCGAGAACGGGCCGGAGGCGGAGACGGTGTCGGTCTGGGCGCGGTTCGCGCAGCCGTCGCGGCTGGTCTGGGACGCGGATGAAGCGGCGCGGGAGACGGCGGTGGCCGCCGTGGCGCGGGCTGCGCCGACCCTGATCGGCTTCGCGCTGCCGATGACCGAGGGGGCGGGCGACGATCCGCTGGCGGTGTGGCGGCGCGGGTTCGAGCTCACCTACGACAGCGAATTGCGGGCCGAGCGCAAGGGCAAGTCCGGCTCGATCGTCGATACGGATCCCGAGCGCTACGCCCGCTTCGGCGCGGCCGCCTTGCCGCTCGCGGTGCCGGCGGCCAAGGCGGCGCGGCGCTGGCGGCGATTCCGCCGCAAGGGCAAGGCGATGAGCCTCATTCGCCTCGCCAAGGCGACGACCACCTTCGCGGGCGGGGTCGATTATCTCGCCTGGAAGATCAACCGCCATGCGGGGACCAAGCTGGTGGTCAAGCCCTGGCAGCGGCGTTGGCCGATATTGGGCGCGCTTACGCTGCTGCCTCGTCTGTGGCGGCGGGGCGTAATCCGTTAGTTTCCTGGCCGCCAGTTTCCTGGCCGTTGATCCCCTGCCCGTTGATCCCGCCCAGAGCGGATTCGACCGCGGCGGACAAAGCGTTGACGGTGAAGGGCTTCCTCAAGACCGCGTGGCCGGAAAGGTCGCCGGCATCGCCCGCCTCGCCGACATAGCCGGTGACGAAGAGGATGCGCATGTCGGGGCGGCGGCGCTTGACCTCGGCGGCGAGTTCGGTGCCGGTCATCTCCGGCATCATCACGTCGGTGACGAGCAGGGTTATCCCGGCCTCGCGCTCGAGCGTGGCGAGCGCCTCCTTGCCGCTCGCGCAGGGATAGGGCCGGTAGCCGAGCTCCTCCAGAGCGGCGACGGTCGAGCGGCTGACACGGGGATCGTCCTCGACGACGAGGATCGCGGCGGCGTGGCCGTGCTGGATGGCGGGCTCGGCATGGCGGATGGTCGGCGCGATCCGGCCCGAGGCCTGCTCGGCGGCGGCGGCCGAGCGCGGCAAATAGATGGAGACGGTGGTGCCCCGGCCGAGCGCCGAGGCGATGGCGACGTCGCCGCCCGACTGGCGCGCGAAGCCGAAAATCTGCGAGAGGCCGAGGCCGGTGCCCTTGCCGACCGCCTTGGTGGTGAAGAAGGGCTCGAACACCCGGTCGAGATGCTCCGGCGCGATACCCACACCCTTGTCGACGACGCGGACGCGGACATAGTCGCCGGCGGGAAGCTCGGCCGTCTCGGCCTCCTCGAGGGTGACGTTGTCGACCTGGATGGAAAGATCGCCGCGCCCGCCCATCGCGTCGCGGGCGTTGACGGCGAGGTTCAAGATCGCATTCTCGAACTGGGTCGGATCGGCCCAGACGTGCCAATTGCCGGCCGCGAAGCGGGTGTGGACGGTGATCCGCTCGCCGATCGCGCGGTCGACCAGCTCGAGCATGTTCTCGACCAGCTCCGCCGGCGCCACCGCCTCGGGCAGCAGCGGCTCGGCGCGGGCGAAGGCGAGCAGCCGCCGGGTCAGGCCGGCGGCGCGGGTGGCGCCCTCCATCGCATTGTCGAGGTGGAATTCGACCTCGCGGCGCGAGCCGTGCAGCTTGCGCCGGGCAAGATCGAGCCCGCCGACGACGACCGCGAGCATATTGTTGAAATCGTGGGCGATGCCGCCGGTCAATTGGCCGACCGCCTCCATCTTCTGGACCTGGCGCAGCTGCGCCTCGGCGGCGGCGCGCTCGGCCGCCTCCTGCTTGAGGCGGGCGTTGGCGTCGCTCAATTCGCGGGTGCGCGCCTGCACCGCCTGCTCGAGGTCGAGCGCGTGCCAGCCTGCCGCGTCCGCCTCGCGCCGCGCCTGCACCCCGTCGATGAAGGCGCGCCAGGCGAGGATGGCGAGGCCGACCGCGCCGAGCCCGATCAGCACGCCGAGCCAGCCGAGCCAGTCGGTATAGGTGTCGGCGCGGGTGACGAGGCCCTGGGTGGCCGCCATCCGCCGGGCGAGATGGGCGCGCTCGGTGTCGGCGATCTCCTCGAGCCGGCGGCGCATCGCGGGCAGGAGGGGCGAGGCGACGATCCGCTCGAGCAGGTCGCGCACGCCCGGGCCGTAGCCGGGCTCGCGGCGGGCGATCGCGACCGCGCGGGCCAGCTCCTCGCCGCGCCGCTCGAACAGGGTCCGGAGCTCCTCGACGCGGCGGGCCTGGGCCGGATCGTCAGTGATCTGTTGCCTGAGCTGGCCGATCTGGAAGCCGGCATTGCGGCGCTCGCTGTAATAAGCGGTGCCGGTGCTGCGCCGGCCGTCGAGCACGTAGCGGCTGAGCGCCGCCTCGGAGCGGGCCATGGCGGCATCGATCTGGCGGATCACGAGGACGAGGTCGTTGGTGCGGCGCTCCCAGCCCAGCGCCTCGTCGCGGGCGCGGTTGGAGATGGTGATCAAGACGATGAGCGCGACCAGAGCAAGCGTCGCCGCCAGCGCGCCGGCGCTCACCCACAAGGCACGCCACGAAGGCGGACCGCCCTCCTCGGCCGCCGAAACGTTCGCCTCCTCCTCCGCCATTATGCGGAGAGTAGGGCATCGGCGCGGGCGTTGGAATGGCGGCGGGAGGCCGTTCGGCCCCCTTTGCCCATCGGTTCGCCGCGATTAACCCTGGTTGTTCAGAAGTTCGGGCGCCCGCCTGTGCGCCGGGCTCAGCCGCAACCGAGGCGCCGCGCGCGAGCTCCCGCGGGATGGATCGGGCTCGAAGAGGAGACGAAGGCCGGACTCGATCAAGAAAGTTATTGCACTATGGAATGACGAATGCTGTGCTTTGTCTGTTCGGCGACTCGATTGGGGTACGATCAGAGAGGCTCGGATGGGGCGCGGAGAAAAAGTCGGATTCCTGTTCGGAGCGCTGGCCGTCACGGCCGCCGCCATGGCCAGCGAGACCGTCACTTATACTTATGACGCGCGCGGCCGGCTGGTGAAGGTGGAGCGCAGCGGCAACGTCAACAACGGCGTCAAGGCCGAATATAAATACGACAAGGGCGACAACCGCACCAACGTCAACGTGATCTCGCCCAATTGAGCGCGAGGCGCCTGATCCGGGCGCTGCTCGCGGCCGCTCTCGCGACGGCGGGCACCGCCGCCCATGCGCAGGACGTTCCCCAGGTCATCTCGCCGCTCCGGGTCGAGACCGACCATAATGACGTCAACATGGCGACCGGCAAGACTGCGCCCGGCGGCCCGGTGCTTTCCGTGCCGGCCGCGCCGAACCTCGTCTTCGACCGGGTGCAGAATGCCGCGCCTTATGTGAGAGGACGGGTGTCGGGCGGGCCGGGCGATTTGCCGGTCGGCAATTATTCGGTGCACGCCGGGAGCGCCGCGTCGGAATCGTTCCTGTGCAGCGACACGATCGACTGCGAGAGCGTGACCGGCACGGGCTCGACCTTCCGGCCCGTCGGCCTCAATTCCTACCGCTACCAGCAGGCGGGCTCGGGCGCGATCTACACGTTCAACCTCAAGCATGTGAATTCGACCGGGTCGCCAAGGAACATCCAATATTATGCCTCGCAGGTCGCCTGGCCGAACGGCGAGACGCTCAGCTACGCCTACGACACAATCGTTTATAACGGCCTCACTTATTACCGCCCGGCCACGCTCACCAGCAACATGGGCTATGCGATCGCGCTCACCTACCAGGGCAACGACTTCGCCGGAGACCCGACGAGCTGGGCCACGGTCGCTTCGGCGACGCTTCATGCCGGCACGCCAGCCGGGACGGCGCTCAGGAGGCTGACCTATGCCACCGGCACCGTCACCGACAGCGGCGCCACGGTCTCGGACACGAGCGACGACCGCGTCTATGGCTGCACGGGCTGCGGCGGCACGCTCGGCGCCGAGGTCGAGGCGGCCTTCGCGATGCTGCAGCTTCCCGGCGACACCTCGCCTGCGCTGCAGGCGTTCGCCCACCCCAATGCGCAGGTCGTCGCCTCGGTGACGCGCGACGGCGTGCAATGGAGCTATAGCTATCAGAATTTGCACCAGGAGCCGGGCAATCTGAACTGGCTGTTCGACGCGGTGACGGTGACCGGCCCGAACGGCTTCAACCAGACCTACCACACGATGCAGGGCGGCCCCGCCAAGTCGCGGTTTAACGTCGTGACCGGGATCACCGACTCGCTCGGCCGGGCGAGCGGCTTCCAGATCGACCCGGTGACGATGCGCGTCACCCGGGTGACTTCTCCCGAAGGCAATGCGGTGAGCGTCCTTTATGACGCAGCGGGCAACATCGTCACGCGCACCCAGCACGCCAGGCCCGGCAGCGGCCTTGCCGACATCGCGCAGACCGCAGGCTACACGCTGCCCGAGCTCCCCAACCTCTGCAACCTCTCCTGCTGGCGGCCGAACTGGTCGCTCGACGCGCTCAATCGCCAGACCGACTATCTCTACAACGGCAACGGCCAGCTCATCGAGCAGACCGAGCCCCAGGACGCGAACGGGGTGAGGCGGCGCACGATCGTCGAATATGCCCCGTCACCCGTGGCGGGGATCAGCCGCCGAAGCGTGGTCAGGGTCTGCGGCGTCGGCACGACCTGCGGCACCAATCAGGAGCACCGCACCGAATATGAATATCTCGGCGACACCTTGCTGGTGACGCGCGAGCGCCGGGTGGCGACCGGCGCCTCGCTCGAGACGAATTCTACCTACGATCTCGCGGGCCGCCTGCTCGCCGTCGACGGGCCGCTGTCGGGCAATGCGGACACCAGCTACAACCGCTACGACGCGTTCGGCCAGCTGGCGGGAACGATCTCGCCCGATCCGGACGGGGTGGGAACCGGCAATCCCCTGCTCGCGGTCAGGAACAGCTACGATCAGGCCGGGCGGCCGATCAAGACGGAGAGCGGCTCGCTTTCGGCCTGGCAATCGGAAGCGGTGGCGCCGGCCAACTGGGCCGGGTTCACCGCCGGCCGCACGGTCGAGACCCAATATGCGCAGAACCGCAAGCTGCGTGAATGGACGCGCGAGGACAGTACGGGCCTGGTGCGCAGCATGACCGAATATAGCTACGACGCGCAGGGCCGGCTGGAATGCACGGCGGTCCGGATGAACCCGGCCGCGTTCGCCTTCGCCGGCACGCCCAATGCGTGCCTCCCGAACACGCCCGGGACGGCGCCCAACGATTACGGTCCGGACCGGATCGTGCGCAATGTCTACGACGCGGCCGGGCAGCGGCTACAGCTTCGCGAGGGCGTCGGCAGCGATGTCGAGGCGGCCGAGGCGAGCTGGGCCTATAACGGCAACGGCCAGGTCACCACGGTGATCGACGGCAACGGCAACCGGGCCGAGCTTTCTTATGACGGCCATGGCCGGCAGGACCGCTGGACCTTCCCGAGCACGACCCGGCCCGCTTCGTACAACGACGCCACCCAGGCCACGGCGCTGGCCAGCGCGGGCGCGGTCAATCCGAACGACTATGAGGAATATGGCTACGACGCCGCCGGCAACCGCACGAGCTTCAGGAAGCGCGACGGCTCGACGTTTACGTTCGGCTACGACAACCTCAACCGGATGATCCACAAGGTCGTGCCGGAACGGGCCGGGCTCGACCCGGCGCATACGCGGGACGTCCATTACGGCTACGACCTCAGGAACCTGCAGCTGTTCGCGCGCTTCGACAGCGCCGCCGGCGAGGGCGTGACCCATGGCTATGACGCGTTCGGCCGCCCACTCACGCAGAGCATCAACCTGGGCGGCACGACCCGCATGCTCCAATACCAGCATGACCCGGCGGGCCGCCGCACGCGCATCACCCATCCGGACGGCGCCTTCTTCTCGACGGACTTTGACCTGCTGAACCGGCCTACCTGGATGACCGATCCGCTCGGCAGCGGAATCACGCTGAGCAATTACGAGGCGATGGGGACGCCGGTCTCGCTCGGCCGGCCCGGCGCGACCACGGGCTATTGGATCACCGGCGATGGCCGGCTTTTCACCCTGTCGCATTATCTCGCCCCAGGGCTCGAAACGTTCTGGGTGTTCACCCACAATCCGGCCGCCCAGATCGCCAGCGCCTGGCGCTCGAACGACGCTTATGCCTGGGGCGGCCATTATGCGGTGAACCGAGCCTACCAGACCGACGGGCTCAACCGCTACAGCCAGGCGGGGTCGGCGACGTTCGGCTACGACCTCAACGGCAACCTCACGTCCGATGGGACGCGCACTTACGCCTACGACATCGAGAATAGGCTGGTCGGCGCCTCGGGCGGGCTGGTGCTGACCTACGATCCGCTGGGGCGGCTGTTCCGGACCTCGGGCGGCGCTTCGGGGACCACCACCTACCTCTACGACGGCGACGCTTTGGTCGCGGAATATGGCGCAAGCGGCTCCCTGACCCACCGCTACGTCCACGGCCCCAATGCCGGCGCCGACGACCCGCTGGTCTGGTACCAGGGCGCCGGCACCGCCGCGGCGGACCGCCGCAACCTGCTCGCCGACCACCAGGGCTCGATCGTCGCGGTTTCGGACAATGCGGGCAACCGGCTCAGCATCAACAGCTATGACGAATATGGTATCCCCGCCGCCGGCAATGTCGGCCGGTTCCAATATACGAGCCAGATCTGGCTGCCCGATCTCGGCATGTATCACTACAAGGCGCGCATCTATTCGCCGACGCTCGGGCGGTTCCTGCAAACCGACCCGGTTGGGTATGACGACCAGTTCAACCTCTATGCCTATGTGGGGAA
>JBKJZJ010000268.1:0-15129 GCA_046715355.1 Allosphingosinicella sp. | reverse complement strand
GTTCAGCACGACGCGGATGGCTGCGTGGATTCCGCTGTTCGTCGCCTTGGTCTGGATCGGCGTCCTCGCCGTCGTCGCCTAGGCCACAGCCGGCATCCGCCGTCGCGCTAGGTTCGTGCAGGCTGGTTTCCACCCGCAGGCGCTTGATTCCCGTCGCCATCTCTGCCATTGGCGCGCCAGTCCGGGGCGGAAGCATGGCTTTTGCCCCGGTCTTAATTTGAGACGACAGCCGGAGGGGCGTCCGCAATGGGCGGCGTCAGCAATCGGCCAAAGACAAGGAAATGCGCATCATGCCGCTTTACGAGCATGTCTTTCTCGCGCGTCAGGACCTCGCCCAGGCACAGGTCGACACGCTGGCGGAGACCGCCACCAAGATCATCGAGGACCATGGCGGCAAGGTCGTCAGGACCGAGACCTGGGGCCTCCGCAACATCGCCTACCGGATCCAGAAGAACCGCAAGGCGCATTATGTCGCGCTCGATTTCGACGCGCCCGCGCCCGCGGTCGCCGAGCTGGAGCGGCAGACCCAGATCAACGAGGACGTGATCCGCTACATGACGATCAAGGTCGACGAGCATGAGCAGGGCCCCTCGGCGATGATGCGCCGCGGCGACCGCGACAAGCGCCGCGACGACGAGCGTGGCGATCGGGGCGACCGCGGCGACCGCAACGGCCGTGGCCGCGACCGCGATTTCGAACTCTAAGCGAAGGGACCATTGACGATGGCACGCCCATTCTTCCGCCGCCGCAAGTCCTGCCCCTTCTCCGGCAAGGACGCGCCCAAGATCGACTATAAGGACGTCCGGCTGCTCCAGGGCTTCGTCTCCGAGCGGGGCAAGATCGTCCCCAGCCGCATCACCGCGGTTTCCACCAAGAAGCAGCGCGAGCTGGCCAAGGCGATCAAGCGCGCCCGCCATCTCGGCCTGCTCCCCTACGTCGTCAGATAAGGAGCCAGAGCGATGGACGTCATATTGCTCGAGCGCATCGAGAAATTGGGTTCGATCGGCGACGTGGTGAAGGTGAAGAACGGCTATGCCCGCAACTTCCTCCTCCCCCGCGGCAAGGCGCTGCGCGCCAATGAGTCGAACCGCAAGGTCTTCGAGGCCAATCGCGAGAAGATCGAGGCGCAGAATGCCGAGCGCAAGGGCGCCGCCGAGACCGAGTCCAAGAAGGTCGACGGGGCCAAGGTCCAGCTGATCCGCCAGGCCTCCAACACCGGCCAGCTCTACGGCTCGGTCTCCGCGCGCGACCTCGCCGAGGCGCTGGAGGCGCAGGGCCACAAGATCGCCAAGAACCAGATCGTGCTCGATCGCCCGATCAAGGCGATCGGCCTCCAGGAGGTCCGCATCGCCCTCCACCCGGAGGTTTCGGTCACCATCTCGGTCAACATCGCCCGCTCGCCCGAAGAGGCCGAGCTGCAGGCGGCCGGCAAGGATGTGATGGCCGAGATGTTCGAGAAGGACGTGTCGGGCTTCATCGAGGAGCGCGACGAGACGCTGGAGCCGGGCGAGATCGCCGCCGAGCCCGAAGCGGGCGCCGAGGAAGCGCAGGCCGAGGCGGCTCCCGCCGAAGAGGCGACTGCCGACGAGGCGCCCGCCGAGGAAGCGCCCGCCGAGGAAGCGACCGCCGACGAGGCTCCCGCCGAGGAGGCGCCCGCCGAGGAAGCGACTGCCGACGAGGCGCCCGAAGCCGAGACCGGCGAGGACAGCGAGCCGGCCGACAAGGCCTGACCCGCATGCCCATCAACAAAAAAGGCCGCCGGTTCGCATGAGCCGGCGGCCTTTTTCTTTGCTATCGACACCGCGATGATCGACCTCGCCTCGCCCTCATGGCTGCCCTTCGCGCCGGATCCGGCGGCGGATGGACTCGCCTTCCTGCGCATGAGCGAGGCCGATTATCGCGCGGCGAGCTTCCTCGACCAGCGCCTGCTCGGCCCGACGTCCGAAATCCGCCACGCCCCCTGGCCCGCAATGCCCGCCGGCGCGCGGCGCGATGCCCAGTATATCTTCCATATCGGCAATGTCGGCTCGACCCTGATCTCGCGGCTGCTCGGCGAGCTCGACACCGTGTTCGCGCTGCGCGAGCCGCTGCTGCTGCGGAGCTTCGCGGAAAGCCCGCCGGCGCCCGAACGGTTCGATGCGCTGACCGCTTTGCTCTCGCGGACCTTCCGGCCGGAGCAGCGCGCCAACGTCAAGGCGACCAGCTTCACCAGCGAGATCGCCGGCCGGCTGGTGCCGCCCTGCTCCAGGGCCCTGTTCCTGCACGCCACCCCCACGGCTTATCTCGCGAGCATCCTGGCCGGGCAGAACAGCTGGCAGACGCTGGAAGCGCTGGGCCAGATCCGTCTTGCGCGGCTCCAGAGCCGCTGCCCCGGCCTCACCGCGGATCTCAGCGCAATGCATGACGGCCTCAAGGCCGCCTTGGGCTGGGCCTGCGAGATGACCTCGCTCGAGGCGGCCGCGGCGGCGCTGCCGGCCGGGAGCGTGCTCTGGATGGATTTCGACACCTTCCTCGCCGATCCGCGGCGCCATTTCACCGCGATTACGGACCATTTCGGGATCGAGGTCGCGCCTGCGCAGGCGCAGGCGATCTGCGAGGGACCGCTGATGCGCCTCTACTCGAAGGCGCTGGAATATGAGTATAGTGCCGAGCTCCGGCGCGACACGCTGGCGGAGGCCCGAGTCCGGCACGGCCGCGCCATCCGGGACGCGCTCGACTGGCTCGGCGGGGCCGCGAGCCGCTATCCTGCCGTGGCACAGGCGATTCGGCGGGCACAAGGGGACGCGTGATGTTCAGGGAAATCCAGCTGCTGACGGCGAGCGAGGTCGCGCAGTTGAGGAGCATCGCGTCCTCGGCCAATTTCGTCGACGGCCGGATCAGCAACCCGCATTCGAAGGTGAAGCAGAACCTCCACCTTCACGACGACACGGCATTTCAGAAATCCTCGCAATTGCTGATGCAGGCGCTTCTGGCGCACGAAGATTTCCGCAACTTCGCCTTCCCCGTTGCAGTCACGCCGCCGCTGATAACCCGCTACACCAAAAGCATGCGTTACGGCGTTCATCCCGACGCCGCCTTCATCCGCCTGCCGACGGCGTCGATCCGTTCGGATCTCAGCTGCACGATCTTCCTCAGCGATCCATCGAGCTACGAGGGCGGCGCTCTGCGCATCCAACTCGGCACGCGCGACCTTCGCTTCCGCGGGGCGTCGGGGAGCGCGATCATCTATCCGTCCAACCAGCTTCACGAGGTGGAAGAGGTGACCGCGGGAGAGCGGCTGGTGGCGATCGCCTTCATCCAGAGCCAGGTCTTCGACACCTACCACCGCGAGCTCCTCTACGAGCTCAATGAAGTGGCCGCGCTGGAGGGCCTGAAAATGTCATTCGAAAACTTCACCAGGCTGCAGCTGATTCAGCAGAACCTGCTGCGCCTGTGGAGCGGCTAGGGTCCGGACTCAATTGGACGAGTGGTTTTGGTGCAGGAACCAGGGGAGATTACGAGACAATCTTCCGAAGCTTATTGAGTAGGGACCCGGGGCTGGCGATGATCACCCGGCGCAGCGGCGTCCGTTCGCTCTGCTCAACAAGCGCCCCTTGGCGGGCGTCAGCCGCAGCGCCACGTGCCGACGATCTCGACCTGCGCGTTCGCGCGCCGGTTGGTGACCGTCATCCGCGCCGTCCAGCGACCGGCGCGGCCGGTCGTATCGGCGACCCGGCCGATGCTGATGCTGAGCTGCCGGTCCTCGAAGAAGCCGCCGGTCGGCCCGACTGGGCTAGAATGATTGAAATGGTAGAGGCGGCCGTCGACGCGGGCGATGGCGTCGCTCGGCGTGGCCGCCAGCAGCATGTGGCCGGTCTTGCTGAAATCGCAGGCCGGCCGGGCCATCGCGGCGGCCTCCAGATCGGCGGGTACCAGCGGTTGGGGGCGGGCGGCAAGCTGGCGATCGGTGGCCGGCTCGGGCCGAGCGGTCGCGAGGCGCTTGAGCTGGTTGCTGCTTATGCCGGCATTCTCGCCGCCCGTACCGCCGCCGCAGCCCGCGAGCAGCAGGAGTGGAATGGCGACGGCGCGCATCAATAACCCATCAAGGCGAGCACTTCGCGGCGGCTGCGCTCGTCGCGCCGGAACGCGCCCATCATCCGGCTGGTGGTCATCATCACGTCGGGCGTCGAGACGCCGCGCGCGGTCATGCAGGCATGAGTCGCCTCGATCACCACCGCCACGCCCTGCGGCTTCAAATGCTCCCAGATCGTGTCGGCGACCTGCGCGGTCAGCCGTTCCTGGACCTGGAGCCGGCGCGCGAAGCCGTGCAGAACGCGGGCGAGCTTGGAGATGCCGACGACGCGGTCGCCGGGCAGATAGGCGATCGCCGCCTTGCCGATGATCGGCGCGAGGTGATGCTCGCAATGCGACTGGAAGGGGATGTCCCTCAAAAGCACGATCTCGTCATAACCGCCGACCTCCTCGAAGGTCCGGCTGAGATGACGGGCGGGATCTTCGGCATAGCCGCTGGCATATTCGCGCCAGGCGCGGGCGACGCGCGCGGGCGTATCCAGCAGCCCCTCGCGGTCGGGATCGTCGCCCGCCCAGCGGATCAGCGTCCGCACCGCCTCGGCGACCTCGGCCGGCACCGCGATCTGGCCGGGATTCTCGACCAGGTCGCCATCCTCGGTACCGGCTTCGCTCATTCGCCTCTCCTTCGCGCCCGCTATAGCGGGGCCGCGGCGGCCGATGCTAGTGCTGGCCGCTTCGCGTGCGGGTCCGGCCGGCCTCGCAGCGCCGCCCGCGGCCCGCCGGATCGGAACGGCTGCCGGAATCGCCGTCGCTGCAGCCCCGTGACCGCTCCTCGCCGCCGGGCAGGACCCGCCCGCGTTCGCGCGGCGCCGCGTCCTCCAGCGGATCATAAGCCCGGGTCTCGCCGCGCGGCGCGGCGCAGCCGGCCAGGGTCAGCGCCGAAAGGCCGCCGACGCGGCCCAGAAACGAGCGCCTGCTGATCGTGCGGATCGGCTTCAAACAATAGCTCCCTGGCTGGCAGCGTCGGGCGGCGCATCGCGCGCCGCCGACATCGTGCCCGGCATGGCCAACCGGTCGCGACTCGTCAATCCGCCCCCGGATATGAAAGCGAAACCGGGCCGCGCCGCACGCGCCGTCCCTAGCGGATCGGACCCTCGACAAGCAGATAGGGAATGACGCGAGTGCGCCAGTTCCCGCCGGAAAGCGCCTTCGCCGCGCCGGAGACCAAGCCGATGAACTCCGGCCATTGCGCCGGGGGGATTGTCTGGCAGCCGATGCTGGACGTCGAGTTGACGCCGCCTTTGTGGATGTTGATCCCGTGGAAACCGGGATCCGGATAGGGCGGATTGCCGTCGCGGATCACCGTCACCGGCCCAGCCCTCTGCACCAAAGCGAGGTATTTTCCCTTGTGCAGGCCAAGCTGATGCGAGCGATAGAGACCGGGCTTCAGGTTCGCCATCCCCTTGGTCGCGTCACCGAAGCCGTGCCCCTTGCGGACCCCGTTCGGATCGACATTGCCGTTGAAAGCGGCGAAGCCGTTGGGAGTGACGACGAAAATCGCATCATCGTAGATGCGCCGGTCGTTGGCGCCCACCGCCCCCATGGTATCCTGATAATAGCCGCGGACGCCGACCACGAACAACGGGTCGGCTTTTTCCGGATCAATCCCATTCTTGGTGGCGATTTCGACGATTTCTTCCCGCGTGGCGCGCGGACGGCTCCCCGGCACAAGGTTCATCTTTCCCTCCCTCTCTGGTGGAAGAGGTTGATCGGAAAATCGCCGCCGAGTCTACATAGTTGTTTCATCGGATTTGGCATGATCGATAAAGGAACAAGCCGGCGCCGACTTGCCCGCCGCTCTCCGCTTTCTGGCACTGAAGCGCGCTCCTCGCGGAAGCTGGAGGAGACGCCGGGCATCCGCTTAGGCTGGTGACCCCGACAGGATTCGAACCTGTGACCTACTGATTAGGAATCAGTCGCTCTATCCTGCTGAGCTACGGGGCCGGCCGTCGGCGCGGTTTGGCGCAAGCGCCGCGACGGGTCAATTCCCGACCCTCCGGCGCGCCTCACCGCTTTTTAACCAGCGTTCGTTACAGGGGCGACAGGGAGGCAGCATGGCGACCATCTTGGACAGTACGGAACCGGCCGCCGCGCCGCCGTTAAAGCGCTTTCAGGAGACGCTCGTCTTCGATCTGTGCGAGCGGCTTTTCCTCCTTCTCCTCTTCGTCTGGTTCGCGTCGCGGGTCCTGCCGAGCGTGTCGGGCCAGCCCTACAACATGCTGATCCTGGTCTCCGAGACGTTGACCGCCTTCCTCGTGCTGGTTCGCCGGCCGGGGCCGATGGCGACCACCGCCTATGCCTGGACGGTAGCGGTCGTCGGGACCTGCGCGCCCCTGCTGATCCTGCCGCATGGCGGCACGCTCATTCCGGTCGAGGCCGCGGCCATGCTCATGATGTTCGGTCTGTTCCTCAGCCTCGCCGCCAAGGCCTTCCTGCGGCGCAGCTTCGGCATCGTCGCCGCCTGCCGCGGCGTGCGGCGCGGCGGGGTCTACAGGCTCGTCCGCCATCCCATGTATTCGGGCTATGTCGTGACCCAGATCGGCTTCTTGCTGCTCAACCCTTCGTTCTGGAACGCGATCGTCTACGCGGTGGCCTGGCTTGCCATGCTGCTGCGGATCGAGGAGGAGGAGAAGTTCCTGTCGCGGGATCCGGCCTATCGCGACTATCAGGCCGACGTGCGCTGGCGACTGGTCCCAGGCATTTACTGAAGCGGCGTCAGTTCTCGGTCTCGGGGGGAGGCACCGGGAAGGGCAGAGGCGCCACCTTTATTCCCTCGTCGCGCAGATCGTCCGCCTCCTGCGGCGTCGCCTGGCCGTGGATCGCGCGGGCCTCGGCCTCTCCTAGATGGATCGCCCGCGCCTCGTCGGCAAAGCGCTCGCCGACGAAATCCGAGCCGGCGAGCATCTTCTTCTGGGCCGCGGCCATGTCCGCCAGCATCGACTTCACCGCCTCGGGCGCCGGCGCCGCCTCGCCGCCGCTTTTGGCGCCGACAGATCCTTTTCCAGGGATGTTGGGCGCCATCGGCGCCTTGTCGACATCGGCCGCGCCGCAGAGCGGGCAGGCGACGAGGCCCCGCGCGCGCTGCGCCTCATACTCCTCGCCCGATCCGAACCAGGCTTCGAACACATGGCCCCGGGGCGCGCATTTGAGATCGAAGATGATCATCGGCCGGCGCGGACATGCTCGGGCGGGGGGATCGGCCGGCGGTGCAGGATCGCCGGCAGCCGGCGCCGCACCTCCTCGACCGCGGCTGGATCGAGCTCGGCGAAGCCAAGGCCCGGCGCTTCGCCGCCCATGTCGAGCAGCACCGCGCCCCAGGGGTCGACGACCAGGCTGTGGCCATAAGTGGCGCGGCCGTCCTGATGCCGGCCGACCTGCGCGGCGGCGACGACGAAGGCGCCCGCCTCGATCGCGCGGGCCCGCATCAGCACGTGCCAATGCGCCTCGCCGGTCGGCACGGTGAAGGCGGCGGGGATCGAAAGCACGGTCGCGCCTTCGTTGCTCAAGGCCGCATAGAGGCCCGCGAAGCGCAAATCGTAGCAGATCGAAAGGCCGAGCGGCCCGACCGGCGTGTCGACCACCACGGCGCGCCGGCCGCGCTCATAGGCGGCCGATTCGCGCCAGCTCTCGCCGGTCGGCAGATCGACGTCGAACAGATGGATCTTGTCGTAGCTGGCGCGGATCCCGCCCTCATCGTCGATGACGAAGCCGCGATTCAGCAATTTGTCGCCGTCGGGCGCGAGCAGCGCCAGCGAGCCGAGATGGACCCAGATCCCCGCCTCGGCGGCCGCCGCCCGCACCGCGGCCAGCACCGGATCGTCCGATTGCAGATGCAAATGCCGCATCGCCCGCCCGCGGTCGCGGTCGAGCAGGCCGCTCATCTCCGGCGTGAACAGCATCGTCGCGCCGCCCGCCGCCGCTTCGTGGACGCGGGCGACGAGCGCGGCCCCATTCTCGTCCGGGTCGATGCCCGTCTGCGCCTGGAAGAGCGCGACCTTCATGGCGAAAGCATGGGATCGAGCCGGCCGTCACGGTCGAGCGCGTGGAGATCGTCCGAGCCTCCGACGTGCGCGCCATCGATGAAGATCTGCGGCACCGAGGTGCGGCCGTCGGCGCGCTGGATCATCTCCGCGCGCCTGGCCCCACCCAGGGTGACGTCATGTTCCTCGAAGGCGACGCCCTTGTCGCCGAGCAGGCGCTTGGCGCTCGCGCAATAGGAGCAGAAGATCTTGGTGTAGATTTCGACGCGCGCCATGATGCCTCCGTCTTGTCAACGATCGCCGCCTTTGACAACGCGCGCCCAGCACAGGATGTCCACGCGCGCCACGCCGGCGCGCTTCAGGATGCGGGCGCAGCCATTGGCGGTGGCGCCGCTCGTATAGACGTCGTCGACGAGCAGAACCGACCTGCCCTTCACCTCGGCCTTGCGGCGCGCGTTGACGCGGAAGGCGCCGCGCACCGCCTTGCGGCGTTCGTTCGGGCCCATGCCGCGCAATGGCGGCGTCGCCTTGACCCGCTCGAGCAGGTCGAGCCGCGTCTCGAGCCGGGCGCGTCCGGCCAGCGCCGAGGCGATCAGCGCCGACTGGTTGTAGCCGCGCCGCCAGATCCGCCAGCGGTGCAGGGGCACCGGCGCGAGCAGCCACTCCTCGCCCGGCTCGAGGTGGCGCGCCATGAACCGCGCCATCGTCTCGGCGACGCCCGGCCGGCCGCCATATTTGAGCTTCAGCGCCACCTTGCGCGAAATCTCTCCATAGGCGACCGCCGCGCGCAGCCGATCGAAGGCGGGGGGCTCGGCGAGGCAGCGGCCGCATTCGACCGCCGCGCCCGTCTCATAGTCGAACGGCAGGGCGCATCGGGCGCAGCACGGCTCGCCCAGGAAGGCGAGCGCCGACCAGCAGCGGATGCAGAAGCGGTGGGGTTCATCGGTCACCGTGCCGCAGCCCGGGCAGCGGGGCGGCAGCGCGAAATCGAGGATCCGCCTCAGCGCCTTGCGCGCCAGTGAAGCGGCCGCCTGCATCCGGCCAGCCTAGCGCCCCGGCGGTTGACAGCCAAGCCAATCCCGCCCATTTCGCCGGCGGCGGCCCGATGGCGGAGTGGTTACGCAGAGGACTGCAAATCCTTGCACGCCGGTTCGATTCCGGCTCGGGCCTCCACCCGGCTTCCTTCACGCCTCGCCGCCCAGGGTCCGACAGTGCCCCGCCAGTCGCCGCGCCCGCCCGCTCAAGAACGGGCGAAGTCCTTCCCACTGCAATAGCTTGGAAAAGTCCTTCCTCTTTTGTTTCCCTCTTTGGCAGGACATATTCCTCGATTCCACCGATCTGGCGTGTTATTGTAGCTGATTGTCCATCTACATATCGGAGGAGGTCGGCATGGCAAAAGCGGCAAAGAAAAAGGATGTCGTTCGCATCACGAACCTCGTGGAATCCCGCAATACCCAAGACGACTGGACGTTCGAGAATGCGGTGGAGGCGGAGGCGCTCGCGGCGCCCGCGCTCGCGCTGCCTGCAAGCGTCGATCTTCGCGCGCCCTGGTGGAAGATCGGCGATCAGGGGAGCACCGGGTCCTGCGTCGGCTGGTCGTCGACCGACGGCGTCGCCCGCTATCATTTCGTCAAGGCGGGTAAGCTTGCCCAGAACGCCCTGCTCTCGCCGCGCTTCACCTGGATGGCATCGAAGGAGACCGACGAATTCACCAACCGTCCGGAAACGTTCATCGAGGCATCGGGCACGAGCCTCAAGGCCGCGGTCGACATCCTGCGCAAATATGGCGCGGCGCCGGAGACGCTGCTGCCCTTCCCGGTCAACACCAATCTCTACATGGGAAACGGCGACACCTTCTTCGCGACGGTCGCGACCCGCAAGATCGCGGCTTATTTCAACCTGCAGAAGGACCAGCAGAAGTGGCGGGCCTGGCTCGCCGCGAACGGGCCCATCCTGGCCGGGCTCAAGGTCGATTCGACCTGGTACAACGCCACCGCCACACAAGGGCTGCTCAACACCTTCCAGCCAGCGCCGAACCAGGGCGGCCATGCGATCGTCATCGTCGGCTATCGTACCGACGGCCGTTTCATCATCCGGAATAGCTGGGGCACGGCCTGGGGGGACAAGGGCTTCGCCTACGCCTCCGCGGGCTATATCAACGCGGCTTTCTTCAACGAGAGCTACGGGATCACTTTGTGAGGGGCTGCGGGCTGAGGCTTGCCGCGCGCGGCTAAGCGGGGCAGGCAGCGGCGATGGCTCTTCTGTCTCTGGATGACGATGGCGGATCGGTCGAGATCCGAGTCGGCGAGGAATTGACGATCCGCCTGCCGGAGAATGCGACCACCGGCTATCGCTGGGCGCCCGATCGGACCGACGAGGCGCTGCTCGAGCTAGGGCCGTCCGAGCCCGATTATCCCGACTCCGCGCCGGGCCGCGGCGGCGAGGTCGTGTTCAGGCTGCGCGCCAAGCGCGCCGGAGCGACCGAGATCGCGCTCAAATATTGGCGCGACTGGGAAGGCGACGCCTCGATCGAGCGCCGTTTTCGAATCCGGATCGAAATCCGGCCCTGACGCTCACGCGGCGGCTTCGGACGGCTGCCGCCGCGCCGCCGGCAAGCTGAAGCAGACCCGCGCGCCCTCCCCTTCCGGATTCTCGGTCCAGATCCGTCCGCCGTGCGATTCGATGATCGTCCGCGAGATCGAAAGGCCGAGGCCGAGCCCGGACTCCTTGGTCGTCGCGAAGGGCGAAAAGCGCTCGCGCTCGGGCTGGCTGAAGCCGGCGCCATTGTCGGAAACGCAGACGACGACGTTGCCCTCGCCGTCGCGCCGGCTCGCGACGACGATCTCGGGCGCGGCGAGGCCCTGGGTCGCATCGCAGCTGTTGCGGATCAGGTTGATCATCACCTGCTGCAGCTGGATGCGGTCGCCCTTCACCGTCTTCGCGTCCGGGGCGATCCGCTTCGCCACCTCCACCTTGGCCGACGGGCTCGCCATGGCGATCAAAGCGACCGCGTCGTCGACGATCCGCGACAGCGACACCGCGACCACCGTCTTCGGCCGGTTGGAGACCATCTCGCGCACCCGTCGGATGATGTCGGCGGCGAGATGGACCTGCTGCTCGGCCGCGGCCATCCCCTCCGCCACCGCGTCGAGCGAGCCCTCGCCATTGCCCCCCAGGCGCCGCCGGCTGCCGGACAGATAATTGGCGGCGGAGGTGAGCGGCTGGTTGAGCTCGTGGGCGAGCGTCGCCGCCATCGCGTTCATCGCCTCGACCCGGGAGAGGTGCGCGACATGGGTCTGCAGCCGGTCGAGCTCCTTGCGGGCGCTGATGTCCTGATCGGTGCCGTGGAGGGCGACAGCTTTGCCGTTCGCGTCGAGCTCGGGGATCACCGCGCTCCAATGGTGCGACTCCGCGCCGCTCGGCAGCCGCACCTTATATTCGACCTCCTGCGGCGCGCCGGTCCGGATCGCCTCGGCGTGGACCCTGTCGATCGCCGCCTGCCCGTCCGGGGTCAGGAAGGACTTGAACTCCTCGAAGGTCGGGCTGCCGAGCGCCGAGCGCCCGTACATGGCGAGGAGCTGCGGCGACCAGATCGTCTCGCCGCTCCGCAGATCGTAATGCCAGTCGCCGATCTGGCCGATCCGCTGGGCCTCGCGCAGCCGCCAATTGGTGAACTCCATCTCGGCCGCGCGCCGCTCGCGCCGGCCGAGCAGCAATGTGAACAAGGCGGCGAAGGCGATCAGCAGCAGGCTGAGCAGGGCCGCGCCGGCGAAGAAGATGCGGGCGCGCGGGCGCGGCGAGGCCAGCACCTCCGCCTCCGGAACGCCGTAAGCGACGAACAGAGGATAATCGCGCAGCCGGCGATGGCTGACATAGCGCATCACCCGGTCGCGCGGGCTCGGGATGAGCTCGGTGCCGCTGGTCCGTCCGGCCATCTGGGCGCGGGTGATCGCGCCGCCCCGCGCATCCTCCCCCGAGGTCGAAATCCGCCCGATCCGCCGCGACCGCACGATCCCGTCGAGGCCGGTCACCGCCATCACGTCCTGCGGATGGACCTCCGCGTCGCGGTAGAAAGCGGTGAATTGCTCGGGCGGGATGTTGATCGCCATCACCCCGGCGAAGGAGCCGTCCGGATGGTTGAGCCGGCGCGTCAGCCAGACCACGTTCTGCCTGGCCAGCGGCGCGTAGATCGGCCGGCCGATGTGGAGCCTGCCGTCGTCGCGTGCGCCGAGATGGGCCCGGAAGTCCGGATGGTCGGCGAAGTTGGTCCTGGGCAGCCGCGCCGCGATCGAGGTGGCGACGACATTGCCCTGAGGGTCGAGGATGCTGACGCTGAGGAAGGTGCCGTTGCGCGCGACGCTGCCGGAGATGATCGTCGGGCGGCCCGGCACGCCGCGGAACTCGCTGCCGACGTCGCCGCGGGCGAAGCGGTTGCCGACGTAGCGGGTGACGACATCCGCCGCCTCGAGCGTGCGGCGGACATATTGCTCGAAGGCGATCGCGCGGTTGTTGTTCTGGAGGATCGCGTCGTCGATCGCAACCTGGCGCTCGAACGCGGTCTGCGCGACGACGAACCACCAGATGCCGCCGACGAGCAGCAGGCAGAAGCCCCAGATCAGCCATTTCAGCGGCCGCGCCCGACCGGAACGCGCCGACTCGGGCCGAGGCTGCGCGATTGCGGACGCCATGCGCCCCGCTTATGGCTGGGCGCGGCGGCGCGCAACGCCGATCGCTACGGAAGTGACATGACGGAATCGAACCAGGCCGGAATGATGTCGGGCTTCGGCAGCCACTTCGCCAGCGAGGCGGTGGCGGGGGCGCTGCCCCAGGGGCGCAATTCGCCGCAGCGCCCCGCTTTCGGCCTCTATGCCGAGCAGCTTTCGGGCACCGCCTTCACCGCGCCCCGCGCCGAAAACAGGCGCTCCTGGCTCTACCGGATGCGGCCCAGCGCGGCGCACCCGCTGTACCGGCGCTTCGGCGGCGCGCACCTGTTCGCCCCCGGCATGACCGAGGACCCGCTCGCGCCCAACCGGCTGCGCTGGGATCCGCTCGCCATGCCCGACGACGGCACCGATTTCGTCGACGGCCTGGTGACGATGATGGCCAATCGCGACCCGGCCGACCTGGAGGGCGTCGCGGTCCACGTCTATCGCGCCAATGCCGACATGGCGGACCGCTACTTCTTCGACGCCGACGGCGAATTGCTGCTCATCCCCGAACAGGGCCGGCTCGACCTCCGCACCGAGATGGGGCGGATCGAGATCGCGCCCGGCGAGGTCGCCTTGATCCCGCGCGGCGTCCGCTTCCGGGTGCTGCTGCCGGACGGGACCGCGCGCGGCTATGTCGCGGAGAATCACGGCGCTTTGTTCCGGCTGCCGGAGCTCGGGCCGATCGGCGCCAACGGGCTCGCCAATCCGCGCGACTTCCTGACTCCGGCGGCCGCCTATGAGGACCGCGAGGGCGCTTTCGAGCTCGTCCAGAAGCATCTCGGCTCGCTCTGGGTGACGCGGCTCGGCCACAGCCCGCTCGACGTCGTCGCCTGGCACGGCAATCTCGCGCCCTGGAAGTACGACCTTCGCCTGTTCAACGCGATCGGCACGGTCAGCTACGACCATCCCGATCCCTCGATCTTCACCGTGCTGACCTCGCCCAGCGACGTGGCGGGGCGCGCCAATGCCGATTTCGTCATCTTCCCGCCGCGCTGGATGGTCGCCGAGGACACCTTCCGGCCGCCCTGGTTCCACCGCAACGTGATGAGCGAGTGCATGGGGCTGATCATGGGCGCCTACGACGCCAAGGCCGAGGGCTTCGCGCCCGGCGGCCTCTCCCTGCACAACCTCATGGCCGGCCACGGCCCCGACGCCGCGAGCTGGCAGGCGGCGAGCGAGGCGGAATTGAAGCCGCACAAGATCGAGGGCACGCTCGCCTTCATGGTCGAGACCTGCTGGCCCTACAGGCCGACCCGGTTCGCGCTGGACCATGCGCAGAGCGATTACGACGCGGCCTGGGCGGGGTTTCCGAAGGCACGGCTCCCCTGAGCTGTGCTCCTGCGAAAGCAGGAGCCCAGGCTGGGTTCCTGCGTTCGCAGGAACACAAGTATCTTACGGCCCCTTGGCCAGGAACGCCTTCACGCCGCGCGCGGCCTGGCGGAGGCGCTGCTCGTTCTCGACCAGAGCGATGCGGACATAGCCCTCGCCTTCCTCGCCGAAGCCGACGCCCGGGCTGACCGCGACGCCCGCCTCCGCGAGAAGGCGCTTGGCGAAGTGCATCGAGCCCATCGCCCGCCAGGCCTCCGGGATCGGCGCCCAGGCGAACATCGAGGCCTGAGGCGGCGGAATCTCCCACCCCGCCCGGCCGAAGCAATCGACGAGGATGTCGCGGCGGCCCTTGTAGAGCTTGCGGTTGGCATCGACGATGTCCTGCGGCCCGTTGAGCGCAGCGACCGCGGCCGCCTGAACCGGCGTGAAGGCGCCGTAATCGAGATAGGATTTGACCCGCGCCAGCGCCCCGACCAGCGCCGCATTGCCGACCGCGAAGCCGATCCGCCAGCCGGCCATCGAATAGGTCTTGGACATGGACGTGAACTCGACCGCGACTTCCCTGGCGCCCGGCACCTGCAGGATCGAGGGCGTCGGCGTGTCGCCGAAATAGATTTCGGCATAAGCGAGGTCCGAGATCACCCACAGGCCGTGGGCGCGGGCGAAGGCGACGACCTCCTCGTAAAAAGCGAGGTCGGCGACATAGGCGGTCGGATTGGACGGATAGCCGATCACCAGCACCTTGGGTTGCGGCACCGTGTAGCGCACTGCGCGCTCCAGGATGGCGAAGAAGTCCGGCCCGGGCGCCGCGGGGATCGAGCGGATCGCGGCGCCGGCGATGATGAAGCCGAAGGTGTGGATCGGATAGCTGGGGTTGGGCGCGAGCACGACGTCGCCGGGCGCGGTGATCGCCTGGGCGAGATTGGCGAGCCCCTCCTTGGAGCCCAAGGTGACGATCACCTCGCTGTCGGGATCGAGGTCGACCCCTAAGCGGCGCGCATAATAAGCGGCCTGGGCCTTGCGCAGCCCGACGATCCCCA
>JBKJZJ010000267.1:0-8145 GCA_046715355.1 Allosphingosinicella sp. | reverse complement strand
ATTATGAGGTCGTCCGCTACGAACGCGACCGCAAGACGATGCTCGCCCCGCCCGCGCTCCGGCGCGTCCACCCGCTCGGCAAGTCGCCGACCATCGAGGACGAGGGAAAGGTCGTCGCCGAAACAGGCGCCATCGTCGAATATATCGTCGAGAAAGCCGAAGGCCGCCTCGGCCCGCCCGCCAATCGCGAGTCGGTGCTGCGCTACCGCCACTTCCTCCATTATGCCGAAGGCTCGATGATGCCGCCCTTGCTCGCCTTGCTGGTGGTGGGGCGGCTCGGGCTGCTCGGCAAACCGGCCCGGAAGCCCCTGCTTGCCATGTTTGGCCAGCATTTGAGCTGGCTGGAGAGCGAGCTTGGCACCCGCGCCTGGTTCGCCGGCGACGAATTCACGGCCGCCGACATCATGATGAGCTTCCCGCTCGAGGCCGCCCGCCAGCGCGCCGGCCTCGACGCGACCTATCCGAACCTCACCGACTGGCTCGAGCGCATTCACGCCCGCCCTGCTTATGCGGCGGCGCTGAAGACGGGCGGCCCCTACGCTTATGCCTGACGGCGCGCGCTGAGCGCGAGCTGCACGGCGAGCGCCCCCATCGCCGTCGCCGCGATCCAGCGCGCCGCTTTGCCGAGCCAGGCGATGTGCCGCAGCCGGTCGGCGGCGCCCGCCGCGGCCAGCGCCACGGCGATGTTGACCAGAGTCCCGGCGAAATCGAACCACAGGCCGAGGCAGAGGATCTGTACGGCCGGCAGCGCCGCGGCGGGATCGACGAACTGGGGCAGGAAGGCCAAGAAGAAGAGCGCGACCTTGGGATTGAGGACGTTGACCAGCATCGCCGCGCGGAACAGGCGCCAGCCCGGCGGCTGCGGCTGCGGCTGCGGCCGCGGTCCGTCGCCGGCGGGCGCGGGTCCCGCGCGGAGCAGCGAAACCGCGAGCCACAGCAGATAGGCCGCGCCGGCCCATTTGATCGCGTCGAACGCGGCCTGGCTGGAGGCGAGGATCGCCGACAGGCCGAGCACCGCCGCCAGGATATGGACCAGGGCGCCCGCGCCGACCCCGAGCGCCGCGATCACGCCGCCGCGCCGTCCGCCGCGTGCCGCGCTGGCGACGATGAAGGTCATGTCGGCGCCCGGCACGATGTTGAGCGCGAGCCCCGCCGCGACGAAGCCGAGGAAGACCGGCCACTCCGGCAGCAAGGCGATTCCGGCGATCTCGAGCATCGCCGTACCCTAGCACGGCAGGCGCGGCGGTTCATCTGGTGCGAAGCCGGTTGACTTTTGCGCGTCCGCGCGCCCCGATGCGCCGCCAGCAGGAAAAGGGGAAGCCGGATGGAATCGACGGTCAAGCGGCGGGTCTCGCTGCAGATGAAGATGCTGATCGGCTTCCTGGTCGGGCTCGCCGCGGGGCTCGCTGTCTACATGACGCAACCGGGCGCGCCCTGGGTTGCGAACGTGATGAAATACTTCACCCAGCCGGTCGGCACCATTTTCCTGCAGCTGCTGTTCATGCTGGTCATTCCGCTGCTTTTCTCGGCGCTTATCGTCGGCATCTCCGAGATGGGCGAGATCCGCTCGCTGCGCCGCATCGGCATCCGTACTTTGGTCTATACCGTCGCGGTTTCCGCGATCGCGGTCATCGTCAGCCTGGTCGTCGTCAACCTGCTCCAGCCCGGCGCCGGCGTCGATCCCGCGCAGGCGGCCGCGCTCGTGGAGGGGCGCGCCGGAGACGCCAGCGCCATCGTCCAGCGCGGCCAGGCGCAGCCCTCGGGCGTCGACGCATTCGTCAGCATCATTCCCGGCAATCTCATCAAGGCGATGAGCGACAATAGCGCCGTGCTCTCGGTGATGTTCTTCGCGCTCTTCTTCGGCATCGGCCTCCTGCTCACCGACACGCCCGGCGCGCGCGTCCTCAAGAGCGGCTTCGAGGGCCTGTTCGAGGTGACGATGCGGCTCATCATGATCGTCATCCGGATGGCGCCGCTCGCGGTCGCCTGTTTCATGTTCAATCTTTCCGCCCAGTTCGGCTGGCACCTCCTCGCAATCCTGTCGGCCTATGTCGGCGTCGTCCTGCTGGCGCTCGCGATCCAGATGTTCATCGTCTTCCCGGCGCTGCTGGCGACCTTGGGCCGCAAGAGCCCGGTCGCCTTCTTCCGCGAGACGCAGGAGGCGGCGGTGATGGCCTTCTCGACCGCCTCCTCCAACGCCACCTTGCCGACCGCGCTGCGCGTCGCCGAGGACAATCTCAAGCTTCCCCGCCGCGTCTCGCGTTTCGTGCTCACCATCGGCGCCACCGCCAACCAGAACGGCACCGCGATGTTCGAAGGCGTCACCGTCATCTTCCTCGCCCAGTTCGTCGGTATGGAATTGTCGCTCGGCCAGCAGATCACGGTGATGCTGGTCTGCATCCTGGGCGGGATCGGCACGGCCGGCGTTCCGGCGGGCTCGCTGCCGGTGGTCGCCTTGATCCTCGCCATGGTCGGCATCAGGCCCGAGGCGATCGCCCTTGTGCTCGGCGTCGACCGCTTCCTCGACATGTGCCGCACGACG
This sequence comes from Allosphingosinicella sp., assembly GCA_046715355.1. Classification (GTDB taxonomy): domain Bacteria; phylum Pseudomonadota; class Alphaproteobacteria; order Sphingomonadales; family Sphingomonadaceae; genus Allosphingosinicella. The sequence continues at coordinate 5,603 of JBKJZJ010000267.1, read as the reverse complement.
CTCAACGTGATCGGCGACCTCGTCGCCGCGTTCGTCATCTCACGGGGCGAGGAACATGAGCCGGCACCGCCGGGCAACGAGGTGGCGGCGGAGGCCGCCGAGACGGCGCAGGCGCATCCCTCCTAGCGCGGCTCAGCGGATACCGGGCGGCCGCGGGTCGTTCGCGGTCGGCCGCGGCCGGCGCCGGGGGACCGTGGTCGCGTTCGGCGTGCTGGGCGGAGCGGTGATGCGCGGCGGCCGGGTCGGGTTGGGCTGGGTCGTTCCCGGTGTGCGGGTGTTGGGAGTGTTCGGGGTGCGGGTCGGGCGGTCGCGCGTCCCCCGGCCGAACAGCCCGGGAATGTCGATATTGATCTGCGGGCGCGGGCGCCGCGGCCGTTGCGGCGGCGGATCGTCGCGAATCACGGGCGGCTTGTCCTCGACTTGGGGCGGCGGCGTATAGACCGGCGGCGGGACATAGACGGGCGGGTTGTAGACCGGCGGCGGCGGCGTGCGGATCGGCGGAGTCGCGCGGATCGGCGGCTGGCGTACAGGCGGCGGCGTGCGCGTCACGGGCGGGATGGGCGTGGTCTGGACCGGCTGTTCCGGCGGCGGGGCCACTTCGTTGACGGGCTCGGGCGCGGGCGTGACTTCTTCCACCGGCGCGGGCGCGGGCGCGGCCTGATTCCGGCCCCCTTCGAGCACGGCGACGCGCGCCTGCAGGAGGTCGCGCTGCTCGACGGCCTGGCGCACCGCGCTCGCCGCCCAGATCGCGACTCCGATCGCGCCGACGGCGAAGACCAGCTGGAAGCCGAGCATGATCCAGGCGGTACGCACGAAGCGCCGGATGGTGGGGGAATCCTGCGCGCTCATCGCCGTGACGCCCTCCCGATGCGGACCAGGCTGAAGGCGGTCGCGGCGAGCAGGACCGCCGCGATGGCCAGCGCGAACATGGTGATCCCGCCGAACGCCGCCGCGCCGAGCGTGCCCGTCGCCGCCAGCCCGACCGCGAGCGCGGCCAAGGCCGCGACCAGGATCGACACCCAGCCGAGCATGGAGACGCGCCCGAGACCCTGCAAGGCCGGTCCGGGCGGCGGCGCCTTGTCGTCGATCCATTCGCCGTTGAGGCGGCGCCTGACGCGCGTGTCGAGGTCGCCCCAGGGCGGCTCGTCGCGATTGCCCGCCCAGCGGCTGAAATCGAGGAAATGGAGCGCGCTGAAGGGGAGGGGCAGCCGCGCCTGGTCGAGGTTGATCTGGACGAGCTTGCCCGAATCGAGCGCCTCATTGGCCTCGGCGCGGACCCAGAGCGATTCGCGCGCCGTCTTCGACCAGGCGACGATGCAGCAGCGCGCCGCGTCGATCTCCTTCTCGATCAGCATCGCATAATCGTCGCCAGGCGCCAGCGACCTGTCCCACCAGACGTCGTGGCCGCTCGCCTCGAGCGCGTCGCTGACCCCGGTGATCCGGTCGCGATTGACGCGCGAATAGGAGACGAACACGTCGGCCATGACGTGAGCGTATCAAATTCGGGCGCGAATGGGGATAGTTACTTTCGGCTGCCAAGCCGGAGCTCGGAGGGGGACAGTCACTTTCGGCTGCCAGGTCCGAGTGTCAGACCCAATTGCCGAAAGTGACTGTCCCCTTTCCCTCCAACTGTTCCTAGTCCCCTTAGGGGTCCGCGATCCGGAAATGCACCGTCATCACGATGGACCCTTGTACCGGTCGCCCGTCCAGCGTCGCCGGGCGGAAGCGCCAGTGGCTGCGCGCCTGGCGCTCGGTGGCCCGCCCAAAGGACTCATTGGTTTCTTCCAGCCGCTGGACCGCGGTCACCCGGCCGTCGGGCGCGACGGTGACGCGAACGCGGACCCTGCCGCGGCGCTGCGCCCGCAGCTGGTCAGGCGGGTAAGGCGGCTGCAGCGCGCCGGCGTAGCGCGGATCGACCTGCACCTCGCGGCGCACCGGCGCCGGTGGCGGGGGAGGGGGCGGAGGTGAAGGGGGCAGCGGCGGCCGAGGCAGTGGCGGCGGGGGCGGCGGCGGAGCGGGCGGCGGGGGCGGAGGCGGCGGGGTGTCGGGAATCTGCGTGATGCTGGACTCTGGCGCGTTACCGTCCAAGGGGCGTTCGGGCGCGGGCGGGACCACCGCCGGCCGCGCCTCGAGCTCGGTGACCCGCGCCTTGAGCGCGTCGCGCTGCTCGGCGACCCGGCGGACCGCGCCCGCCGCCCAGATCGCGACCCCGGCGGCGACGGCCGCGGCGACGAGCTGGAAGCCGAGCAGGATCCAGACGCGGCGCACGAAGCGCCGGATCGAGGGGGATTCGCGCCCGCTCATCGCCGCGACGCCCGCCCGATGCGGACCAGGCTGAACGCGGTCGCGGCGAGCAAGGCGCCCCCTCCGAGCCCCTGCAAGCCCGGTCCGCGTGCCGTCTGCGACCAGGCGACGATGCCGCGGCGCGGCGCGTCGTTCTCCTTCTCGATAAGCACCGCATAATCGTCGCCCGGCGCCAGCGCCGGGTCCCACCAGACGCAGTGGCCGCTTTTCTCGAGCGCGTCGCTAAACCCGGAGATCCGGTTGCGATCGACGCGCGAAAAGGACACGAACAGGTCGGCCATTGCGTCAGCTTATCAAACTTGTGCGCGAATGGGGACAGTTACTTTCGGATGCCCCGCTTGCGAAGTGGGGGGCTGTTACTTTCGGCTGCGCCGGCGGGCGCTCAGACATGGTAGCCGAAAGTAACTTTCCTGAGTCGCCGATCTTTCAAGCCGGCTCCAACTCCTTCTGCACGACCTTGTCGGCAAGCGTGCCGTTCAGCTCGGCGAGATGGTCGAACGCCGCTTCATAGGTGGCGAGGCCCTGGCTCAGCGAGCGCAGCTCCGCGTCGAACCCCTGCATCTCCGCCTCGGGGACCAGTGCCTCGACCCGGTCCCAGCGCGACCAGCCCTCGCGTGGCTCCATGCCGAGCATCTGCCCGCGGCGGCTGGCGACCGCGGAGGTCGCCTTCGAGGTCGCGCCGCTCGGCACCAGGATGGTGACCTTCATCACCGGCTCCAGCAGGTGCGGCGCGGCTCCGGCGAGCGCCTCGGCCATGCCGATCCGCCCCGCGGTGCGGAAGGCGAGCTCGGAGCTGTCGACGCTGTGATAGGAGCCGTCGATCAGGGTCACCGCGACGTCGACCACGGGGAAGCCCAAAGGCCCCTTGACCAAAGCGTCGCGGACGCCGTCCTCGACCGCCGGGATCCACTGCTTGGGCACGACCCCGCCGGTGATCTTGTCGGTGAAGCTGAAGCCCTCGCCCCGCGGCTGCGGCCGGACCTGGATCACGCAATCGCCGAACTGGCCGTGGCCGCCCGACTGCTTCTTATGGCGGCCGCGCTGGGTGACGGTCTTGCGGATCGATTCCTTGTAGCCGATCGCCGGCTGGCGCGAATCGACGGCGACGCCGTAGCGCCTTCTGAGCCGCTCCAGCGTCACCTTGAGATGCTCGTCGTTGACGCCCTTGAGGCGGGTCTCGTGCATCGCCTCGTCCTGCTCCCATTTGAGCGCGCGGTCCTCCTCTGTAAGCTTGTGCAGCGCGGTCGACAGGCGGACGTCGTCCTTCCTGTCCTTGGTGGCGATGGCGAGCGCGTAATTGCGGGTCGGCTGCGGAACTTCGAGCGGCGCCGGCGCCTTGCCGGAGGCCAGCCATTCGCCGGCATGCACGCCCTCGAGCTTGGCGACCGCGACGACGTCGCCGTCCTTGGCTTCGGCGAGCTTGACGGTCTTCTCGCCCTGCACGCCGAACAATGTGCCGATGCGCACCACCTCGCCGCCGCTGCTCTTCAGCTCCTGGCCCTCCTTGAGCGCCCCGCCGAAGATGCGGGCGAAAGAGAGGCGGCCCATCGCGCCGCCATGGCTGACCTTGAAGATCACCGCCGAGCCGCCGTCGGTGGCGCCGAGCCGTTCGGCCGCGGCGGACGGGGCGGGGGCCTCGTGCCTGAGCGCCTTCATCAGCCGCCGGACGCCGAGCGCGCCGCTCGCCGAGCCGAACAATACGGGCACGATCTGGCCCTGGCCGGTTTCCTTGGCGAGGTCGGCGAAGACGGTCTCGCGGTCGGGGACCTCGTCCATCAGCAGCTGCTCGAGCAGGACGTCGTCATGGTCGGCCAGCTTTTCGAGCATCTGGCCGCGCTCCAGCGCCTCGCGGTCGGCGAGGTCGGCGGGGATTTCCTTCTGCTCGGAGGGCTTGCCCGGCTGGTAATAATAAGCCCGCTCGAGCGCGATATCGACGAAGCCGGTGACCTTTTCGCCGTCGCGTATGGGGATCCAGCGCGCGATCAGGGGCGAGGCGCTCATCGGCTGCAGCGCTTCCAGGAGGCCCTGGATCGAGCCGCGCGCCTGGTCGATCTTGTTGACGAAGATCATGTGCGGGATGCCGAGCGCTTCGAGCTGCCTGAGCGTCGGCTCGACGAGCAAGGCGCGGTTCGGGTCCGGATCGACCACGACCAGAGCGAGGTCGGCGACCGCCGCGCCGAGCGCGCCATCGGCCGCGAAGCCGACCGATCCCGGGCAGTCGATCAGCGCATAATGATCGCCCATATAGTCGAAGTTCAGCAGGTTGAGCTCGGTCGAGCCGCCGCGCGCCCTGGCTTCGGGGCTGGCGTCGCCGGTCGAGGAGCCGTCGGCGACCGAGCCCTGCCGCCCGCTCGCGCCGGCCGCAAAAAGAAGGGCCTCGGCTAGGCTGGTCTTACCCGCCCCGCCGGGGCCCATGAGCGCGATGGTTCTGGTGCCGGCAGCTCTGGTGGGCATGTGCGTCTCCTTGCGATCTTGCCGCACGGCTCCGCGAGAAAGACGCGGCCGCGCGCCTTATAGGAAAGGTCCAGCTTCGACTTGTCGGCGGGGAAGTGCAAGGGGGCAATTCTCGGCCTGTCCCGCACTTGTGCGCCGTTCGCCGCTTGCTTAGGGTTCGCCGCCGGGCCCAAAGGAGCAGGCATGGACGGATGGCAAAGAGCCTTGGCGGTTCCCCTCGCATTGGCCGCCGCATCGCCCGCGTTGGCGCAGGGCTCCGACGCACCCATCGGGACCGCTTTCCTCGAAGGCCGCTGTGAAACCCTGGTTCTCGCCGGGCAGGACGCAAGCGCGGGGTGCCGCGGCTTAGTCGTCAACGTCCGCTATAGATCGGGCCGCTTCTCCTTCATGTTCATGCAGGAGGGCGCGCTGACCTCGTTCAGCGGCAACAACCCGGTCCGCGAGGGGAGCCGTGGGCGGCTGACGCTCGACAGGATTACGCAGACGACCGAAGCGGACACGATCGTCCGCACGGCAAGCGGCCATTGCGAATTTGGCAACATCGAGGCGGGACCAACCGAGATACGTTGCGCTGCGCGGACCGATGCCGGCGAGTTCATCGGCGCCTTCGCCACCGGCGGACCGCCCTCGCGCGTCGTCGAGTAGGCGACGGGCCCTCGCGGCTAACTTGCCGCAGCGCAGCATGTCGCTTACATCCGCGAGCATGACCTCGACGAATGACATCCGCCGGGCCTTCCTCGATTATTTCGCGGCCGAGGGACACGAAATCGTGCGCTCGGCGCCGCTGGTGCCGCAGAACGACCCGACTCTGATGTTCGTCAATGCCGGCATGGTGCCGTTCAAGA
>JBKJZJ010000266.1:0-2698 GCA_046715355.1 Allosphingosinicella sp. | reverse complement strand
ATCTACGACGAAGTGGCGGGAATCGCACGGCGTTCCCCGGCGAAGGGACCCCATCAAAGTACTACTTTGATGGGACCCAAGGCCGGGGTCCAGGCCTGAGCACGCAACTGGGCCCCGGCCTTCGCCGGGGAGCTATTCCGCCAGCTCCACCCAGGCCGGCGCATGGTCGCTGGCTTTTTCTTTGGCGCGCGTCGCGGTGTCGACGCCCCCCCCCCCCACCCGCATAGCCGCCCTCTTGTTGAGCAGCAGATGGTCGATGCGGATGCCGGCGTTGCGGGCGAAGGCGTTTCGCCAATAGTCCCAGAAGGTGAAGATCGTCTCGTCCGGGTGAAGGTGGCGCAGCGCGTCGGTCCAGCCCTGCTTCAGCAGCCGGACATATTGGGCGCGGGGCTCGGGCTGGAAGAGCGCGTCGGTCAGCCAGCGCTCGGGCTTGTAGACGTCCTGGTCGGTGGGGATGACGTTATAGTCGCCGGCAAGCACGACCGGGCAATCCAGCGCGACGAGCTCGGCGGCGCGCGCCATGAAGCGCTCCATCCATGCGAGCTTGTAGGCGAATTTCGGCCCGCCGACGGGATTGCCGTTGGGCAAATAGAGGCAGCCGATCAACACTCCGTCCACCGCCGCCTCGATATAGCGGCTGTGCGTGTCGCCGGGATCGCCGGGGAGGCCGCGCTGGGTTTCGACCGGCTCGCGGCCGCGGGCGAGGATTGCGACGCCGTTCCAGCTCTTCTGGCCGTGCCAGATCGCGCCATAGCCGGCCGCCTCGATCGCGGCCTCGGGGAAGCGTTCGTCCGGCGCCTTCAACTCCTGCAGGCAGGCGATGTCGGGCGCCGTCTCGGCGAGCCAGTCGAGCAGCAGCTCCAGCCGGCCGTTGACGCCGTTGACGTTGAAGGTGGCGACTCTCACCGCAGGCAAACGCTGCAGGGATGGGGACAGTTGCGAGCAACTGTCCCCGCCGGCGTTGGGCTAGCTGGACAGCCAGGCGAGCGCGCTGCGGCTCGGCAGGAAGAAATAGCCGCCGCCGCGGACCTGGGTCACGTCGCGCAAGTTGCGGACGTAGATCGGGCCCATTGCGGTCGGAATGGTGAGCCGGGCCGCCATGCGCTCGCGCTTGTCCTCCGCCTGCGCGCCGCGCACGAGGATCGCGTCGGCCTCGTTCTCGACGCCCATGAACTGGATCGCGAACGACCAGGTCTGCTGGATGAACTCGAATTGCCGCTCGAGCTCGCTGTTGAGGCACATGAAGAACAGGCCTTCCTTCTCGGCCTTGCCCGCATGCCCGTAGGCCGAATAGCGGCGGCCGACGCGCAGGATGCGGTGGCGGGTGGTGATGGCGAGCTGCTCCATCGAGCCCGGCGTCATCGTCTCGCGCGGGTTGCTGCGGCGGATATGGGCGCCGAACGGGCAGCGGTGCCCGATCGGATCCTCGGCGCCGAGCAGGAAGCCGTTGTCGGGCTCGACCGGAATCGAGCCGTTCTTGCCGGGATCGGCGGGGTCGTCGCTCCAGCCAGTGCCGGGCCGGTGCGGATAGCGGACCAGCGAGGCGCCGTCGCGCCAGCGGCCGACCATCTTGGCGGCGACCCATTGCTCGCGCTGCCAGGGCTTCAGGCCCGGCGGGATGCCGCGATGGCCGGCGCATTGCGCGGCGGCATGGGCGACCGATTCGCGGAATCCGTCGACGTCCTGGGCGAGCTGGCGGATGACGAGGTAGGAGCCGTTGCGGCCGAGGTCGCGGTCGCGGCCGGCGCCGCTCTGGTCAAGGCTTGGATAGTGCGACGCCGCATAGGCCGGATCGACGACGGGAAGCAGGTTGTGCGGATCCTTCGCGGCGGGGACCAAAGGGCTGAACGCATGGCCGCCGCGATTGTCGGGATAGCCGAGCAGGAATTCGCCGGCCTCGACAATATGGATGGCGTCGGCGTCCTTGAGCCAGCGCCGCGTGCCCTTGATGATCGGCTGAGAGACGCCGTCGGCGAAGCCGAACGCTTCCCTCGCCTGGTTGCGGCGCCCGCCGCCCGAGACCCGCGCCTCCCTCTCGAGCGGGCGGAAGCGGACCTGGTGGACGACCGCGCCGCCGGCCTCTTCTATCCCATTCGCCGCCGCCTCGATCGCGTCGGCCAGCACTGACTCGTCGGCCGCGTAGAGGATGAGCGCCGCGTCGACGTCGTTACCGCCGCCCCAGATCCACTCCGCCGGCTTGTCGTCGCCGGTGTCGGCCAGGATCGTGCTGCGGATCGGATCGGCCATCCCCATCCGGAAGGCGAAGGGGAAGGAGGTGAGCTGCGCCTCGTCGAGCCCGAGCCGCCGCAGGCCGCGCGCCGACAGGGCGAGCAAGGTCACCCTGCCGGGGTCGGGGAGGTCGCCGAAGGTCACCGTATGGGCGGCTTTGCCGAGCCACTCGCGCGCCGCGCCGGGCGTCTCGGGCAGGGCCAGGAGCAGGCTCGCCCCGAACGGGTGGTGCTTGAGCCCGCCGAACAGGATGGTCTGGATTTCGGGCGTGTCGAGCGTGCCGACTGGCGGCATGCGCGAGCCGAGATTGGCGAGCCAGGCCTTGGCCTCGTCCTCGGTCGAGGCGCCCGCCAGGCCCTGGCGGATCGCGGCGTTGGAGCGGATCCGGTCGGTGGTCAGATGCGGATAGGCGCTGTACCAGAAATAGGTCGGCCGGTGCTGGCGCCCCGCCCAGCGCTTGAACGGATCG
>JBKJZJ010000265.1:0-8339 GCA_046715355.1 Allosphingosinicella sp. | reverse complement strand
TCCGAGCGGTAATAATAGCCGGCTTGGGGCGAAGGCTCGGGCTTCAGAGTGAGATCGTCGGCCGCGATCTCGCGCGCGAGATAGGCGTCGAGCTCGGACTTGCCGCCGCCGACCGAGACGAAGTCCCGCGCAGGCCCCGCCATGTTCAGCGAATCCATGTTGAAGCCGCCCGCGGTCCGCGCCAGCGGGTAGATCGGGTTGGCGGCGTAATAGGCTGAACCGAGCAGGCCCGATTCCTCGGCCGTGACGGCCAGGAAGACGATCGTCCGGTCGGGCCGCCCGGCGCGGACATGCGCCTCGGCGAGCGCGACCAGGGCCGAGGTGCCGCTGGCATTGTCGACCGCGCCGTTGCAGATCCGGTCCTCGCCGGTCTCGGTGCAGGTGCCGAGATGGTCCCAATGGGCGGTGTAGAGGACGTATTCGTTTGGCCGCGTCCGCCCGGGCAGCACGCCGATCACGTTGCGCGAGGCGAAGCGGCGGATCTGGTTGTCGATGGTGATCGAAGCCCTGAGGCCGAGCGGCACGGCGCGGAAGCCGCGCTGCTGCGCCGAGCGGGTCAACGCGTCGAGATCCTGGCCCGACGCGGCCATCAGCCGGCGCGCGGCGTCGTTGGTCAGCCAGCCGTTCATCGCGGTCTGGTCGGCGCCGTCGTTCGGGGTCTGCATATAAGGCTGCGGCCCGGTCCAGCTGTTCTCGACCACGTTCCAGCCATAGGAGGCCGGCGCGGTGTCGTGGACGATGAGCGCGGCGGCGGCGCCCTGCCGCGCGGCCTCCTCATATTTGTAGGTCCAGCGGCCGTAATAGGTCATCGCGCGGCCGTTGAACGGGCCTTCGAGGCCGGGTGTCTGCCAGTCGGGATCGTTGACCAGGATGACCACGGTCTTGCCGCGCACGTCGAGCCCTTCATAATCGTTCCAGCCGCGTTCGGGCGCGTTGATGCCGTAGCCGACGAAGACGATCTCGCTGTTCGCGACCGAGACGCGCGGCTGGGCGCGGTAGGAGGCGCCGACGAAATCGGTGCGATAGTTGAACGTCAGGCCGCGCCCGGCGCCGCTTATCTCCAGCCGCGGGCTGCCCTGCGCGGTGATCTCGACCAAAGGCACCTCCTGGTACCAGCTGCCATTGTTGCCGGGCCGTAGGCCGGCGCGCGCGAACTCCTGGGAAAGGAAGGCGATTGTGCGCTGCTCCCCGGGCGTGCCGGGCGCGCGGCCTTCATATTCGTCGGAGGACAAGGTCTGCGTCACCCGCTGCAGCGTGGTCTGGGAGATGGCGGGCGCTTGCGCCGGTCCTGAAGGGGTCACGCAGCCGGCGAGGGCCGCGAGGGCCAGGGCGGCGAGCATTGGTTTCGGATTCATGGGTTCAGCCTCCTGGGGCGCGTGATGCGAAGCGCTCTTGGCACTGTGCGCCACTCTAGGCAAGCCGAGCGGAGTCTCCATTGCATCTGCACGCCGGACGTGGCTAATAGTCTCGAATTGGGGGACGATTCATGATCGCGAGATTGCTTTTCCTGGCGGGCCTTGCTGCCGCGTCATCGGCCTACGCACAACAACCGGCGCCTGCGCAACAACCGGCGCCCGCGCAACCGGCGGTCGATCCGTCGCATCTGTTCGGGGTGCGCGAAAGCGTGCAGCAGATCGACATCTCGCCGGACGGCCGCCGCGTCGTCTTCCTGCAGCCGGGGACGGCGCGGGGGACCGGCATCTACGTCCACGAGCTCGACAGCAGCACCGAGCCGCGCCTCATCGTCCATTCCGACGGCGATCCCGAGCGCTTCCGCTGGTGCAATTTTGTCACCAATGACCGGCTGATCTGCCAGATCGTCGGCATGACGACCGTCGAAGGCATGCTCATTCCCTTCACGCGCCTGGTCTCGCTCGACACGGACGGCCGAAACCTGACGATGCTCGGGGAGCGCGGCTCCGCCTATGACGCGCGGATACGCCAGTTCGACGGATCGGTGCTCGACTGGAGCGGCGGCGAAGCCGGCTCGATCCTGATGGCCCGCGAGCTCGTGCCCGAGCAGAGGGGCGCAGGCACGCGCCTGGTCCGCGCGGGCAACGGACTGGCCGTCGATCGGGTCGATGTGCGGACATTGCGGACGCAGCGGGTCGAGCCGCCCAATGCGCGCGCGGAGAGCTATCTCAGCGACGGGCGCGGCAACGTCCGCATCATGTCGACCCTCGAGCTGCGCGCCAACGGCCAGGCCGGCACTCGCGTCACCTACCTCTATCGCACCGCGGCGAACCGCGACTGGCGACCGTTCTCGATCTTCGACACCGCCTCGGGCGTCGGCATGTATCCGGTCGCGGTCGATCCGCAGCTTGACGCCGCCTACGTCCTGCAGAAGCTCGACGGCCGCTTCGCCCTCTACCGGGTCAAGCTCGACGGCTCGCTGGCGACGGAGCTGGTCCACGCCAACCCGCGCGTGGACGTCGACGGCGTCGTCTGGGCGAGCCGGCGCACGCGCGTGATCGGCGTCACCTTCGCGGAGGAGCAGCAGCGCGTCGTCTATTTCGATCCCGCTTATGCTACCCTGGCCCGGTCGCTCTCGCGCGCCATCCCCAGTCTGCCGATCATCGATTTCGGCTCGACCAGCAGCGACGGCAATCGCATCCTCGTCCATGCCGGCGCCGACAATGATGCGGGCCGCTATTATCTCTACGACCGCACCGCCAGGAACCTCAATGAGATCCTGACGGTCCGCCCGCAGCTCGAAGGCACGCCGCTGGCCAATGTCCGCAGCGTCACCTATCCCGCCGCCGACGGCACCCCCATCCCCGCTTATCTGACGCTGCCGCCGGGCCGCGAGGCGCGGGGCCTGCCGGCCGTAATCCTGCCGCATGGCGGACCGGCCTCGCGCGACGTCTGGGGGTTCGACTGGCTCGCCCAATATCTCGCCAATCGCGGTTATGCGGTGTTGCAGGCCAATTATCGCGGCTCCGCCGGCTATGGCGATCAATGGCTGCAACGCAACGGCTTCCAGAGCTGGCGCACGTCGATCGGCGACATCGACGCCGGCGCGCGCTGGCTCGCCGCGCAGGGCATCGGCGATCCGGCGCGGATGGCGATTCTCGGCTGGTCCTATGGCGGCTATGCCGCGCTGCAGGCCGGGGCGACCGAGCCGAGCCTCTACAGGGCGATCGTCGCGATCGCGCCGGTCACCGACCTGCAGCAGGCCAAGGACGATTTCCGCAACTATACGAGCGCGCGCAACGTCGTCGAATATATCGGCTCGGGCCCGCACATCACGCAGGGCTCGCCGCTGCGCAACGTGGCGGCGATCACCGCCCCGGTGCTGCTCTTCCACGGCGACCGCGATCTGAACGTGCCCGTGGTCCATTCGCGCCGGATGAACGACGCGCTCCGCAATGCGGGCAAGAGGAGCGAGCTGACCGTGTTTCCGGGGCTCGAGCACGATCTTGCCGATTCCTCGGCGCGGCAGCGGATGCTGGAGCGGATCGGCGCCTTCCTCGCGGCCGAGCTGGCGGCCCGATAGCGTCAGGCCGCCCGCACCGCCGGGGTCAGGCGCGCGGGCGGGCTGAACGGGCCGGCGCGCCACAAGGGGTCGGCGGGCTCCTCGGGATTCGCGAGCGCGAAATTCAGATAGCCGAAATAGGAGGCGATCAGCCGCTCGCCGGCATCGCGCACCGCCGTGCGGCCGTGCATGAAGCGGGTATTGTCGATCATCAGCACGTCGCCGCTTTGCCAGCCGATCGGCGCGGTCAGCCGGTCGGAGACCGATTTCACCGCCGCCAGCAAGGCGTCCGGAACCTGCGAGCCGTCCTCGAACAGCGGCACGCCCTGAATCCCGAGGCAATAGCGCGCGAACAGGAGGAAGTTCCCGAACGCCGGGGCGTCGGTGAACATCGGCCGGTGAAAGGCGGGACGGGTGAAAGCGCGGATGACCCTGCCGTCGGCGCGCCAGAAGAAATAGGGCGATGTCGGCGGCGGCGCGGCCAGCTCGGCGTCGCTCGGATCGGGCGTCCCCAGCCAAAAGTCCAGCTCCTCCGCCGTGGCCGCCTGGACGTAGAGCAAGCGGCGGTTCTCGAACGCCCGGCGGACCTCGGCGGGGAGCCGAGCGACGATCTCGACGCCGTCGCACAAGGTCGTCGCGCCCTGCTCGCTGGGCGCGTTGAGGCAACCGAAGAAGCACACGTCCGGCTTCCACGGCTCGCGCGAGAGCTCGGGGTGGAGCGGGAAGGGCGCGACGCCGCGGTTGACCGACTGGATTTTGTGCTCGGGGTCGAGCAGGTCGCGGCCGCGGCTGTCGTTCAGCGCCGAGCTTGCGCAGAACTGCTCGGCGAACCGGCGGAAGCGATCGATGTCGGTGGAGAAGCCGCGCAGCAGCAGCGCGCCATGCGTCTTGTACAGGGAAATGACGGCGTCCGGATCAAGGTCGAGCGGGCTCGCCTCCTGCTCGGCCCGGATGGTCGCATGGGGCCGGCCGGCGCCGGGGGGGATGATCTCGGCCATGGGGGACATATAGCTTCGATGGCACGGGCGGACTATAGGTCGCGCGATGGCGGCGACCGATATTGACCTGACGATCGAGCGCCTGTTCGCCTCGCCCGATCACCATCTTTTCGCGTTCGAAGGCGATCAGGCGGTCTTCCGGACGATGGACCGCAACGCCTATCACCGCTCGATCTTCCTCGACCACAGGATCGCCTCCGCGGACGATCGGGAAGTGCGGGTTCCGGTGGAGGCGTTGACGGCGTTTCGCGACGCAACCGGCATCGCGGTCCCTCGGATCGCATGGATCTTCCACGTCGCCCATTGCGGCTCGACCCTGCTCGCGCGCGCGCTGGATCGCGAGGAGGGCAATCTGGTCCTGCGCGAGCCGCGGCCATTGCGCCAGCTCGGGCTGACGCGCGGTGCGGCGGACGAGGGCTGGCGGGCGCGCCTGCATCTGGCGGCCGCGCTGGCCGGGCGGCGCTACCGCCCGGACGCGGCGACCATCGTCAAGGCCAACGTTCCCGTCAATTTCATCGCGGCCGACCTCATGGCGCTCTATCCGGAAGCGCCCGCCATCCTGCTCTATTTCCCGTTGCGCGCCTATCTGCTCGCGGTGCTGCGCAGCCCCGCCCATCGCCAATGGGTGGTCAACGTCACCACCCAGCTCGACATTGCCGGCGTGGCGGGTCTGGATGTGGCGGAGCGCGCCGCGGCGCTGTGGCTCGCGCAGATGCGCCTCTATGCCGAGCTGCTTGCGCACTATCCCGGCGTGCGAAGCCTGCATGCCGACGAATTGCTCGACGCGCCGCGCCCGGCGCTCGCCGCCGCGGCCGCGCATTTCGGGGTCGATGCCGATCTCGACGCGGACGAGCTTCTTACCACCTATTCCAAGGTGCCGGGTCAGGCGTTCGACAATGAAGCGCGGCTCCGCCTGCGGGCGCAGGCGGCGGCGATGCTTGGCCCCGAGATTGCGCGGGCGCGGCGTTGGGTGGAGGGCAACGCCCTGCCGGCCCGTCTCGATCACCCGCTTGTCGGGGTCAGCCCGCCACTCCTCGACGACTGAGAACGATCAGCGCGAATAGAATTCGACGACCAGATTGGGCTCCATGCGCACCGGATAGGGCACTTCGTCGAGCGTCGGCACCCGGTTGAAGACGATCTTCGTCGTCCCGTCCTGGACGATATATTCGGGGATGTCGCGTTCGGCGAGGCCCTGCGCCTCGATCACCAGCGCCATCTCCTGCGCCTTGGGGCCGAGCTCGACGACGTCGCCGACATTGACCTTGGCCGAAGCGATGTTGAGCTTCGCGCCGTTGACCCGGATATGGCCGTGATTGACGATCTGGCGCGCGGCCCAGATGGTCGGCGCGAACTTGGCGCGGTAGACCACCGCGTCCAGCCGCCGCTCCAGCAGGCCGATCAGATTCTGGCCGGTATCGCCCTTCATCTTCGCGGCTTCGGTGTAGGCGCGCTTGAACTGCTTCTCGGTGACGTCGCCATAATAGCCCTTGAGCTTCTGCTTGGCGCGCAGCTGGATGCCGAAATCCGAGACCTTGCCCTTGCGGCGCTGGCCGTGCTGGCCGGGGCCATATTCGCGGCGGTTGACCGGGCTCTTGGGGCGTCCGAAGACGTTCTCGCCCATGCGGCGGTCGAGCTTATACTTGGCGCTGGTGCGCTTGGTCATGATACAAAAACTCCAATTCGCGTGTCGCTCATATCCCTGGGACCGCACCGCCGGACCTTGACGTGTCCGGCGCGGCCACCGCTTCACCAGGGGTGCGGGGCCAATTGCGAAGGCGGGCACATGGCGGCAAAGCCGCGCAAAGTCAACGCCATTGCCGGCACCTGCGGTACCGGCGGTGCTTAGCTCAACAGGGGTGTGGCGGCGCGCAGATCACCGGCTTCATCGCCTGGATGCGGTCGACGGTGGTACGCGCCTCCGCCTTGTGCGCCTCCCGTTCGGAGGCCGAGCGGCAGCGGCGGACCCCGCCGAGCCGGCTGCCCACAGGCGTGTTGACCTCGCAGGTGCGCTTCTCCGCGTTGGGCTTGGTCCGGCGCGGGCCTTCCGCCCCCTGGACGGCGATCGGGACGGCGACGACGGCCAATGCCGCCAAGAAAGCGCGAACCATCACGACCCCCTCCCAAATGCTAGCAATTGGGCGGACAGGTGGTGGCCTTCATCGACTGGATCCGGTCGACGACCGTACGCGCCTCCTGCTTGGCGGCCTCGCGCTCCTCGGCGCTGCGGCAACGGCGGACGCCGCCGAGCCGGCTGCCAAGCTGCAGATCGACCGTGCAGGTGCGCTTGGCTTCCGGGTTGGGCGCGGTCCGGCGCGGGCCTTCGGCGCCCTGGACGGCGATCGGGACGGCGACAACGGCAATGGCGGCGGCGAGGGCACGTAGATACATGATCGTCTCTCCAGGGGCAGAATTCGGACTTTGAATGGGCGAGGAAGGGCCGAAAAGTCAAGCGTTCAGCGGCTCTTCCGGCCCGATTCCGCCAGTGCCCGGACGATGCCGCGCAGCGCCTGAACCTCGCGTGAAGACCAGGCCGCCTTGGTGAGGATGGTGCGGATCGTGTTCTTGGTCGCCGGCGTGCGGTCGGGGGGATGGAAATAGTCGGCCGCCTCGAGCGCGGCGTAGAGCTGGCCGATCAGCCCTTCGAGATCCGCCTGGGCCGCGCGCGGCTCGATGGTTTCGCTCTCGGTGGGGACGGCGAGGCCGCCCCCATGCCTCGACCATTCATAGGCGATCAGGATCACCGCCTGGGCGAGATTGAGCGAGCGGAAATCGGGATTGACCGGAACGGTGACGATCTTGCCCGCCAGCGCCACCTCCTCGGTCTCCAGCCCGGAGCGCTCGGCGCCGAACAGGAAGGCCGACGGCCCGTCATTGCCATGGACTTCGCGGCCCGCTTCTTCGGGCGAGACCACGGGGATTACCAGCCCCCGCTTCCTGACCGTGGTCGCATAGACATAGGCGCAATCGGCCACCGCCTCGGCCACCGTTTCGAACACACGCGCGCGCTGCAGCACCACGTCCGCCCCCGAGGCGGAGGGCCCGGCGGACGGATTGGGCCAGCCGTCGCGCGGCGCGACGAGCCTCAGGTCCGTCAGCCCGAAATTGAGCATCCCGCGCGCCGCCTTCCCGATATTCTCCCCGAGTTGGGGACGGACGAGGACGATCGCCGGAGGCGGTGTGCTCACTCGCCCACCGTCCCAGCGAAATCCTCGAAATCCTTGGCTTCGCGGAAGTCCTTATAGACCGAGGCGAAGCGGATATAGGCGACCGGGTCGAGCGCTTTGAGCCCTTCCATCACCATCTCGCCGATCCTGGCCGAGGGCATCTCGCTTTCGCCCGACGTCTCGATCTGGCGCTGGATCGAGGAAGCGAGGCGTTCCATGCGCTCAGGTGAGACGGGGCGCTTGCGGCAGGCGGTGGCGATCGAGCGTTCGAGCTTCATGCGATCGAACGGCTCGCGCCGGTCACCGGATTTCACCACCGTCAGCTCGCGCAGCTGGATGCGCTCGAAGGTGGTGAAGCGGGCGCCGCAATCCTCGCACTGGCGGCGGCGGCGGATGGCCGAGCCGTCCTCGGTGGGACGGCTGTCCTTCACCTGGCTGTTCTCATGGGCGCAGAACGGGCACCGCATCAGGACCCTCAGAATTCCTGGTAGATGGGGAAGCGCGCGCAGAGCGCTCCGACGCGCGTCCGAACCTCGGCCTCCACGTCCGCATTGCCTTCTTCGCCATTGGCCTTGAGGCCGTCGAGGACGTCGGCGACCATGTCGGCGATGTCCCGGAACTCCCCCTCGCCGAACCCGCGCGTAGTGCCGGCGGGTGAGCCGACGCGGATGCCGCTGGTCTGCATCGGCGGCAGCGGGT
>JBKJZJ010000264.1:0-8175 GCA_046715355.1 Allosphingosinicella sp. | reverse complement strand
ATGCCCGCATCTTCCTCGGCGAGCCGACCTGGCCCAATCACCCGCCCCTGCTCGGCGCCGCCGGCGTCGAGATGATCCCCTATCCTTATTATGACAAGGAGAGCCGGACGATCTGCTTCGAGCGGATGATGGACGCGCTCGGGCAAGCGGAGGCGGGCGATCTCGTGCTGCTGCACGGCTGCTGCCACAATCCGACCGGCGCCGACCTCAATTTGGACCAGTGGCGCGCGGTCGCCGATCTCATCTCGGCGCGCGGGCTGATCCCGTTCGTGGACCTCGCCTATCAGGGCTTCGGCGACGGGCTCGAGGCCGACGCCGCCGGCACGCGGATGGTGGTCGAGGCGGCCGAGCAGGCGCTGATCGCGCAGAGCTGCGACAAGAATTTCAGCTGCTATCGCGACCGGCTCGGCAACCTCTTCGTCAAGGGGACGAGCGCGCGCGGGGCCCAAATCGCCTTCGGCAATCTGCTCGGGCTCGCCCGCACCTCCTGGTCGATGCCGCCCGATCATGGCGCGGCGGTGGCGCGGATCATCCTCGACGATGCGGAGCTGCGCGCCTTGTGGGAATCCGAGGGCGAGGCGATGGGCGCGCGGATCCGCGCGATCCGGGCCCGGCTCGCCGCCTTCGATCCAAGGCTCGCTTATGTCGCCGGGCAGAAGGGCATGTTCTCGATGCTGCCGCTGAGCCCGGCCCAGGTACTGGAGCTGCGCGCCGAGAAGGGCATCTACATGGCGGGATCGGGCCGGTTCAACGTGGTCGGCCTCGCCGACGACAATGTCGACCTTTTCGCCGCCGCGGTGGTGGAGAAACTGGATGGCTGAGGCGCCGATCCGCGAGCGCGAGGCCGGAGCGGACGCGCCGGACCCCGATTTCGACTGGCGCGAAATCGCCCGGCTCGTCCATGTCAGCCGGGCATTGGACCGGCTCGAGGAGGAGCGGCTCGTCCCCGAGCGCAAGATTCTCTACCAGTTCAGCGCACGCGGGCATGATCTGGCGCAGATCCTCCTCGGCACGCGGCTCGATCATCCGCGCGACGGCGCCTGCGGCTATTATCGCTCGCGGCCGCTGCTGCTCGCATTGGGCGTCGAGCCGGTCGAGGCGCTCGGCTCCAACATGGGCCGCGCGGGCGGCTATTCGGACGGGCGCGATATCGGCGTGGTCTTCAACTATCCCAATCTCGGCGGCTGCCCGGCGCTGCCGATGTGCGGCGGCGTCGGCGCGCAATATACGCCGACCGCCGGCTGGGCGCAGGCGATCAATTATCATCGCGAGGTGCTCGGCGACGACGGCTATGACGAGGCGATCGCGGTCGTGCTCGGCGGTGACGCCAGCTGCGCCACCAACGGCTTCTGGTCGGCGCTGACCATCGCGACCACGCAGAAGCTGCCGATGCTCTTCTACATCGAGGACAATCAATACGGCATTTCGGTCCCCTCCTCCTACCAGACGCCGGGCGGAGACATCGCCGCGAACCTGGCGAGCTTTTCGAACCTCCACATCCTCTCGGGCGACGGCACCGAGCCGGGCGAGGCCGCGCGGCTGATCGCCGACGCCGTCGCTTATGTGCGGACGGGCGCCGGGCCGGCTTTGCTGCGGCTCACCGTGCCGCGGCTGCAGGGGCACAGCTTCCAGGACACGCAGACCTATAAGAGCGAGGACTTCGTCGCCTCCGAATGGGCGCGAGATCCCCTGCCCAAGCTCAAGGCCTATCTGGTGCCCGCGCTGATCGACGAGGCTGAGTGGGAGGCGATCGCGCGCGACGCGGAAGCGGCGGTCGAGGCGGCGCGGGTCGAGGCGGAAGCGCGCGGCATTTCGGACCCCGAGCGGGTCGCCGACCATGTCTATTATGACGGCATCATGCAGCAGCGCGGCGGCCAGTGGACGAGGGGCTATCGAGCGCCGAAATCGACCGAAACTGCGCGCCCGCAGGGACAGCGGATCAACATGGTCACCGCGATCCGCCGCACGCTCGACCTCGAGCTCGAGATCAACCCGCGCGTGCTTTTGTTCGGCGAGGATATCGGGCCCAAGGGCGGCGTCCACGCGGTGACCCTGGGCCTGCAGGACAAGTATGGCATTGCCCGCGTGTTCGACACCAGCCTCAGCGAGGAAGGCATTATCGGCCGCGCGGTCGGGATGGCGCTGGCCGGCCTCATGCCGGTGCCGGAAATCCAGTTCCGCAAATATGCCGAGCCGGCGCTCGAGCAGATCAACGATTGCGGGACGATGCGCTGGCGCACCAACAACCGTTTCGCCGCGCCGATGGTGCTGCGCATGCCGATCGGCTTCTTCAAATGCGGCGATCCCTGGCACAGCCAGACCAACGAGGTGCAGTTCGTCCACAATCCCGGCTGGCTGGTGGCGGCGCCGTCCAATGCCGAGGACGCGGTCGGGCTGCTGCGCTCCGCCTTGCGCGGCAACGACCCGACGGTGTTCTTCGAGCATCGGGCGATGCTCGACGATCCCTGGGCGCGGCGGCCCTGGCCGGGCGACGATTATGTCCTGCCGTTCGGGCGGGCGAAGAAGACGCGCGAGGGCCGAGACATCACCATCGTCACCTGGGGCGCGATGGTGCCCAGGTGCGAGGAAGCGGCCAGGGACGTTTCGGCGGACGTGATCGACCTGAGGACCTTGATGCCCTGGGACCGCGAGATGGTGCTCGACTCAGTCCGCCGCACCCGGCGCTGCCTGATCGTCCACGAGGATCTCAGGACCGGCGGCTTCGGCGCCGAGATCGCGGCGGTTGTCGCGGACGAGGCGTTCCTCGACCTCGACGCGCCGGTCGCGCGCGTCACCATGCCCGACATTCCGAGCCCGCATAATCCGGTGCTGCTCGACTGGGCGGTGCCGTCGGTCGCGAAGATCCGGGCGAAGATCGAAGAGCTGGTGGGGTTCTGAGGTGATCGACATCCTCGTCCCCGAAGAGCAGGAGGGCACCAAGGCGGTGGTGCGGACCTGGCTCAAGCGGATCGGCGACCGCGTCGAGGAGAATGATCCGCTGGTCGAGCTCGAGACCGACAAGGTGGCGATGGAGGTCCCCGCGCCCGCCGCCGGGGTGTTGCGCGAGATCTTGCTGGACACGGATGCGGATGCGGTTCCGGGCGCTGTGCTCGGGCGGATTTCACCTGAGGCGGACGAAGAGTCGCAGGAAACACCGTTCGGGCTGAGCCCGTCGAAGCCCTTGCCTTCTTCTTCTCCCAGGAAGGAAGGCAGGCCTTCGACAGGCTCAGGCCGAACGGGGGGGGTGGGCGAGACTCGCCTTTCTCCCGCCGTCAAACGCGCCGTCTTGCAGCACGATCTCGACCCCCAGCACATCGAGGGTACGGGCCGCGGCGGGCGGATCACCCGCGCCGATGTCGACCGCGCCGTCGAGGCGGCGACGCGGGTCGAAGGCATCGTCCCCGCCGCAACCGGCGATATCCGCTCCCATTTCCTGCCCCACGACCGGATGCGCCTCGCCATCGCGGAGAACATGCAGCGCTCGGTGAGCGAGGCACCGCATGTGACTGCGGTGTTCGAGGCGGATTTCTCGGCGATCGTCGCGCATCGCGAGGCGCACAAGGCGGCCTATGCGAAGAAGGGCGTCAAGCTTACCTACACCGCCTATCTGGTCGCCGCGGCGGCCGAGGCGATGAAGGTCGCGCCGGCGATCAACAGCCGCTGGCACGCCGACAAGCTGGAGCTTTACGACGACATCAATATCGGCGTCGGCACCGCGCTCGGCAGCAAGGGGCTGATCGTGCCTGTGCTCAGGAAGGTGCAGCAACTCTCGCTCAAGGGCATCGCCGCCGGGCTCGAGGCGCTGATCGAAAAAGCGCGCCAGGAGAAACTGACCGCGGCCGACATCAAAGGCGGCACTTTCACCATCTCCAATCACGGCGTCTCGGGCTCGCTGTTCGCCGCGCCGATCATCATCAACCAGCCGCAATCGGCGATCCTCGGCGTCGGCAAATTGGAAAAGCGCGTCGTCGTCCGCGAAATCGGCGGACAGGACGCGATCCAGATCCGCCCGATGGCCTATGTCTCGCTGACCATCGACCATCGGGTGGTGGACGGGCACCAGACCAATGCCTGGCTGACAAGGTTCGTGGAGGTGCTGGAGGGATGGCCGGCGGAGTAGATTTCTAGGCCGTCATTGCGAGAAGCGAAGCAATCCAGTGCTGCGGTGATGCAGTCTGGATTTCGTCGCTTTGCTCCTCGCAATGACGAGGCGGGCTAGTTTTCGTCCACGAGCTTCTGGTACCCCGCCAGCAATTCGCCCCAGCCGCCGTCCATGCCGCCGCGCGCCGCCTCGGCATTGTCGCCGTAGCGGTCGAGGTCGCGGTGCTCGAAATCGACGATCGTGTGGTCGCCGTCGGCGGTGAAGCGGATTTCGACGGTGGTTTCGAAGGCGGGGTCGTAGGCGAATTCGGCGTTGAGGGACCAGATCAGCAGCAGCCGGTCCGGCGCTTCATAGGTCGCCACCTTGCCCCAGTCCTGCTCGGCGCCGTCATTGCCGATTTCGTACCAGCGCCCGCCCGCGCGGGGCTCGATGATCACGTCCTTCTGGCCCGACGGGACCAGGCTGTGGCTCTTCATCCACCAGCCGCCCATGGCGACGAACGTGTCGAACGCCTTTTGTTGGCTTGCCTTGACCCGCAGGCTCTTGCGGATCGGAGCGGGGCTGATGCGCTGGGCTTCGACGTTCATTGCTTTTCCTCCCTTTCGGCGGCTTCGGCATAGGCCGCGAGCGCCTTGTCCCAGAAGCTGTCGAGCCAGGCGCGGATCTGGCCGAGCCCGGCCGGGTCGATCGAATAGATGCGACGCGTGCCCCGCGCCTCGTCGCGCACCAGGCTGGCGTCCTTCAGCACCTTGAGATGCTGCGACACCGCGGGGCGGCTGACCGGCAGCAGCGCCGCCAGCTCTCCCACCGCCATCGGGCGTTCGGCCAGATGCTCGACGATCGCCTGGCGGGTCGGTTCGGCAAGCGCGGCAAAGGCAGGAGCGTTAGCCATAGCTTACGGTTAGTGGAGGCTTACGGATGAGTCAAGCCTGAGCGAACAACGCCTTCAGATCCTTCTTCAATATCTTTCCGTTCGCGTTTCTCGGAAGCGGATGATCCAGGAACACCACCCGCACCGGCGTCTTGAAGATCGCCAGCCGCTCGCGGACCCAGGCCTTGAGCTCTTCCTCCGTGGCGGACGCGCCCGGGGCGAGCTGGACCACCGCCGCGGGCTCCTCGCCGAGCGTGTGATGGGGGATGCCGATCAGCGCCGCGTCGATCACCGCGGGGTGCTGGTAGAGGACGTTCTCGACCTCGATCGAATAGATGTTCTCGCCGCCGCGAATGATCATGTCCTTGGCGCGGTCGACGATGGTGAGGAAGCCTTCCTCGTCGAGCCGGGCGAGGTCGCCGGTGCGGACCCAGCCGTCGACGAAGGTCTCGGCGGTCGCACTCGGGTTGTTCCAATAGCCCTTCACGATCTGCGGGCCGCGCGCCCACAATTCGCCGACCTCGCCCGCGGGAAGCTGGGTGACGCCGTCCGCCGCGACGATCCTGAGCTCGGCGACCGGCACCGGCGGGCCGGCGCTGTCGGGCCGGTTGATATAATCCTCGCCGATATGGGCGGTGACCGTCGCCATCGTCTCGGTCATTCCCCAGCCATTGCCGGGCAGCGCGCCGAACTCCTCGAAGATCCGCCGCACCAGCTCGGGCGCGGAGGGGGCGCCGCCATAAGTGATCAGCTCGAGGCTGGAGAGGTCGAACTTGCCGCGGTCGGGATGTTCGAGGATCTGCCAGGCGACGGTGGGCACGCCGCCGGTCACCTGGACGCGCTCGCGCTCGATGATCCGCATCGCCTCGACCGTGTCCCATTTGCGCATGAAGATGGTGGTGTTGCCGGCGACCATCGATCCCATCAGGCTCGCCGAGCAGGCGGTGACGTGGAAGAGCGGGATGACGAGCAGGCCGATCCTCGGCGCCGGCTCGGGCGGCGTCTCGCCCCGGCGCAGCGCGGCCCGCGCGGTCACATAGCCGCTGGAGAGGATGTTGGTCATCAAATTGCGGTGCGTGCCGAGCGCGCCCTTTGGCTTGCCGGTGGTGCCGCTCGTATAGAAAATGCCGGCCTCGTCGTCGGGGTGGATGTCGACCGCGGGGAGATCGGCGGCGGGGAGGTCCTTCCAGGCCGGCGGCAGGCCGATCAGGTCTTCCAGCCGGTCCCCGCCTTCCGCGCGGCTGACGATGACATGTTCGAGCACCGGCAGCGCATTCCGGTGCGGCGCGATCCGTTCGGCGCGCCCGGCGTCGCAGATCAGCGCTTTGGCGCCCGAATCGGCGAGGCCATATTCGAGTTCGGCGCCGCTCCACCAGGCGTTCAGGGGCACCGCGATCGCGCCCAAAGCGGTGATCGCGAAGAAGGCCATCGGCCATTCGGGCAGATTGACCATGGCGAGCCCGACGCGGTCCCCCTTGCCGATCCCCCGGCGCTGAAGTTCGGCTGCGAGCGCGGCGCTCGCCCGGAACGAGGCCTCGAAGCCGATTCGCTCCTCCTCGTAGATGCAGATCAGCCGGTCGCCGTGGAGCCGCGAGAAGCGCGCCAGCATCGGCAGCGAAGGCGGCGCGTTCTTCCACACCCGCGTCGGCACGCCGCGGATCACCGCCTCCTCCATCTCGAAGCGCGCGCCCGGCGCGGTCAGGCGGGCGTCGACTTCCGCGAGGCTCATGCGCGGCCAGGCCGGATCCAGCTCGAATCCCTCGATCATGCGCCAAGCTATGCCGCAAGGCGCGCAAATTGCCAGCCCGGCGCGGAGCGGCTAGCCTCAAGCCATGGCTGGTGCGCGCAGAATTCCTCTCGGCCCGGGCGAGGCGGCGCCCTGGTTCCGCTGCGCGACGCTCGAGGGCAATGACCGATACGCCTTCGATTCCGCCGGCGGGCGGGCGATCCTGCTGCTCTTCTTCGGCAGCGCGGCCGATCCGCAGGCGGCGGCGGCGATCGCGGCGATGGCGGAAAGGGGCGGCCTGTTCGACGACGACAAGGCGGCCTTTTTCGGAATCACCGTCGATCCCGCCGACGCCGCCGAAAAAAGGATCCGCAGGCGGATACCGGGCATCCGCTTCTTCCTCGATTACGACCGGGCGGTGAGCCGCGCCTTCGGCGCCGCCGACGAGGGCGCCCCCAACGCCTATCGCGGCCACTGGCTGCTGCTCGACCGCGCGCTCAGGGTGCGCGGCCTGTTCCCGCTAAGCGACAGCGCGCAGGCGCTCGACGCGCTGGCCGCGCTCGCGGCGCAGCCGCCGCTGCCGGACTGGGCGCCGGTGGTGGCGGTGCCCGACGTCTTCGAGCCGGCGCTCTGCCGCCGGCTGATCGACCTCTACGAGGCCGACGGCGGCGAGGATTCGGGGTTCATGCGCGATGTCGACGGGATGACCAAATTGCTCGTCGATCCGCGCCACAAGGTCCGCCGCGACTACCTGGTCGAGGATGCGGAGCTGGCGCGGCAGCTCAACCTCAGGATCATCCACCGGCTGCTGCCGATGGTCCGGCGCGTCTTCCAATATCAGGCGACCCGGGTCGAGCGGCTGCTGGTCGGCTGCTACGAGGCCGAGACGGGCGGCCATTTCCGCCCGCACCGCGACGACACCTCGATGGGCACCGCGCACCGCCGCTTCGCCGTGACGATCAACCTCAACGCGGAGGAATATGAGGGCGGCGACCTCCATTTCCCCGAATATGGGCCGCGCACCTATCGCGCACCGACCGGCGGCGCGATCGTCTTCTCCTGCTCGCTGCTCCACCAGGCGATGCCGGTGACCAAGGGGCGGCGTTTCTGCTTCCTGCCATTCCTCTACGACGATGAAGGGGCGAAGCTGCGCGAGGAGAACACCCGCTTCCTCGAAGGCGACCTCGCCAATTACCGGGCCGACCGGGATATCGAGGTGGGGTGATCCGTCAGTTGCGGGCCGCGGGCGCCCGCACCAGATCGATCTCGTAGAGCCGCGACCAGTTCTTGCCGGTGACGAACAGGCGGTCGCGGGCGGCATCGTAGGCGATGCCGTTGAGCACGTTGTCCGCGCCGGTGGTGTTTTCCCCGGCGAGCGGGCGCAGGTCGATAATGCCGGTGACGCGCCCGCTGGCGGGGTCGATTCGGTAGATGAAGCCGGTCTGCCAGATATTGGCGAAGACCTCGCCATTGATC
>JBKJZJ010000263.1:0-11529 GCA_046715355.1 Allosphingosinicella sp. | reverse complement strand
CCCCGCGGCCGGCCGCGCCCGCGGCCCCCGCCGCGCCGGCACCGGCGCCCAGGCTGCAAATGCCCGACGTCGCCGGCACGCTTGCGCTCGACTTGCCCGCGATCGAGCGGGCGCGGCTTTCGAACGGCATCCGCATCGTCTATTCGCGCCGCGCCGCCGTGCCGGTCACCCGGATCGCGGTCGAGTTCAACGCCGGCATCGCCGCCGATCCGGCGGGCCGGCTCGGCACCCAGGCGATGATACTGAACATGCTCGAAGAGGGCACGACGCGGCTCAATTCGACCCAGCTCGCCGAAGCGCAGGAACGGCTCGGCGCCATCGTCTCCACCGACGCGAGCGTCGACCGCACCACGGTCGCGCTGACCGGGCTCACCCCGAATCTTGGCGAGTCGCTGGACCTGCTCGCCGACATCATACGCAACCCGGCCTTCGCGCCCGCGGAGATCGAGCGCGTCCGCCAGCAGCAGCTCGCCGGCGCCGCCGCCGAGCTGACCCAGCCGGGTGGGCTCGCCAATCGCGCGCTGCCGGGCCTGCTCTACGGCGCCGCCCATCCTTACGGGCGGCCATTCTCCGGCACCGGCGATCTCGCCGTGCTGCGCACCCTGACCCGCGACGAGCTGATCGGCTTCCACCGCGCCTGGATCCGTCCCGACAATGCGACAATCTTCGCGGTCAGCGACATGCCGCTCGCCCAGTTGAGGCCCCTGCTCGAGGCGCGCTTCGGCAATTGGCGGCGGCCCTCGGTGCGGCGCGGGACCAAGGCGTTTAGCGCCGCCATCCCGGCGCCGCGGCCGCGGATCGTGCTGATCGACCGGCCGCAATCGCCGCAGAGCTTCATCCTCGCCGGCCAAGTCATGCCCGCGCGGGGCACGCAGGACCTGCTCCCGCTGACCGCCGCCAACGAAGCGCTGGGCAGCAACTTCCTGTCGCGGATCAACATGGAGCTGCGCGAGCGGCGCGGCTGGTCCTACGGAGCCCGCGGCGGTCCCAATATGCTCGAGCATCAGGTGCCCTACGTCATCCAGGCGCCGGTCCAGGCCGACCGCACCGGCGAATCGATCGCCGCGGCGATGCAGATGGTGCGCGCCTTCCTGACCAGCGAGGGTGTGACCGCCGAGGAGATGAACCGCATCATCCTGGGCAATACCCGCCAGCTGCCGGGCCAGTTCGAGACCTCGGGGGCGGTGCTCGGGGCGCTGCGCTCCAACGCTCTCTACCGCCGGCCGGACGATTATTGGGAGCGGATCGCCGATCGCTACCGCGGGATGACCGCGCCGGTCCTCGACCAGAGCGCGCGCCGCTACCTCAATCCGGACAATTTCGTCTGGGTGGTGGTCGGCGACGCGGCCCGGATCCGGCCGCAGCTCGAGCGGCTGAACCTGCCGATCGAGGTGATGACCCTGCCGGGCGTCCCGCAGGCGCCCGCGGTACCGAGGCCGGCGCAGTAGCAAAGCGGGGACAGTTACTCGTAACTGTCCCCAAACAGCCTGGTTACATGGCCCATCTTGCGGCCGGGGCGCGGGGCGTCCTTGCCGTAGAGGTGGAGGTGGGCCTCGGGGTCGGCCAGGATCTCCCGCCAGCCTTCGACCTCGTCCCCGACCAGGTTGCGCATCGCGACCCGCGGCACGATTCGCCCCGTCGCGCCCAGCGGCAGCCCGCAGACCGCGCGGATGTGGTTCTCGAATTGCGAGGTCGTCGCGCCCTCGATCGTCCAGTGGCCGCTATTGTGGACGCGCGGCGCCATTTCGTTGAACACCGCAGCGCCGCGACAGGCGAAGAATTCCATGGTCAGCATGCCGACATGGCCGAGCGCGTCGGCGGCGCGCCGGGCGAGCGCCTCGGCCTCGGCGATCGCGGGCGCGAGTTCGGAGCCGGCGGGCACGTCGGAAGTCACCAATATGCCGCCCTCGTGCCGGTTCAGGGGCGCGTCCCAGGTGACGATTTCGCCGTCCGCGCCGCGGCAGAGCAGGATCGAATATTCGGCGTCGAAGGCGATGAAGCCTTCGAGGATCGAGGGCGCGCCGTGCACCGCCTGCCACGCCTCGTCGGCGCCTTGCGCGCCGTCGATCCGCGCCTGGCCCTTGCCGTCATAGCCGAAGCGCCGCGTCTTGAGGATCGCCGGCGCGCCGATTTCGGCGAGCGCCGTGTCGAGCCCGGCGCGGTCGTCCACTGCGGCATAAGGCGCGGGCCGCCCGCCGAGCCGCTCGATGAAGGCCTTTTCGGCGAGGCGGTCCTGCGCCGTCTCCAGCGCCGCGACCGGCGGATGCAGCGGCACGCGCGCGGCGATCGCGGCGAGCGGCCCGGTCGGGATGTTCTCGAACTCGTAGGTGACGACGTCCACCTCGCCGGCGAAGCGCGCCAGCGCCGCCTCGTCCTCGAACGCGCCCCGGGTGAAGCGCGCGGCGACCAGAGCGGCGGGGCCGGTCTCGTCGGGCGCGTAGACATGGCAGCGATAGCCCAAACGGGCCGCGGCCAGCGCCAGCATCCGCCCCAATTGGCCGCCGCCGATAATCCCGATCGTGGCGCCGGGCGCGATGGTCATTCGGGCGCTTCGGCGACGCCGTCGGTCTGGCTCCGCCGCCAGTCGGCGAGCCGGGCCGCCAGCTTTTCGTCGGAGGTCGCCAGGATCGCGGCGGCGAGCAGGCCCGCATTGATCGCGCCCGCCTTGCCGATCGCCAGCGTCCCCACCGGCACGCCGGCGGGCATCTGCACGATCGAGAGCAGCGAATCGAGCCCGGCGAGCGCCTTGGTCTCGACCGGCACGCCGAGCACCGGCAGCTGCGTCATCGAGGCCGCCATGCCGGGCAGATGGGCGGCCCCGCCGGCCCCGGCGACGATCACCTTGAGCCCGCGGCCGGCGGCGGCACGGGCATATTCGTAGAGCCGCTCGGGCGTGCGGTGCGCGGAGACCACCTTCTTCTCATAAGCGATGCCGAGCATGTCGAGCGTCTCGGCGGCGTGGCGCATCGTCTCCCAGTCGGAGCGGCTGCCCATGATGATCCCGATGAGAGGCGCTTCGCCCGGCATGTCCGGCCCCCAAAGCCTTGGAAGCGCCACCTCCTAGCCCGCATGGACGCCGGGAGCAATCTTGGGCAGCCGCCCTAAAAGAAGCGTTAACCTTCGCGGGATAAGGTGGCCGCATGGGACGCCGGAAGAACATATCGGAGATCGCGGACCGCCCCGATGAAGGGCCGGCGCTGGAGGCGCGCGAGGCATTGTCGCGGCTCAGCGACGAGAATGCGCTGCTCCGCGCCGCTCTGGCCGATGCGCGCGCCCGCCTGGGCGATCTCGACGAGAATGTCGGCCGCGACCCGCTCACCGCCTTGCTCGATCCGCGCCAGTTCCGCAACGAGCTCGAGCGGGTGCTGAGCCAGGCCGCGCGCCACGGCACGCCCGCGGCCCTGATCTCGGTCGACCTTTCCGATCTGAAGGCGGTCAACGAAGGCCATGGCCGCGTCGCCGGCGACGCCGCTCTGCGCCACGTCGCCCGCCTGCTCAAGAGCCTGATCCGCGCCAGCGACGTCGCCGCGCGCGGCGGCGGCGGCGCCTTCTCGCTGCTGCTCGATCATCTCGACGCCGATTCGGCGCTCGACACCGCAGAGCGGATCGCGCGCTGCGTCGCCGCCCATCCGCTCGATCTCGGCCACACCCAGGTCCGGCTCGAAGCGACGGTCAGCGTCGCCACGATCATGCCCGGCGACAGCGTCGAGGAAGTGCTGCGCCGCGCCGCCCGCAACCGCGAGCGCGTCAAGGAATTCTGACGGCCCCCAAAGGCCGTCACCCCGCCGACGGGGCACCCCCGCAAAGTACTACTTTGCGGAGACCCGATGGTTCGGGCAATTGCGGCGTTGGCCCTTTGCATATCGCCAGCCGATCGACCCCCGCTCTTGGAGAGTTCGCAGGCCGATCCGCTTCCCTTATAAGGGGACTCCCTTATAAGGGAAGGAAGCCCGGCCAGCGCGGCGTTCCTCGCTTGCTGGCGCAGGGGGAGTTTCGGCGCCGCGGCCGTTCCGCCTAGCGATCCCTCAGATAATAGCGTTCGATCGGCTTCAACCCCTCGTCCAGATCGTAGACGATCGGCTGGCCGGTCGGGATTTCGAGCGCGACGATCTCCTCGTCGGCGATGCCGGAGAGGTGCTTGACCAAAGCGCGCAGCGAATTGCCGTGCGCGGAGATGACCACCCGCCGGCCGTCGCTCAGCGCCGGCGCGATCCTTTCCACCCAATAAGGCAGGACGCGCGCGATCGTGTCCTTGAGGCTCTCATGGGTGGGGATGGGGATGCCCGCATAGCGGCGGTCGTTGGTGAGGTCGAAGTCGCCGCCCGGCTCCATCGCCGGCGGCGGGATGTCGAACGAGCGGCGCCAGATACGGACCTGCTCGTCGCCATGCCTGCCCGCGGTCTCGGCCTTGTCGAGCCCGGTGAGGCCGCCATAATGGCGCTCGTTCAATCGCCAATGCTTCTCTTCGGGGATCCACAGCCGCCCCATCGCCTCGAGCACGATGTGCAAGGTCTTGATTGCCCGGGTCTGCAGCGAGGTGAATGCGAAGTCGAAATCGAAGCCCCTGGCGGCGAGCAATTCGCCCGCCTGCTTCGCCTCCTCCTCGCCCTGCGGAGTCAGCCCGACGTCCCACCAGCCGGTGAAGCGATTCTCGAGGTTCCAGGCGGACTGGCCGTGGCGGATCAGGACGAGCTGGGGCATCAGCCGCGATAAGCTCCGATCCGGTCGATGATGGCGTGAAGCGCGTCCAGGCTGGCGCGGGCGAGGAGGCGGCAGCGGTCGGGGGACCAGCCGTGGACGGGGTCGGGCAGGTCGGCATTGTCCTTGAACGGCATTTCCAGCGTCATCGACACCGCGACGAAGCGCTCGGCGAGCTGGGCGGTGGACATGGAGAGGTTGGCCTGGCCGGGCGCCGGTATCTGATAGCCCCTGTCGGTCTGGAAATCGGGGCTCGCCCTGAGCAGCGCCGCGCCGAAGGCGTCGAACAGGTCCTGCTGCTCCTGCTTCCAGCCCGGCACGCCCTCGAAGCCGGCGAGGAAATTGGCGGCGATCGCCTCGTCGCCGTGGATGTCCATCGCGAAATCGACGCCGGTCCGGTCCATCTCGTCGCGGACATAGAGCACCTCCGGGCTGCGCTCGGCGCTCGGCGCGTGCCATTCGCGGTTGAGGTTCACGCCCGCCGCATTGGTCCGCAAATGGCCGCGGAAGGTGCCGTCGGGATTCATGTTGGGGACGATGTGGAAGGTCGCCTTCTGCTTGAGCCGGCGGGTCACCGGGTCGGCCTCGTCGAGCAGCCGCTCGAGCGCGCCCTCCATCCAATGCTCGGCCATGGTCTCGCCCGGATGCTGGCGGGCGTAGAGCCAGACCTGCAGCGGGCCGCCGTCGAGCCTGAAATAATCGAGCTCGCGCCCGTCCAGCGTCCGCCCGAGCGAGCGGTAATGGACGCCCGGCGCCGCCGCCACCTCGGCGACCAGATCGTGGTGCCGCTCCATCGTGTAAGGCGCGAAATAGGCGATCCAGACGCTGTCCGAGGGCGGCGTCAGGGCGATGGTCAGCACGCCGTCCGCATAGGAGGTGTCGGTCCGGATCCATTCCTCGCGGTCGAGGGAGAGGCAGGCGCGATAGCCGGGCCAGCCGTCGGGATAGGCGGCGCCGGCGCAGTTGAGGATGCGCAGCGTCAGCGCCCGGCCGCCGCCCCCGGTCACCCGGAAATAGAACCATTGGTAGAAGTCTGAGCTGCCGTCCTTGACGATCTCGAGGTCGATGCGCTCGCCATCGATGGAAACCACACGAATATTGCCGCCGTCAAAGGCGCTCGAAACGGAAAGGGTCATATTATCCTTGGGAGAGAGAGGCGGAATCAGCGGACCCTGATAGTGCGCCCCGACTCTCCGGGGAAGTCCCGAAACAGCGCCCAGGCGAGCTTGTCGGCGGCGCCGGCGCGGCTGGCGAGAGGCGTGCCGCCGCGCGCCTCGATCTGGGCCCGGCCCTCCCAGGCGACGGTCGCGTCGGAACGGCGCTGGATGCGCACCGAAAGCTCGGTCCCGACCAGCATGCCCTGCCGGTTGCCGGTGATCGGGACGGACCCGCCGACGCCGACGCCGACTCCGCCGCCCCGTCCATAGCTGCCGCCGCCGACGCCGAGCCCGACGCTGAGCCCGCCGCCGCGCCGGCCGGGCCGCGCCGCCTGCTCGATCCGGACCACGGCGACCTGCTCGGAGCGGCCGCCCGGCTCGATCGTCCAGCCGAGGCGGGTGAGCTCGCGGCCGACCGCGGCCGCGCCCAGCTCGAATTCGACGCTGTTCGCGTCCGCCTGATCCGCCGGCTCGATCGCGATCGGGCCGCGCGCGACCGGCTGGCCGAGGTGGAAGCGGGTCACCGAGGCAGCCGAGCTGGCGCCGCCGCCGCCCATGTCCGTCGTGCAGCCGGCGAGGAGGGCGATTCCGGCGAGCGCGCCGAGATGCGATGCGACTTTGTTCATGGCATACCTCGTTCCTGGGTCTCGTCCTTGGGCGATGAGACTGTATAGGATGTGTAACGAGTTTAACCGGTTTTTGCTGCATCGGACAGCCGGGAGAAGGAATGACGGAGGAAATGAGGCGGCTGCCGGTATTGGTGACCGGCGGGGCCGGCTATATCGGCAGCCACGCGGCCCTGGCGCTGCTCGATGCGGGCTGGCCGGTGGTGGTGATCGACAATCTGGCGACCGGCTTCGCCTGGGCGGTGCCGAAGGGCGCGGCCTTCATAGAGGGCGACATCGCCGACGGCCCCCTGCTCGCCCGGCTGATCGCCGAGCACGGGATCGGCGCGATCATGCATTTCGCCGGCTCGGTGGTGGTCCCCGAATCGGTCGAAGACCCGCTCAAATATTATCGGAACAACACGGCGAAGAGCCGCGCCCTGATCGAAAGCGCGGTCGAAGGCGGCGTTGCCCATTTCATCTTCTCCTCGACGGCCGCGACCTACGGCATCCCCGAGGCGGTGCCGGTGGCCGAGGACGCGCCGACGGTGCCGATCAACCCTTATGGCTGGTCCAAGCTGATGACCGAGCGGATGCTGAAGGACAGCGCCGCCGCTTATGCGCTCAATTATTGCGCGCTTCGCTATTTCAACGTCGCCGGCGCCGATCCCGACGGGCGGGCCGGCCAGTCGACCAAAGGCGCGACCCACCTGATCAAGGTCGCGGGCGAGGCGGCGACCGGGCGGCGGAGCCACGTCAGCGTCTACGGCAGCGATTATGACACGCCCGACGGCACCGGCATTCGCGACTATATCCATGTCAGCGATCTCGCCGCCGCCCATGTCGACGCGCTCGAGGCGCTGATCGCCGAGCCGGCGCGGAGTCATGTCATGAATTGCGGTTATGGCCGCGGCTTTTCGGTGCTGGAGGTGCTCGACACCGTCGACAGGGTCACCAACCGGACCATCGAGCGGCGGCTGGAGCCGCGCCGCGCCGGCGATCCCGACGCGCTCGTCGCCGACAATCGCAAGATCCTCTCCACTTTGCCCTGGCGGCCCCGCCGCGCCGATCTGGCGACGATCGTTGCCGACGCTCTGGCCTGGGAAAGACATCTGGCGGAGCGCCCTCCCATTTCCTAAGAACGCCCGATGCAGCTCAGCAACCAGGACGCCGAACAGCTCCTCAAGGAAGCCATGGAGGCGCTACGGCAGGGCCGTGCGGCCGACGCCCGCGTCGGCTTCGAGACGGTGACCGGGACCGGCCGCGCGGCCGCTCCGGTCTGGCTCTACCAGGCGGCCGCCTGCCGCGCCCTGGGCGATGCGGCCGGCGAGGAATCCGCAATCGACCAGGCGCTCGTCCTCGAGGCGCGCGGACTGGCGGGGCTGATCATGAAGGGCGATTGCCGCGCCAAGGCGGGCGACGAGCGCACCGCGGTCAGCTTCTACAGGACCGCGCTTCGCATCGCCTCCGATGAGCCGTCGCTTCCCCCCGACATCGTCCCCGAGCTCCAGCGTGCCGAAGCGACGACGGCGCAGCTCGAGGCGCGCTATTCGGTCCAGCTGGAGGCCTCGCTGGCCGCGCAGGGCCTGCCGCCCGAGAAGCGCAGCGCCCGTTTCCAGCAGTCGCTCGACATCATCGCGGGGCGCAAGCAGGTCTATATCCAGGAGCCGACCGTCTATTTTTTCCCGGGGCTGCCGCTGGTCCAGTTCTTCGACACGGCCGACTTCGCCTGGGTGCCCGCGGTCGAGGCCGCGACGGACGCGATACGGCGGGAGATCGCGGCGCTGCTGGCGGTGGGGAGGGAGGGCTTCAGGCCCTATATCCAGGCCGAGCCCAACAAGCCGCGCATGGACGAGAACCGGCTGCTCGACAATAGCGACTGGAGCGCCCTCTTCCTCTGCGAGAATGGCGCGCTGGCGCCCGACGTCATCTCGCGCTGTCCCGCGACCTGGGAGGCGGTGCAGGCGGCGCCGCTGCCGCGCATCAACCAGTCGGCGCCGACGGCGATGTTCTCGCTGCTGCGTCCCCGCTCGCGGATCACCCCTCATAGCGGCGTGCACAACGTCCGGCTGATCTGCCATCTGCCCTTGATC
The DNA here is from genome assembly GCA_046715355.1 of Allosphingosinicella sp. Taxonomy (GTDB): domain Bacteria; phylum Pseudomonadota; class Alphaproteobacteria; order Sphingomonadales; family Sphingomonadaceae; genus Allosphingosinicella. The sequence goes on along the minus strand of JBKJZJ010000263.1, from coordinate 2,976 downwards.
GTTCCGCCCGGCTGCGGCTTCCGCGTCGGAAATGAGGAAAGGCAGTGGGAGGTGGGCAAGCTGCTCATCTTCGACGATACAATCGAGCATGAGGCGTGGAACGACAGTGCCGAGGACAGGGTGGTGCTGATCTTCGACATCTGGCGGCCCGAGCTCAGCGATCGCGAGAAACGCGAAATCACCGCTTTGTTCGGCGCCCCCGACGCCCAGCGCGTCGCCGCCGGCGCCTGACCCCGCCGGCGATCGGCGCCAACTTGACTTGGCGGGCGCCTCCCCCTAGGTGGGCCGCTCGCTTTTCAGCAAACAGCATCGACACAGAAACAGGCAGGCGTTCCAGGCCATGAAGATCCGCAACTCCTTGAAGTCCCTCAAGTCGCGCCACCGCGACTGCCGCGTGATCCGCCGCCGGGGCCGCACCTACGTCATCAACAAGACCAACCGCCGCTTCAAGGCGCGCCAGGGCTGATCCACCGGTGCCCGTGACCGCCGTCGTCTTCGACGTCGGCAACGTCCTTTACGGGTGGGATCCCGAGAGTTTCCTCGTCCGGCAGATCGCCGACGATGCCGCGCGTCTCCAGTTCATCGAGGATGTCGACCTCTACGGCTGGCACGAGAGCCTCGACGGCGGCCGGCCCTACGCCGAGGCCGCGGCCGAATTGAACGAGAAATTCCCCCAATATGCCCATCTCATCGCCGTCTGGAGCGACAGGTTCGGCGAGACCATCAGCGGGCCGGTGCCGGGCGTCCACGCCATTGCCGAGGCGCTTCACGCACGCAATGTGCCGTTGTTCGCGATCACCAATTTCTCGGCCGATTTCTGGCCCCCCTTCCACGAAAAGGAGCGCGCCTTCTTCGCCCGCTTCAGAGACATAATCGTCTCCGGCGAGGTGAAATTGCTCAAGCCCGATCCGGCGATCTACTATCTCGCGCTCGACCGGTTCGGCCTGCAGCCGGCCGAGGCCCTGTTCGTCGACGACCGCGAGATCAACGTCGAGGCGGCGCTGGCGGTAGGGATGCGGGCGCATCTCTTCGCCGACGCCGCCGACCTGCGCGCCCGGCTGGAGGCGGAAGGGTTGCTCTGACCCTTTCCGGGAACCGCGCGCTGCGCTCGCGCTTTGTTTCGTGCGTGAGACAAAGATGGCCCGAAAAGCTGTGGATCGTCCGCCACGGGCAGAGCGCCGGTAACGTCGCGCGCGACGCGGCGCACGAGGCGGGCCTTGGCGTCATCGACATCGCTATGCGCGACGTCGACGTGCCGCTGAGCGAGCTCGGCCACGAGCAGGCGCGGGCGCTCGGCCGCTGGTTCGCCGCTCTGCCGGAAGCGGCCAAGCCCGAGGTGGTGCTGTCTTCGCCTTATGTCCGCGCGCGCCAGACCGCGCGGGCGATCTGCGAGGCGGGCGGCGTCACCGAGACGGCGCGCCAGCCGGTCGTCGACGAACGCCTGCGCGAGCGCGAGTTCGGCGTTTTCGACCGGCTCACCACGGCCGGCATCGAGGAGAAATTTCCCGACCTCGCCGAGCATCGCGCTTTGCTCGGCAAATTCTACCACCGCGCGCCCGGCGGCGAGAGCTGGGCCGACGTGATATTGCGCCTGAGGGGCGCGCTCGACACGATCAGCCTCCACCACGCCGACCGGCGGGTGCTGATCGTCTGCCACCAGGTCGTCGTGCTGTGCCTGCGCTACATCCTCGAGGAGATGGACGAGGCGCAGGTGCTCGCCATCGACAAAGAGGGCGACGTGGTCAATTGCGGCGTCTGCGAATATGATTTCGAGCCGGACCACGCCAAGGACTGCGTGCCGAAGCTGCTCCGCTACAATTTCGCCGCCCCGCTGATCGAGGAGGCGGCGCCGGTCACTTCCGCGCCGGACGCGATGGTCGCCGCGCGATGAGCGAGGCGGCGGCGCTCGACGCCGGGCTGCTCCGCGCCTTCCCGCTTCCCTGCCTGGCCGAGGAGGGGGACAAGGAGGATCGCGGGCGCGCGCTGATCGTCGGCGGCAGCGCGGAGGTGCCGGGCGCGGCGCTGCTCGCGGGCATCGCCGCGCTCAGGGCCGGGGCGGGCAAGCTGCAGATCGTGACCGACGCGGCCGTCGCGACGGCGATCGGCATCGCCGTGCCGGAGGCGCGCGTCATTGCGGGATCGCCCATAAAGCATGTCTGCGACGCGCGGTCGGTGACCATCGGCTGCGGCATGGACCATGGGCCTGCGCTCGACCGGCTGCTGGCCGAGTTGCTCGATTGCGGCGCCGAGGTGCCGCTGATCCTCGACGCCGCCGTGCTCGGCTGCCTCCCGGATCTGGCGGACAAGGTTCGCGCCTGGCGCGGCGGCGCCGCCCTGCTGCCGCACGCCCGCGAAATGGCGAGCCTGCTCGAATGCGAACCGGAGGAGGTGGAGATCGATCCGCTCCACGCGGCGCGCAGCGCGGCCGAGCGCTACAATGCCGTCGCCCTGGTCAAGGGTCGTTTCAGCTTCGTCGCGGCGCCCGACGGCCGCGCCTTCCGCTTCGAGGGCGGCGGCATCGGCCTCGCCACTTCGGGCTCGGGCGACGTGCTGGCGGGGATCGTCGGCGGCCTCGCCGCGCGCGGCGCCGATCCGCTGACGGCCACCCTCTGGGGGGTCTGGCTGCACGGCGAGGCGGGGCGGATCCTGACCGGGGATGTCGGCCGCGTCGGCTTCCTGGCGCGGGAGATCGCGGAGCTGGTGCCGGGGCTGCTGAGCACCTGAATGGGGACAGTTACTAGTAGCTGTCCCCTAAACTGCGCTAGCCCTTATGCCGGTCCAGCTCATCCCCGATCAGCCTCGCCACGTGGACGACGTTGGTCGAGCCGGGCACGCCGAAGGGGACGCCAGCGGTGACGATGATGCGGTCGCCGGTCTTGGCGACGCCGTGGCGCAGCGCCATCCGTTTCGACTTGCCGACCATCTCCTCGAAGCTCGCCACGTCGCGGGTGCGCACCGCGTGCGCGCCCCACAGCA
>JBKJZJ010000262.1:0-4636 GCA_046715355.1 Allosphingosinicella sp. | reverse complement strand
ACCTCGCCGGCATCGCCGTCTTCGCCCTCTCCGGCGCTTTGCTCGCGGCGGAGAAGAAGCAGACTTTGGTCACCTTCGTGTTCTTCGCCGTCGTCACCGGCCTCGGCGGCGGGACGGTGCGCGACCTGTTGATCGGCGCGCCGGTCTTCTGGGTGCACGAGAATAGGACGCTCCTGATCTGCTTCGGCGCGGCATTGGCGGTGTGGCTGTCGCCGGCGCGGCTGTGGAAGGGCAGGACCTTGCTGTGGCTCGACGCCGCGGGCCTCGCCGCTTACGCGACCTTCGGCGCGGCCAAGGGCCTCGCCTTCGGCCTCGCGCCCTTGCCCGCCTTCGGCATGGGCGTGCTGACCGGCTGCCTGGGCGGCATCGTCCGCGACGTGCTCGCCGGCGAACCCTCGATCCTGATGCGGCCCGAGCTCTACGTCACCGTCGCCGCGCTTTCCGCCGCCTTGTTCGTCGGCCTCGCCTGGCTCGGCCTGCCCGGCGGCGCGGCGGGGCTGATCGCCTTCGCCGCCGGCTTCGCGCTGCGCGGCGCGGCGATCTGGCGCGGCTGGGCGCTGCCGGCTTATCAGAGATAATAAGCTTGACTTGATTGAACGTTCAATCAACAAGCGTGCCATGACCAGATTCTTTCTCGCCCTCATCCTCCTCGCCTTGCCCGCCGTCACGCTGGCGCAGGACGTCGCGCTTAGCGACCGCCGCGAGGCGGACGGGACATTGACCCTGTCGCACGAAGTGGTCGTGGCGGCCCCCGCGGCCGAAATCTGGGCGGCGATCTCTACGCCCGAAGGCTGGCGGACCTGGGCGGTGCCGGTCTCCTGGACCGCGGCCGACGATCCCGGCTCGATCGAAAGCAGCTACGATCCGGCGGCGCGGCCCGGCGATCCATCCATCATCCGCCAGCATTTCCTCGCCCGCCTGCCCGGCCGGCTGCTGGTCTTCCGCACTACTCGCGCGCCGCGGGGCTTCCCGCATTTCGAGACCTATGCCCGCGTCACCAGCTTCTTCGAGCTGGAGGCGATCGACGCGACCCGCACCCGCGTCCGCCTGACCGGCGCCGGCTATGCCGACGACGAAGCGGGGCGGGCGCTGCTCGGCTTCTTCCGCGACGGCAACCGCATCTCGCTCGAGCGGCTGCGCGACCGCTTCATCAACGGCCCGCGCGACTGGGCCACGCAGCGGTAAGGCGGCGGGAAGAACGCTGCGTCATGACGATTGCGATTGCCACACCGGCGCGAACGGCTTGGGCTCCTCCGGCCGCGTCGAGAGCGCCGCCAACTCGCGCTGCCACAGGCCGACGCTGCGCCATTCGCGGAACTTGAAGCCGACCCGCTCATAGGTGCCCACCTGGCGGAAGCCGAGCGCCTCGTGCAGCCTGACGCTCGCCTCGTTCGGCAAGGTGATCGCGGCGATCGCCTGGGCGAAACCCTGCGCCTCGAGCACCGGCAACAAGGCGCGGTAGAGCAGGCCGCCGATCCCGCGCCGGTGCGACCCGTCGGCGACATAGACGCTCGTCTCGACGGTGAAGCGATAGGCGGCGCGGGACCTGAAGGCGTCGGCATGGGCATAGCCCCGCACCGCCTCGTCCTCGCAGGCGACCAGCCAGGGATAGAGATCGCCGCCGTCCGCGATCCGCCGCGCCACCTCCGCCGCGTCGGGCGGCTGCGTTTCGAACGAGACGATGCTCGCCACGACATAGGGCTCGTAGATCGAGGCGATTGCCTCCGCGTCGTCTACGGTCGCGATACGGATCTTCATCCGCTCAGCACCAGAGCGGCGAGCCGGGCCAGCCAATGCCCTTCCGCCGGCGGCCGCGGCACCGGCGCGATCGCCGGGCATTCGAGGCAGCGCGCCTGGATCGCCGGCCCGGCGAGCAGGCCCTGCGCGTCGTGCACCGCCCGCTCGATCATCGCCTCGGGCCGCCGCGCCAGCCGCGAGAAGGCGTCGCGCGGCGCGCCCGCGACATCGGCGCGCCCGAGCCCGCCGAACAGGCGCGCGAACAGGCCCGCCTCGCTTTCGAGATAGGCCGGCCGCGCGGTGGCGGGATCGAGCCCCGCCCGCCGCGCCGCATCGGCGACGGCGTCGTTGAGCGAGCCGAAGCGATCGACCAGGCCCAATTGCCGTGCCGTGCCGCCGTTCCATACCCGCCCCTGCGCGAGCTCCTCGACGCGCGCCGGGCTGAGCCGCCGCGCCCGCGCGACCAGGCCGATGAAGCGGCGATAGACGCTCTCGACCCCGGTCTGGAGCAGCCGCTCCGCCTCGGGCGAGGGGCCGCGCAGCAGATCGGGCTGCCCGGACAGGGGCGTCGTCCGCACGCCGTCGACGCCGATGCCGAGCCGCCGCAGCGTGCCCTCGAAGCTCGGCAAGATGCCGAACACGCCGATCGAGCCGGTGATCGTCGATGGTTCGGCGTAGATCACGTCGCCCGCGGTCGCGATCCAATAGCCGCCCGAGGCCGCGACCGAGCCCATCGAGATAACGACCGGCAGGCCGCGCGCCTTGGCGGCGAGCACCGCCCGCCTGATCCGCTCCGAGGCGAGCACCGAGCCGCCCGGCGAATCGATCCGCACCACCAGCGCCCGGAGATTGCCGCTCTCCAGCCCGCGCTCGAGGTTGCGCGCGATCGTCTCGCCGCCCGCATTGCCCGGCCCGGCCTCGCCGTCGACGATCGTGCCGGCGACGGTGAGGATGCCGATCTCGCCGTCATGGCTGAGGGCGTGCTCGTCGATCCAGGCCTCGTAATGGACCGCATTGTAGCGGCCGGGGACGCGCTCGTCGTCATTGCCGGCAAGCTCGGCCATGCGCTGGCCGAACTGGGTGCGGTCACCGATCCGGTCGATCAGGCCGGCGCGCAGCGCGGCCCGCGCCATGTCGCCGCCCGACGCGTCGACGAAGGCCTGCGGATTGGCGGCCCAGGCCGCGACCTGGGCGCGCGGCCGGGCATTGCCGACATCCTCGCGCCAGGTCCCCCACAAGGCGTCGGCGAGCGCCTGGCTCTGCGCCCGCGACTCCGGCGACATGTCGCTCCTCGTAAAGGGCTCGACCGCCGATTTGAACGCGCCGGCCCGATAGACATGGGCGGTGACGCCGATCCGCTCGAGCAGGCCGGCATAATAGAGATTGCTGCCGCCCGGCCCCGCGATCAGCACCACGCCCATCGGATCGAGCCAGATCTCGTCGGCATGGGCGGCGAGCTGGTAGCTGTCGTCGGTATAGCCGGTGGCATAGGCGACGACGCGCTTGCCGGCGCGCCGCGCCCGATCGAGCGCCGCGCCGACATCGGCGATCGCGGTCTGGCCGCCGCCGATGAAGATGTCGAGATCGAGCGCGACCGCGCGGATCCTGGAATCGGCCGCGGCCGCATCGAGCGCGCGGACCAGCTCGGCGACGCGATATTCGCGGGTGACCGGCCCGCCGCCGAGCGCCGCCAGCGGGTCCCGCGCCGAGGGCTGCTCGACGATCGCGCCGCCAAGATCGAGCCGCAGCGCCCCTTCCCGCGCGCTGTCCTTATAGGGGCTCGCCGAAAGCGCGGCGTAGATGGTGCCGAAGAACATCATCATCAGGAGGAGGACGAGCCCGTCCTTGATCCCGACCAGCAGCCTCCACGCCTTGCCGACGAAACGCATTCCCGCCCTCCAATGCCCTCGCGGGCTAGCCCAGGCAGCATTCGGGCTAGCCCAGGCAGCATTTTCTGTAAATGAGCCGGCCCCGCATTGGCCCCAAAGCGACGCAGAGTCCTTGACCTCACCCGCATAGTCCCTAAATCAGCGCGCATTGGCACTCGTCGCTTACGAGTGCCAACAGCTCTTCAGACCCATTTGAGAAAGGTCAAAGCATGAAGTTTCGTCCGTTGCACGATCGCGTGCTCGTCCGCCGCGTGGAGGCCGAGGAGAAAACGGCCGGCGGCATCATCATCCCCGACAGCGCCAAGGAAAAGCCGCAGGAAGGCGAAGTCGTCTCCGTCGGCACCGGCACCAGGGCCGAGGACGGCACGGTGACCCCGCTCGACGTCAAGACCGGCGACAAGATCCTGTTCGGCAAATGGTCCGGGACCGAGGTCAAGATCGACGGCGAGGACCTGATCATCATGAAGGAAAGCGACATCCTCGGGATCGTCGGCTGATTCCGGATTCAGCGGATGTGCTCCTGCGAAAGCAGGAGCCCAGATTTTTGTTTGGCTAGGCTCCTGCTTTCGCAGGAGCGCAACGTAAGGGAATATTCAACATGGCAGCGAAAGACGTACGCTTTTCGCGCGACGCCCGTGAGCGGATCATGCGCGGCGTCGACATCCTCGCCGACGCGGTGAAGGTCACGCTTGGGCCCAAGGGCCGCAACGTCGTCCTCGACAAGAGCTTCGGCGCCCCCCGCATCACCAAGGACGGCGTCACCGTCGCCAAGGAGATCGAGCTCAAGGACAAGTTCGAGAATATGGGCGCGCAGATGCTGCGCGAGGTTGCGTCCAAGACCAACGACCTTGCCGGCGACGGCACCACCACCGCCACCGTGCTCGCCCAGTCGATCGTCCGCGAGGGCATGAAGTCGGTCGCCGCGGGCATGAACCCGATGGACCTGAAGCGCGGCATCGATCTCGCCGTCACCAAGGTCGTCGAGGACCTCAAGGCGCGCTCCAAACCCG
>JBKJZJ010000261.1:0-7721 GCA_046715355.1 Allosphingosinicella sp. | reverse complement strand
GCATGGTCCATGGCGGCGTGAAGAGCAATATCATTCCCGAGCATGTCGATCTGGCGCTCACGGTCCGCGCCGACATACCCGCCATACGCACGCAATTGCTGGACGGCATCGACCGGGTCGCGCGGGGAACCGCGCTGGCGCTCGGCGTGCCCGAGGACAGGCTGCCGGTCGTCACCCGCTCGCCCACCGAGACCACGCCGGCGACGATCAACCATGGCCCCACCGCCGTGCGCGTCCGCGGCGCGATCGCCGCGGCGATGGGCGAGGCGCGGATGATCGAGGATAGCCGCGAGGGCATGGGCGCCGAGGACTTCGCTTATTACGTGACGCCCGAAAGCGGCGTGCGCGGCGTCTATTTCAGCGTCGGCGGCACGCCTCCCGATCGGGTCGGGCGTGTGGCGGGCCACCATTCGCCTTTGTTCAGGATCGAGCCCGAGCCTTCGGTGACCGCGGGCGTGGAGGCGATGACGGTCGCGGCGCTGGCCTTGATGCCGCGAAGCTGATCAGGGGCGGCGCAGCAGGATGTTCATCTGCGCCGAGGCGATCGGCTTGGCGCGGTCCAATTGCCAGGCATGGGCCTCGACATTGGCGACCCGCTTGCCGAGCCGGGTCACGACTGCCGACGCGAAGGTGTCGTGCTGAATGCCGCCGCGCATATATTGGACGGTGACGTTGACGGGCTTGACCTTGGCCTCCGGCGATCCGAGCGCCTCGTAAAGCGCGCCGAAAGCGGCGAATTCGAGCAGGCCGGCGATCGCGCCGCCGTGCAGATAGCCGGGCCGCCCGACCACGGCGTCGCCGAACGGCATGATGAACTGGAGCTCGCCCGTGTCGGAGCGCTCGGCGCGGATGCCGAGGAATTGGGCGTAAGGCGGCAGCGGGTTCATGGCTGCGGCCTAGACGTTGGTCGCGAGCCGGGCAACAAGGGGGCATGGACGCCGATGCGCTGTTCGAGGAGGCCGCCGCAAGGCTGCGGTCCCATCAAGTCGAGAAAGCGCGCGACCTGTTTCGCCGCGCCGGCGAGGCCGGCCGCCACGACGCGGCGGTGATCCATTGTAATCTCGTCGCCAATGGCGGCGATTGGCGGCGCGGCCTCGCGCTGCTCGCGGGTCTCGCCCAGGCCGATCGCCGCTGCCGCCGGCAGCTGGAGCTGATCCGTGCGATGGACTTGTCGGCGACCCTGATCGGCGAGGTGGTCAGCACGGCGCCCCACCTTACGGTCTTTCGCAACCTCTTCACGGCGGACGAATGCCGCTATCTCGCCGAGGCGTCGGCGCCGCTGCTGGCGCCTTCGGTGGTCGTCGATCCGGCGACCGGCCGGCAGCGGCCCGATCCGGTGCGTCTTTCGGACAGCGCCGGCTTCACCCTGCCGCTCGAAAACCCCGCGGTCCACGCGCTCAACCAGCGCATCGCCGCGGCGAGCGGAACGAGCGCCGCGCAGGGCGAGCCGCTCCAGGTGCTGCGCTACCGTACCGGCGGGGAATATAAGCCGCATTTCGACGCCATTCCCGGCTTTGCCAATCAGCGCATTCTGACCATGATCGTCTGGCTCAGCGAGGATTATGATGGGGGCGAGACGCTGTTCCTGAAGACCGGCGCGAAGCTGAAAGGCCGGACCGGCGACGCCCTGCTGTTTCGCAATGCCTTGCCGGACGGCCGCCGCGATCCGGAGTCCGGCCATGCCGGCCTGCCGGTGACGCGCGGCGAAAAGCTGATCGCCAGCCGCTGGATTCGCGCCAAACCGTTCGAGCTAACCTAGCACCCGGCGGCAAATCGCGTCGAGCCTGGCGACCACCGCGGGGTCGCGGGCGTCCGGTGCGGTGAGCAAGGCGTCGTCGAGATTGGTGTCGATCGGGGAGGGCGCCCGTTCTCCGGGCAGGCGCTTCGCCAGCTCGACGACGAGCTTGCGCGCGACGCCGGCATTCTCCTGGAGCCGCGCGATCATGATCGCGACGTCGGCGGGCGGCTCGTCCTCCTTCCAGCAATCGTAATCGGTGACCATGCCGATCAATGCGTAGGGCAGCTCGGCCTCGCGGGCGAGCTTCGCCTCGGGCATTGCGGTCATGCCGATCACGTCGCCGCCCCAGGCGCGGTACATGTGGCTTTCGGCGCGGGTCGAGAATTGCGGGCCTTCGATCGCGACATAACAGCCGCCGCGCGTCACCGGCGCGCCCGCCGCCTCGGCCGCGCCGGCGACCAGGGCGGAGAGGCGCGGGCAGACTGGGTCGGCCATCGAGACATGGGCGACCAGGCCCGGGCCGAAGAAGCTCGAGGCGCGCAGGGCGGTGCGGTCGATGAACTGGTCGGCGACGACGAAACGGCCCGGCGGAAGCTCATCCCTGAGCGAGCCGATCGCGGAGATGGCGACGAGATCGGTGCAGCCGGCGCGTTTCAAGGCGTCGATATTGGCGCGATAGTTGAGATCGCTCGGGCCGATGCGGTGGCCGCGGCCGTGACGGGGGAGGAAGACGAACTTCACCCCCTCGATCCGCCCCGTCAGCAAGTCGTCGGACGGCGCGCCCCAGGGCGTCTCCACCGCGATCCACTGCGCCTCCTCCAGCGCGTCCACCGCGTAGAGGCCGGAGCCGCCGATAATGCCGATCACCCACTCGCTCATGGGCGGGGACAGTTACTCGTAACTGTCCGCTTTGACGAGGATGATCCGCAAGTCGTTGACGTTGGTCCCGGTCGGGCCGGTGACGAAAAGCTCGGCGACGGCGGCGCTGTCGTTGCGGGCCAGCGCCTCGGCCGCGCCCGCGAGGGGCGTGGCGCCGCCGAACCAGGCGCCGGCGGCGCCGCTGGTGCCGTCGAGGCCGTCCGTGTCGGCGGCGAGCCCTTCTATGTCCGCCCGCCCAGCGAGGCCAAGGCCGGCGGCGAGCGCATATTCGAGATTGGGCCCGCCACGGCCCGGCCCCCTCACGGTCACCGTCAGCTCGCCGCCCGAGATGAGGGCGCTGCCGGCCGGCAAGGCGAGCGCGGCTTCGGCGTGGCGGCGGCCGATGTCGCGCGCCTCGCCCGCGCATTCGCCGAGCAGGATCGGCTTATAGCCCAGCCGGCGCGCCTCCGCCGCCGCGGCGTCGAGCGCGTCGCGCGCGCTCGCTACGATCCGGAAATCGCCGGCGACGCGCTTGGCCGTTTCGGTGAGCGGCGCTTCGAGCCCGTAGCGGTCGAGGATCGCCTTCGCGTCGGCGACGGTGGTGGGATCGGCGACGGTGGGGCCGGAGCCGATATCCTCCGGCGCGCCGCCGACCACGTCGGAGATGGCCAGCGTGAGGCCGGCCTTGAGGCGTCCGCCCTTGATCCGCGAGACGTGCCGGCGGACGCAGTTGATCTCGCTTATCGGCGCGCCGCAGCGCAGCAAGGCGGCGGTCAGCGCCTGCTTGCCGGCCAGGGTCAGCCCTTCGCCCGGCAGGCAGGCGAGGGCCGAGGCGCCGCCGCTGAGCAGGACGAGCACGAAGTCGCCCCGCGCTGCGAGCAGCCGTTCGGCCGCCGCGACGCTGGCCGCGTCGGGGATGGGGTGGCCGGCGTGGAGCAGAGCGATCCGTTCGAGCTGCGCCTCGACACCGTGCGGCACGACGGCGATCCCGGTCGCGTCCGGATAATGGGTTTCGGCGACTTTCGCCATCTCGCCCGCCGCCTTGCCGAGCGCGAGCACCAGTGGCCGCTCGACGTCCGGCAGATGCCTCGGCAGCACGCCCTGCGGGTGGCAGGCGTCGATCCCGGCCTGGAACATTCTGGTCAGATGCGCCCTCATCGCGCGCTGGTTGTCGGGCAGCCGCCGCGCTAGCACAAGGCCGTGGCAAAGCGGGGCTCAAGGCGGCGCCGGGCCCTGGTCTGGACGCTCAGGATCGTGGCGGGCATCGTCGCGCTGCCGCTCCTCTACTTCGCCGCCGCCATCTTCCTCGGCCTGGTCCCGGCCAACGTCGCCTTCCGCCAGCCGCCGCCGGGCCAGGGGATCACCATCTTCGTGCGCTCGAACGGCATCCACACCGACATCGTCATGCCCAAGCTCAATGAAGAGATGGACTGGCGGCCTTATGCCGACCCGGCGCATCTGCGCGATCCGCGCTGGGGCGGGGCCAGCCATGTCGCCTTCGGCTATGGCAGCCGCGACTTCTTCCTGAACACGCCCACCTGGGCCGAATTCTCGCTGGCCACCGGCTTCTGGGCGATGGTCGGCAGCGGCTCGACCCTGGTCCATGTCGAGCATATCGACCGGCCGGTGCGCGAGAAGCTGCAGCGCCCGATCCGCCTGACGCCCGAGCAATATCGCCGGCTCGTCACCTATGTCCGCTCGAGCTTCAACCTGGACGCCGCCGGGCGCCCCGTCCCGGTTCCCCGGGGCTATTACGACTCCGACAGCTTCTACGAAGGCAATGGCGGCTTTTCCATGTTCTACAATTGCAACGAATGGACCGGCGCCGCGCTGCGCCACGCGGGCGTCCGCATGGGCCTGTGGACGCCGCTCGAGCAGAGCGTGATGTGGCGTCTCGATTGATCGCCCGACTTGCGTTAGGGAAGGCGAGACGACTTTTGGGGGACGCGCCATGGCGAAGATACTCGGCAATTTCCATCTCGCATTGTTGATCGGCATCCTGCTGCTGGCCGCGGCCGTGGCCGGGCTCCATCAGGGCGAGTTCGACAAGCTCTTCTGGATGCAGTTCCTGCGCTACCTGCACGTCCTCGTCGGCGTGCTGTGGATCGGCCTGCTCTACTATTTCAACTTCGTGCAGATCCCGACCATGCCCAAGGTGCCGGCCGAGCTGAAGCCCGGCGTCACCAAATATATCGCGCCCGCCGCCTTGTTCTGGTTCCGCTGGGCGGCACTGGTCACGGTGGTGCTCGGCTTCCTGGTCGCCGAGATCACCTTGCCGGGTTATTCGGGCCGCGCGCTGGGCTTCAAGCCCGGCTTCCTCACCATCGGGGTCGGCATGTGGCTCGGCCTGATCATGGCGGCGAACGTGTGGTTCATCATCTGGCCGAACCAGAAGCGCGCGCTCGGCATCGTGCCGGCGGAGGATGCGGTGAAGGCCAGATCGGCCGTGACGGCGATGATGGCTTCGCGCACCAACCTCATCCTGTCGATCCCGATGCTCTATTGCATGGTGACGCAGTCCTAGGGCCGCAGGCGGGCTAGCCTCGCAGCATGAATCCGCTCGAATATGTGGCGGCCGGGCTCGGCGTGATCAACGTCGCTCTGGTCGTCCGGCGCAGCGTCTGGAACTATCCATTCGGCATCGCCATGGTGTCGCTCTATTTCTTCGTCTTCCTAGGGACGCGGCTCTACAGCGAGGCGCTGCTGCAGATCTTCTTCCTCGTCGTGAACCTCTACGGCTGGCGCAGCTGGCTGCGGGCGAGGAGCGCGTCGGGCGAGGTGCCGGTCGCCACGCTCGGCTGGTGGGAGCGCTTGTTCTGGGTGGTCGGGACGGCGTCGTTCAGCCTGATTTGGGGCCTCGGCGTGGCGCGCTTCACCGACGCGGTGGCGCCGCTGCTCGACGCCGCCATCGCCGGCACCAGCGTCGCCGCCCAGCTGTTGATGGCGCGGCGGCGGATCGAGAATTGGCTGCTGTGGATCCTGGTCGACGCGGCGGCGATCGGCCTCTACGTCAGCCGCGGTCTCGAGCCTACGGCATGGCTCTACGCCTTGTTCCTGCTGCTCTCCATCGCGGGGCTGATCGATTGGCACCGGGCGCTGCGCCGGCAGCGGGCGGCGGCCAGCTGACTGGGCTCAGGCGCAGTCGGCGGGCTCCCTGGGGCGCTCGCCATTCTCGACCGGGAGCGCCCATTTGATCTGGTCGCGGAGCTTTTGCTCCTGGTCGCCGAGGCCCTGGCGATGGGCTTCGGCGCGCTTGCGCAGCAGCGACACCAGAACCTCCGCGCGGTTCTTGGGGACGCCCTTGTCGGCGCGGCCGCTCGCGACCGCGCGCGACAATTTGAACAACAGGTTGGCCATCGATACTCCTAGGCCCCCGCCCAGAAACGTCCTTTGCACGCAGCGCGTTAAGGGAGTCCTGCCGCTCTTGGTTACCGCGCCGGCACCCTAAAAGCTGAACTCCGCCGCCAGGGTGAACGAGCGGCCCCGCGGATCGGCGACGCGCGGCTCCCAGGAGCTGCCGGCGCCGGTATTGCTGTCATAGGTGATCGCGAAGGGCGGATCACGGTCGAAGACGTTCCGGACGCCCGCGGTCAGCCTGACATGGGGTGCGAAGCCGGTATAGCTGACCGACAAATTGTAGATGATATAGTCGCTCACCCGCGCGTTATAATCGGGACGCGTCGCCGAGGCCGGCAAGGCGAAGTTCCTGTAGCCGTTCCGGAAAATCTGCGTGAACGTGATGCTGAAATCGTCGTTCCGGAAGCTGATGAAAGCGTTGTGCTTCCAGCGGAGGCCGAGGTCGCCGGTGAACGTGAATATGCCGATCAAATCCGTATAGGGCAGATTGGGCAACAGCTTTTCGCGCTTGTCGAGCAGATAGGTTCCGTCCAGTCCGGCGCTGAAGATGCCGCCCAGCCCATCCACCTGGCCGCGCAGCGTGACGTCGATCCCCTCGGTCCGCCGCGAACCGAAATTGCCCGTCCGCAAATCGACCGTGGTGATGATGCCATTGGTGCGCCCGATCCGCTCGGGGAAAGCGGCGATATTCGCAAGCAGCTGCGGGATGGTGATCGTTCCGATCGTATTGTCCACCGCGATCCGCCAATAGTCGACCGAAAAGCTGAACCGGTTCGAGGGCTGGATAACCACGCCGAGGCTATATTGCTCGGAAGTTTCAGGCTCCAGGTTCAAATTGCCTCCGCTCAACGATTCGGGGGTGATGGGAGCGCATTGCGGTTGCGGACCCGTGACGGTGCCCTGCGGGCACAAGGTCGGATCGACAAGCGTGTTGCCCGGATTGGGCGACACCGTAACACCGTTGAAAATCTGATTGAACGTCGGGACACGGAAACCGGTCCCGTAGGAACCGCGGAACATGATCGGCTCCCAGGGTCGGAAACGGAACGAAACCTTCGGATTGGTCGTGCTGCCGAAGCCGGTATAATCGTCGATCCGGCCGGCGACGATTATGTCGAGTTCGGGCAGGATCGGGAACAGGGCCTCGGCATAAGCGGCAAGCACGCGGCGGCTCTTCGGGGTCAGCGCGTTGATATTGTCGAACGCCACATTGAAGATGTCCGGCGTGCCAGCGGCCGCGGCAGGCGAGCCGTTGAACTCATAGGTCTCGCGGCGATAGTCGACGCCGGCGGCGAGCTGGACGTCGCCTCCCCAGATGTGGAACAGCGACCCGGACACCGAGGCATCGAGCTGGCGCACCTGATAGCGGCCGCCGTAGAGCGTGGTGCCCTCGGCCGACACCGCCGCGAGCCCGGCAAGCGCCTGCGGGGTCTGAGTGAGGCTGAACGGGTTGAGGATGCCCGAGTTTAGCAGGCCGATGATGCCCGGGCCGGCGGCACCCGGCGCGGTGGGCGCGCGGGGGTCGTAGGCGCCGATGTCGTTGCCGGGAGTGGCAGGATTGTTGGTGAGCTGCACGCCGCGAAAATGATAACCGGTGCCCAGCACGGACGAGGATTCGCTCCTCGCGTAGGACGCGCCGGCGCGATATTCCCAATCCGCCCAGAGCGAGCCCTCGATGCCGAGCGCGGCGCGGAAGGTCTTGGTGTTGGTTTCGTATTCGCGCGGCCCGCACGCGATGCAGCGCCAGCGGCCGGCGATCGGACGCCCG
>JBKJZJ010000260.1:0-7009 GCA_046715355.1 Allosphingosinicella sp. | reverse complement strand
ACAGGGCTTCACGTCTTGGTGGCGTTCCGCCCAACAGGGCTTCACGTCTTGGTGGCGTTCCGCCCAACAGGGCTTCACGCTTGTCGAGATGCTGATCGCGCTGGCGATCTTCGGCATGATCACCGCCGCCGGCGTCGCCCTGCTCGGCCTCACCGTGCGCACTCAGGAGAGCGCCGAGCGGCTGCTCGACGCGCAGGGCGCGCTCAGGCGGACCGGGGCGCTGCTCGGCGCCGATCTCGGCCAGGCGGCGCCGCGCATCCACCGCGACCGCGACGGCCGGCCGCTGCCCGCCTTCACCGGCAATGAGGGCGGCGAGGCGCTGCTGCTCGGCCTGGTGCGGCGCGGCTTCGAGGATGAAAGCGCGTTCCGCTCGTCGCTGCAGCGCGTCGAATACCGGCTGCGCGAGGGCCGGCTCGAGCGCTGGCGCTACGACGCCGTCGACGGCGAGGGGCGGGCGACGGCGATGACCCTGCTCGAAGATGTGCGCCGGGTCCGGCTGCGCTATCGCGACCGCGAGGGCAATTGGCGCGCGCGCTGGGATCCGACCGATCCCGCCCGGCTGCCGACGGCGGTCGAGATGGTCAGCGACAGCGCCGGGCAAGGCGAGGTTCGCATGCTCTTCCTGGTCGGGAGCGGGCGATGAGGCGCCTGCCAAGACGCGAACGCGGCGCGGCGCTGCTCGCGGTGCTGCTGCTGGTCGCGGTGACCGGCGCGATCGCCGCCGCCGCCGTCGAGGGCCTCAGGCTGTCGCGGACGATCGCGGTCAACGCCAATGCGCGCGACCAGGGCCGCCTGTTCGCCGACGGCGCCGCGCAGCTCGCCTTGCTCGCCATCGACGACCGCATCTCCCGCAGCCCGGAACGCACGACTTTGGAAGGCGGCTGGAACGGCGCATCGCGGCGGGTGGTGCTGCCGGGCGGCGGGATCGCCGAGGTCAGGGTCCGCGACGGCGGCAATTGCTTCAACGTCAACAGCGTCGCCGACGGCCGTCCCGGCGAGCGGCTGACCCGGCGGCCGTCGGGGGTGCTCCAGCTCACCGGCCTGATGACGGCGCTCGAGGTGCCGCAGCAGGATGCGCTGCGCATCGCCGAGGCGGCGGCGGACTGGGTCGACGGCGACTCCCTGCCCGGTCCCGGCGGCGCCGAGGACGAGGCCTATGCGGCGGGCCCCGCCCCCTACCGGACCGGCAACACGCTGTTCGCCGATCCGGGCGAGCTGCGCGCGCTCGCCGGGATGACGCCCGAAATCTACGCGCGCCTCGGGCCCTGGCTCTGCGCCTTGCCGACCACCGATTTGTCGCCGATCAACATCAACACCTTGGGGCTCGATCAGGCGCCGTTGCTGGCGATGATCGCGCCGGGCCAGCTCGACCTCGCCCGCGCCCGCCGCGTGCTCGCGCAGCGGCCGTCGAACGGCTGGGCCAACCAGGTCGAATTCTGGCGGCTCGAGGCGATGAGCGAGCTCAACGTCCCCCTCGACGTCCAGCTCCAGCCCCAGCTCAAGACCAACTGGTTCGCGCTCGACGTCAAGGTGACCCTGATGGGCTCCGAATTCAGCGAAACGGTCCTGGTCGACGCCCGCCTGCAACCCTCGCGGATCGTCGCGAGGCGCTGGGGGGAATGACGGAGCCCGGCTGGCTCGCCAGCCATAGCCCTTGGCGAAGGCTGGTGACCCCTACGGGACTCGAACCCGTGTTTTCGCCGTGAGAGGGCGACGTCCTAGACCGCTAGACGAAGGGGCCGCTTGCGCTGCGGCGACCGCGCATATGGGGGAGCGCGGCCCGCTGTCAAGGAATGACGGGGCGGCCGCCCGTGGGCCGCCCCGATCGAACGCTCTGTCTCTATTCGTCCTCGCCCTCGGCCGGGGCTTCGGCTTCGTTCCCGGCCTCGCCTTCGGCCGCGGCGTCGCCGCCCGGCTTCTCGCCGCCGGCCGCATTGCCTTCGGGGGCCGCGCCATTCTCTGTCACCGGCGCCTCGGCCGGCTTGGCGGCGTTGGCGTCGGCGGCGTTGGCGGCCGGCGCGGCGGCGTTGCCGGCCGTATTGTTGGCGGCGCCGCGGTTGCAGCCGGCGAGCGCGATCAAGGCGATGGTGGCGAGCGAGGTGGCGATAAGCTTCATGGTCGGTAATCCCCCGAGGTTGATGGCGATCAAGCCTAGCCGAGGCCGGGGGCGGAAGGAAGATGCTGTCGGGGCTTTTCGACGAAGCGGACCCTGGTCCGGGC
This sequence comes from Allosphingosinicella sp., assembly GCA_046715355.1. GTDB lineage: Bacteria > Pseudomonadota > Alphaproteobacteria > Sphingomonadales > Sphingomonadaceae > Allosphingosinicella. The sequence continues at coordinate 4,789 of JBKJZJ010000260.1, read as the reverse complement.
CCTGGGGCGTGCCCGGGCCTCGACATGGCGGCTTTATCGCCGGGTGAAGCTGTGCTTAGATGAAGGGGAGGCGCAGCAAAGGGGGATGGCTTCATGGTAAGATGGCTGCCCAGCTTCCGCCCGTCGCAGCCGCCCGCCGCCGCAGCCGCCGCTCCGAAGAGCGCGCCGGCCGCGAACAGCGGCGGCTTCCGGATCGAAAGCTGGTCGCGGACCCACGAGGGCCGCGTCCGCAGCCACAATGAGGACAGCTATCTCGCCCGCGACGGCGAGGGCCTGTGGGCGGTGGCCGACGGCATGGGCGGCCATGAGGGCGGCGAATGGGCGTCGGGCCGGATCGTGCGCGAGCTCGGCCGGATCGGCCTCGGCAAGGGCTTCGAGGCGAGCTGCGAGGCGGCGAAGAAGGCGATCCTCGCCGCCAACCGCCAGATCCTGGCCGAGGGCAGGAAGCGCGGCAAGCGCATGGGCTCGACCCTGGTGATGCTGATCGTCGAGGGCGCGCGCTACGCCTTGCTGTGGATCGGCGACAGCCGCGCCTATCTGATGCGCGGCGGCAAGCTCATCCAGCTCAGCCGCGACCATACCCAGGTCCAGGAGATGGTCGCGCGCGGGCTGATGACGTCGGAGCAGGCGCTCGGCCATCCGATGGGCCATGTCCTGTCCCGCGCCGTCGGCGTGCAGAAGGAGATCCAGATCGAGCGCTCCGACGGCGAGGTGCAGTCGGGCGACATCTTCCTCCTGTGCAGCGACGGCCTCCACGGCGTCGTCGACGACGACGGGATCGCCGCCCATTTCGCCCGCGAGGCGCCGGAGCGCGCGCTCGACCAGCTCGTCGAGCTGACGCTGGCGAACGGCGCGCCGGACAATGTCACCGGGATCGCAATCTGGGCGAGCGACCCGACCCTTCTCTCCTTTGCGGGTCCCAAGCCATGAACGACGAGAAAGACAAGAGCACTCCGGAGACGCCCGGCGCCCCGGACACGCCCGACAGCGGCGAGGAGCGCACGGTGTTCATGCCGGGCGGCTTCACCCAGCCGCCGACGCCGGGCCAGGAGGCCGAGACCCCCGAATCCGCGGCCGAGCCCGCGCCGCCGCCCGAACCCGCGCCTTCGGAGCCCGAAGCGCCGGCGGCGGCCGAACCGCCGCCCATGCCGGAGCCGGAGCCGGTTGCGGAGCCGCCCGAGCCCGTCGCCGAGGCACCGCCGCCGCGCGAGCCCGAGCCCGTCCCTGAACCGCCAGCTCCGCCGGAGCCGGTCGCCGAAGCGCCGCCGCCTCCCGAGCCGGAGCCGGTCGCCGAGGCGCCGCCTGCCGAGCCGCCGACCGAGCCGGCGCCGTCCACGCCGTCCGCCGCCTTCGTTCCGCACAAGGACGCGGTGGGGATCAAGGTCGGCGACGTGCTCAACCACATCTTCAAGGTCGACCGCTTCCTCGGCCGCGGCGGCATGGGCGAGGTGTTCGTCGGCTGCAACGTCAACACCGACGAGAAGGTCGCGATCAAGGTGATGCTGCCGGCCCTGGCGAGCGACGAGAAGGTGATCGCGATGTTCCGCAAGGAAGCGCGCACGCTCACCAAGCTCAACCATCCGGCGCTGGTCCAGTATCGCGTGCTCGCCCAGGAGCCGCAGCTCCACGTCCTCTACATCGTCACCGACTTTATCGAAGGCACCAATCTCAGCGTCGCCTTGCCCACGCTCAAGCCGTCGCCGGACGAGCTGGCGGGGCTGCTCAGGCGGCTGGCCTCCGGGCTCGCCGCCGCCCATGCGCTGGGCGCGATCCACCGCGACATGTCGCCCGACAACGTGATCCTCGAAAATGACGACATCCACGAAGCGACGATCATCGACTTCGGCATCGCCAAGGATCTGGACGCGAGCTCGGCGACGATCGTCGGCGACGGCTTCGCCGGCAAATTGAACTATGTCGCGCCCGAACAGCTCGGCGATTTCGGCCGCGAGGTTGGGCCGTGGACCGACGTCTACAGCCTGGGCCTGCTCATCCTCGCGGTCGCGCAGGGCCGCAACGTCGACATGTCCGGCTCGCTCGTCGACGCGATCGACAAGCGCCGCAAGGGGCCGGACATTGCGGCGATCCCGGACAATCTGAAGGCGCTTGTCCACGCCATGCTCCGGCCCGATCCCAAGGAGCGGCCGCGCTCGATGGCCGACGTGCTGGCGATGCTCGACGGGGCGCGCATCCCCTCGCCGACGACGGCGCGCGCCGACGTGGTCGCAAAGGCCGCCGAGCCGCCCCCGGCGCCGCCGCAAGCGCCGGCCCCGGCCGAGGAACATTATGAGGATTATCAGGACTATGAGGCGGCCGCCGGGGGCGGGAGCTCGAAGCCGCTGCTGATCGTGCTGGCGGTGCTGCTGGCGCTGGCGGCGGTGCTCGCGGTGATCTGGTACGTCACCGACGGCACCTTCGGCTTCGGCGGGGGCGGCGACGTCGAGACGAGCAGCGGATCCAAAGGGAGCGAGGATCCGCCCACTGCTTCAGGCTCCCCGGTCACGCTCGCCCGCTCGACCCTCGATTCGGTGATCCCGCAGGTGCGGTGCACCTGGCTCGACGTCGCCGAGGTGCGCGACGGCCCGCCTGTCACGGTGACGATGCGCGGCGTCGCCGGCGATGGCGGCGATGCGCGGCGCCTGCTCGGCGAGGCGCTGGCCGACGCCCGCTTGGCCAATGTCCAGCTCGATTTCAGCGACGTCGCCCAGATCATCCCGGCCGGCTGTACCGCGCTCGACAGCTACCGCCAGATCCGCAGCACCGAGCCGCGCCGGATGGCGACCACCCAGACCCGCTTCGAGGCGGCGCCGCGCGCCGACGGCCAATTGGCGGCGCCGGCCCTGGTCGATCTCAACCTCGAGGGCGCCGCCCAGGATTTCGCCCTGCTCGGCATCCAGCCGACCGGCGAGATCACCATGCTCCTCGACGGCCGCGTCGCCTTCCAGACCGCGCTCGAAAATCCCGAGGGCGGGGTCACCGATCTCGGCGGCGGCCGCTACCGGCTGACCATCTCGACCACCCATATCGGCTGGTCCGGCCTGATGTTCGTCACCGGGCGCGGGCCGTTCGACGCCTCCTTGCTCGCCGCCTCCGTGGACTCGCGCAATCCCGATTGGCAGCGGCAATTCCGCAGCACCGCCAGCGCCCAAGGCTGGCGCGCCGAGATGGTCTGGTACGAATCGGTCGACCGCGTGCCCAACGCCGCCTCCGCGGGCTAGCCCGTTTCAGCCAAGCCCATCGCGCAACTGACGCTCATAGGCCTTGCGGAACTCCTTCGAGAAGACCTCCATGAAGGCCTCGTCGGATTCCTTCTTCACCGCGACGAACTCGCGCTCGTAATTACGCCACAGGGCCGCGTCGCGGGCGCCCGGGAGGATGCGGCCGAGCAGGCCGATATTCTCGGCGCGGCGGCGGATCGAGCCGGGCGAGAAGCGGTCGAGCGTCGAACGCAGCGCGCCGGGAATGGCGCGCAAGGTCGCCACCTGGTGCGACTGGAGGTCGAGATAGGCGTCCTCCACCGCTTTGTCGGCCTCCATGAAGCCCGCCTCGGGCGGCATCAGAAGTTGCGCCAAGGCCTGCTCCGGGGACCGCGCGAACTTGATCGGATTGTTGCCCTCGAGCTGGAGGCCGGTCATCTCCGCGCCCATCTGCGCCTTGGCCCGCGCCCGCGCCTCGACCATCACCAGCAGCCCGGCGACCAGCCGCTTCAAGAGGCTGCCGGCCTTCTGCAGCAATTCCGGCGAGCGCTCGACCTTGCTGTCGGCGATTGCCGCCGCCTCGAGCATCGCCGCGACCAGCCGGTCGACCGTCGCCGCGTCGCCGCCGGTGACCGGCGCCGCCTCGGCGTCCTTGACTCCGAACAGGCCGCGCTCGCGGTCGATCGCGTTGATGTCGGCCAGCGAATCCCACATCACCGTGACATTGTCGGGCACGGGCTCGGCGGGCGCCTCGGCCGCCTGTTGCCCAACCGCCGCCTCGGCCGGCGGGGCGTCCGGGATCGGCTCGCTCGGGTGGAAGGTGATCTCGTTCTCGGGCCCGACCGGCTCCGGCGCGGGCTCGGGCAGGACCTCCGCCTCGAACGAGACGACGACCTCATATTGGCCGATTCGGATGAGGTCCCCCGGCGCGATCGCCCGCTCTTGCGTGATCCGCTCCGGCGCGTCGTTGAGGAAGGTGCCGTTGGTGCTGATGTCCCTGAGCATGAAAACGTCGTCCACGCGGCGGATCTCGCAATGGCGCGAGGAAATGGCGTTGCGGGGATCGGGCAGATACCAGTTGCAGTTGCGCGAGCGGCCGAGGACGGCGCTCGGCCCGTCCATCATGTATTGCGCCGCCACGCCTTCCTGGAGCGCGTCCGCGTTGCGGATGGTGAGGATCAGGATCATGCGGCGACGATACCCCCGAAGCTGCGGCCGCGCCGGGCCTTCCCGCCGGGTCCGCGCGCCCCGGCCAGACTAGCAAGCTCCTCCGCGACCGACAACCGCGCGCCTTGCCGCCGATCCGGCGCTGAGCTACAAAAACCGCCGTCCGGACGAGTCCGGCTCCCCGGGTTTCGAGAGGAATGCTCATGCGCAAGCTCGGTCTTTCCCTTCTGCTCTGCGGTGCCGTCTCGATCCCGTTGGCGGCCCGGTCGCAGGACGATGCGCCGGTCAGCCCGGAAGATTTCGTCTGCGCCTTCGCCGGGGAGTGCGGCGATGCGGCCGCGGACGAAAGTGCGACGCCGGACGGCCGCGGGCCGCGCATCTCGGCGACGCGCGGCTTCTCGCTCGGCTCGACCGCGCCGGCCGCC
>JBKJZJ010000259.1:0-2714 GCA_046715355.1 Allosphingosinicella sp. | reverse complement strand
CTGCGCGGCGAGGCCGATGGCGATGCCGCCAATGCCCAGGCCCGCGACGAGGCCTGTGACGTTGACCCCGAGATTGTCGAGCACCACGACCAGGGCGATGGCGAAGATGGCAATCGTCACGAGCAGCCGGATGATGCCGATCGCGCTGCCGAGGCCGCTATTCTCGTCCAGCGTCCCGGCGCGATGCTCGATCACCCCGAGCACCAGCTCGCGGACCCAAAGCGCCATCTGGAGCGTGGTGGCGATGGTGAAGAATGCGACGACCGTATTCGCGACCAACTCGGGCGCCAGCGAATAATTCGCGACCAGCCTGGCCGCGACCGCGATCATGAACCAAAACCGGGTCCCGGCCAGGACCCGTCCGACCACGGAGCGCCAATGGGTGTGGGTGGGATCGGTGCCGCAAATGCGGACGCCCAGCCATCTCAAGCCGAGTAGCAAGGCGACGATCACTGCCCCGGCGATGAGGCTGAGGAGGATCTGGACGCTGTGGCTGGAGAGCCAGGCGAGCGTGTCCGTCCACATGCGCTGGGCCTGGACGTCGAGTGTGTCGCTTCGATTCATCGGGTCAGGACGTCCTGGCTTTCCTGTTTTTCGGCTTGCCGAGGAAGGCGATCAGGCCCCGCTCGGCGCCCGACAGATATTTCGAGGAGCGGGGGCATTGCAAGGAGAGCCTTTTGCGGGTCCCTTCCTTGACCGCCTCGATCAGCGCGGGGTGGACATAGGATTTGCGGCTGATCGCGGGCGTGTTGCCGAGCGCGTCGGCCACCGGCTCGAGCATCGCCTTGAGGCCGACGCCCTCTTCGCCCGCGGCGCAGATCCGCTCGAAGGCGATCACGCTCGCGCTCCAGGTGCGGAAATGCTTGGCGGTGAAATCCTCGCCGGTGGCGTCGCGGATATAGTCGTTGACGTCGGTCGAGCTCACCGGCTGCGCCTCGCCCTCCTCGTCGACGAACTGGAAGAGGTTCTGGCCAGGCAGGTCCTGGCACTTGCGGACGATGCGCGACAGCGTGGCGTCGGTGATCGAAAGCTCGCGTTCGATGCCGCTCTTCGCCTTGAAGCGCATCTTGACGGTACGGCCGCGCACCTTGGCGTGACGCGAGCGCAGGGTGGTGGCGCCGTAGCTCTTGTTGCGCTGCGCATAGGCTTCGTTGCCGACGCGAATCCTGCCGGTGTCGAGCAGGCGGACGATGGCCGCGACCACGGTCTCGCGGCTGAGGCTGCGCTTCCTCAAGTCCGCCTCGACGCGCTTGCGAAGCTTCGGCAACACCTTCCCGAAATCGGCGCAGCGGTCATATTTCGCAGCCTCCCGCTTCTCGCGGAAGCCGGTGTGGTAGCGATACTGCTTGCGGCCCTTTTCGTCATAGCCGATCGCCTGGATATGGCCGTCGGGGCTGGGGCAGAACCAGGCGTCGCGATAGGCGGGCGGCAGCCCGATCGCGTTCAGCCGGTCGATCTCGCCGCGGTCGCTGACGCGCTTTCCGTTCGCGTCGAAATATTGCCAATAGCGCCCATGCCGCCGGCGCGTGATGCCCGGCTGGCTGTCATCCACATAGCGAAGCGCGCCGCCCATCCGCGCTTAAAGGCTTGGGATCGCGCTTCGTTCCGGGGGTGAATGGGGGGCAAAGACGTGGTCTTGCCTGCGCGCGCCGCGCTCGCGCTTGGTGAGCCAGGTGTCGAAGCCGATCTGGCCGGCGATCATCAGATAGACGAACGGCTGATAGGCGATGCCGACGAACAGGGCGCCGACCAGGTAGATGAGCTGGAAATTCTGCAGCGCGGTGGCGAGCGGCGAGATCCATTCGTCCTCGCCCTCGGCGCGCCGGTAGCGCCTGCGGATCACCTCCATCCGCACCAGGCCGATGCCGTGGATCAGAAGGAAGATGATGAGGCCGGGGAAGCCCTGCTCGCCGAGCATCTCGAAATAGGCGCTATGATAGGCGCGGCCCTCGTCGGCCTGGCTCTGCACGGTGGCGACCGAGCCGTCACCGGCGCCGGGCGCATTCACCGTGCTGACCTGGATGCGGTTCTGGCGATAGGCCTCGAAGCCGCCGCCCATCGGATGGTCGAGCGCGTAATTCCAGGTCCAGCTCCACACGGCGAGGCGGGTGCCGGCGGATTCGTCGGCCTTGAAGCCCTGGATCGTATCCATCCGGCTGGTGAAGGAGGAGGGCAGGAAGGGGATGGCGGCCGCGCCCAGCGCGAGGGCGGCGCCGATATAGAGCAACCGCCGCTTGGCGTTGCGCAGCATCAGCAGCCCGAGCACCGCGATGCAGACCAGGCCGGTCCGCGCCTCGGTGCCGATCGGGATCAGCAGGCAGGCGAAGATCAAGGCGCCGCAAAACACCTTCACCCGCCAGTCGGGCGTGAAGATGGTGCCGTGGCGGGTGAACCAAAGGATAAGCGGGATCAGCGCGATGGCGATGGTCGAGATCGTGCTGCTTTCGTAGAGGCCGCTATTGTTGTCGACCATCAGGTTGAGCACGCCATAGCCGGCGCCGCCCGCCACGGTCTTGATGCCGCCGACGATGACGATCGTCGCCGCCGACAAACAGAGGAACAGGAACGCCGCCTCGAGCCGCAATCTGGTGCGCAGGGTGAAGGGCAGGAAGATCGCGAACAGCATCGCCTTCCAGACCCATTCCCATTTGCTCCACGCTTCGACCGGGACATCGGCATAGACGGTGGTCCAGGTGACGTAGAGGAGCAGGAAC
>JBKJZJ010000258.1:0-14244 GCA_046715355.1 Allosphingosinicella sp. | reverse complement strand
TCTCGGGCGAGATCGCGCGGCGATTCGGACATGCCGGCCTCGCCGAGGGCAGCCTCCACGCAACGCTGACCGGCACCGCGGTGCAGAGCTTCGGCGCCTTCGCCGCCCGCGGGCTGACGCTGGAGCTGATCGGCGATGCCAACGACTATGTCGGCAAGGGGCTGAGCGGCGGGCGGCTGATCGTCCGCCAGCCCGACGATGTGCCGCGCGAGGCCGCCGAGAACATCGTCGTCGGCAATACCTGCCTCTACGGCGCGATCGAGGGCGAGGCCTATTTCGCGGGCATCGCCGGCGAGCGCTTCGCGGTGCGCAATTCGGGCGCGGTCGCGGTGGTCGAGGGGACCGGCGACCATGGCTGCGAATATATGACCGGGGGGCTCGTGGTCGTGCTCGGCTCCGTCGGGCGCAACTTCGCCGCCGGCATGTCGGGCGGCATCGCCTACGTCTGGGACGCGGAGGCGCGGCTTGGCGCGCAATGCAACCTTGCGGGCGTGCAGCTGGAGCCCGTCGATGACGCCGAAGGGTTGCGCGCGCTGATCGAGCGCCACCGCGCGCTGACCGGCAGCGAGCGCGCCGCATCCATCCTCGCCGACTGGCCCGCCGCGCTCGGCCGCTTCGTCCAGGTGATGCCCACCGAATATCGCCGCGCGCTGGCCACGCTGGAGGCAGCGGAATGACCAACCCGGCCGGCTTCCTCGAGATCGCGCGGCAGGATCGCGCCTGCCGGCCCGTCGCCGAGCGGCTGAAGCATTGGCGCGAGTTCACCGAGCCGCTGCCCGATAGCGAGCTCCGGCTGCAGGCGGAGCGCTGCATGGATTGCGGCGTGCCCTTCTGCCACACCGGCTGCCCGGTCGAGAATCTCATTCCCGACTGGAACGACCTGGTGACCGCCGGGCAGTGGCGCGCGGCGCTCGACAGCCTGCATCGCACCAACAACTTTCCCGAATTCACCGGCCGTGTCTGTCCGGCGCCCTGCGAGGCGGCCTGCACGCTCAACCTCGACGACGCGCCGGTGACGATCAAGACGATCGAATGCGCGATCGTCGACCGCGGCTGGGAGGAAGGCTGGATCGCACCGCAAATGGCGCTGCGCGGCACCGGGCGGCGGATCGCGATCGTCGGCTCGGGGCCCGCCGGCCTTGCCTGCGCGCAACAGCTCGCGCGCATGGGCCATGCGCCGACCGTGTTCGAGAAAGCGGATCGGATCGGCGGCCTGCTCCGCTACGGCATCCCCGATTTCAAGATGGATCGCATGCTGATCGACCGGCGCATCGCCCAGATGGAGGCGGAGGGCGTGATCTTCCGCGCCAACATGGAGGTGGGCGTCACCGTCCCCGTCGAGCGGCTGATGGACGATTATTGCGTGCTCGTCCTCGCCGCGGGCGCAGAGCAGCCGCGTGACCTGGACGTGCCCGGCCGCGCGCTCGGCGGCGTCCATTTCGCGATGGACTATCTGGTCCAGCAGAACCGCCGCAATGCCGGCTTGCCCCACCCCGGCGCGCCGATCCTGGCGACAGGCAGACATGTCGTGGTGATCGGCGGCGGCGATACCGGGTCGGATTGCATCGGCACCGCCAACCGCCAGGGCGCGGCCTCGGTCACCCAGCTCGAGATCCTGCCGCGGCCGCCGCTCGCGGAGGACAAGAGCGTGAGCTGGCCCCGCTGGCCGCTCCGGCTGCGCACCTCCTCCTCGCAGGAGGAAGGCGCGGTTCGCGAGTTCTCGGTGGCGACTTTACGGCTCGAAGGCGAGGGCGGCCGCGTCACCGCGCTCGTTTGCGAGCAGGACGGCCAATCGCTGGCCTTCGAGGCGGACCTCGTCCTGCTCGCCATGGGGTTCACCGGGCCGGAGCGCGACGGCGTGGTCGGCAAGGCCGGGGCGGAGCTCCCGTCCACCGGCTACGAAGCCGCCCGCCCCGGCATCTTCGCCTGCGGCGACGCGCGCCGCGGCCAGTCGCTGGTCGTCTGGGCGATCCGCGAGGGCCGCGAATGCGCGAGCGCGGTCGATGCGTATCTGCGAGGCGCCTGAAGCGCCGCCTCGACCGCGAACGTTCCGTAGAAACCCCCAATCCCCCCGGGCCGGCCGGCTTCCTATACCTCCCATCGTCCGATCCGACTCGTCCGGGCGCGATATCGACTCGGTTCGCCGCCGATTCATGGACGGGAAAGGAAAGCGGGCGCTAATTTGCGCGTGAGAGCGTGTGGGGACATTGCCATGCTGAAAACATTCGTGAAACTTGCCGCGGCCGCCGCCCTGATCGCGGGCGCCGCGCCGGCCGTCGCGCAGATCCAGACCGTCGATCCGAGCCGGCCCGACAGCTGGAACCAGGAGGCCGAGACCCCCGCCCCACAGGAAGGCGCCGCGCCGGAAGAGGCCGCGCCCGACGCCCAGACCTCCGGAAGCCCGCGCGACTGGACCCCGATCGAGGGCCAGGCCCCGGCCCAAAGCGAAATCTACGCGACTCCGTCCGTCACCAGCGCGGCGCCCGGCGCGACGCTGCCGCGCGAGGACGTGTTCACCGCCGCGGAAGGGCTGTTCGGCCGCGGCGCGCGCGGGCTCGCCGGCATCCTCGAGGACATCTTGCGCGAACAGGGCGAGCCGATCGCCTATATCGCGGGCCAGGAAGCCGGCGGCGCCTTCATGGTCGGCGTCCGCTACGGCTCGGGCGTGATGCACCACAGGATCGAGGGCGACCGCAACGTCTATTGGACCGGCCCGTCGATCGGCTTCGACGTCGGCGGCGACATCAACAAGGTATTCGTGCTCGTCTACAACCTCCACGACAGCCAGCAGCTGTTCCGCCGCTACCCGGGCGGCGAGGGCCATGCTTATTTCGTCGGCGGCTTCTCCGCCCAATATCTGCGCCAGGGCGACGTCGTGCTGATCCCGGTGCGGCTCGGCGGCGGGCTCAGGCTCGGCGTCAATGTCGGCTATATGCGCTTTTCGGAGCGCAACCGCTGGCTGCCGTTCTGACGGCGCCACAGGCTGTCATCCCGGCGCGGGCCGGATGACGGTCAGAGAGAACCGGCCCTCACGAAGTCGACGAAGGCCCTGAGCGGCGCGGGCAGATAGCGCCTGCCCGGATAATAGAGGAACGGGCCCGAAAAGCTCTGCGCCCAATCCTCAAGCACCGGTACCAGGGCGCCGCTCGCAAGATGCGGGCGCAGCCAATCCTCGAACAGGTGGATGATGCCAAGCCCAGCCACTGCCGCCGCTATAGCCAGGTCGGCGGCGAGGCCTGGCTGGATGAGCAGGGGTCCGGCGGGATCGACCTGGATCACCTCGCCGTCGCGCTCGAACTCCCAGATCGCCATCGCCCCGCCCGAGAAGCGGCCGCGCATGCAGGCATGGCCGAGCAGATCGCGCGGATGCGCGGGCTGGCCCCGCGCGGCGAGATAGGCCGGCGCGGCGGCGGTGGCGAAGCGCTGCACGCGCGGCCCGATCGGAAGCGCGATCATGTCCTGCGCCAGCCGCTCGTCATAGCGTATGCCCGCGTCGGCGCCGGCGGCAAGCAGGTCGACGAAGGCGTCCTCGACCGCGACCTCCAGCCTTATCTCCGGATAGGCCTCGAGGAAGGGCGCAACGATCGCGGGCAACACGGTGCGCGCGACATTGGCGGGGACGTTGAGCCGGAGCGTACCCGCTGGCCGGTCGCGAAAGGCATTGACCACGTCCAGCGCCGCCTCGACCTCGCCCAAGGCAGGCACCAGCCGCTCGATCAGGCGCGCGCCCGCTTCGGTCGGCGCGACGCTGCGGGTGGTGCGGTTGAGAAGCCGGACGCCCAGCCGCGCCTCCAGCCTCCTCACTGCTTCGCTGAGCTTCGAGGCGGAGCCGCCCGTCGCCCGGGCCGCGCCTCTGAAGCCGCGCGCGCGCGCCACCGCGACGAAGGCGGCGAGATCGGGGAGCGCATCCGACATTGTTCATGAATCCGTACAGCCCGTATCAATTATAACGTCTTATCGTACAGAGTCGAGCGGTCCATATCCTGTCGGCAAGAGACAAAGGAGCATTGCCATGACCGATATTTCCTCCGCCGGCACCTTCCGCCTAGGCGACCGCGACGTGAACCGCATGGGCTATGGCGCGATGCAGCTCGCCGGCCCCGGCGTGTTCGGCCCGCCCCGCGACCATGACCAGGCGCTCGCCGTGCTGCGCGCGGCCGTGGGCAGCGGCGTCAATCATATCGACACGAGCGATTATTACGGGCCCTATGTCACCAACCGGCTGATCCGCGAGGCGCTCACGCCCTACCCCGCCGGGCTCACCATCGTCACCAAGGTCGGCGCAGTGCGCGGGGCCGACGGCTCGTGGATTCCGGCGCTGGCCCCGGCCGAGCTGGAAGCGGGCGTCCGCGACAATCTCGGGAACCTGGAGATCGACGCGATCGACGTGGTGAACCTGCGGGTCGGCGGCCTGCATGGCCCGGAAGCGGGCTCGATCGAGCCGCAGTTCACCGCGCTCGCGAAGCTCCAGGAGCAGGGCCTGATCCGTCATCTCGGCCTCAGCAATGTCAGTTCCGTCCAGGTCGCCGAGGCGCGGGCGATCGCACCGGTGGTCTGCGTGCAGAATCACTACAATATCGTCCACCGCGCCGACGACGCGCTGATCGACGAGCTGGCAGGCCTCGGTATCGCCTACACGCCTTTCTTCCCGCTCGGCGGGTTCAGCCCGCTCCAGTCGGCGCGGCTGACGGAAGTGGCGACGGGCCTAGGGGCGACGTCGATGCAGGTGGCCCTGGCCTGGCTGCTACAGCGCTCGTCCAACATTCTGCTGATCCCGGGCACGTCTTCGCTAGGGCACCTCAAGGAGAATCTGGAGGCGGCGCAACTCAAGCTGTCGGCGGAGACGGTGGCGGAATTGGACGCGATCGGTCGCTAGGTGGCGAGGCGCCACCTCAAAGTCTCCCCGGCCTGGAAAGGGACAATGCTTGTGCCGGCGGCAGGCAGGCTGTCCGGCACGAGCGTCGCCGCCTGCTCCAGCGTCACTGTTCCCTCGTTGAGAGGCAGGCCGTAGAAACGGGGGCCGTGCTCGGACGCGAAGCCCTCCAGCCGGTCGAGCGCGCCTTCCTCCTCGAACACCGTCGCATAGGCTTCGAGCGCGAAGGGCGCGTTGAAGATGCCGGCGCAGCCGCAGGCGGCCTCCTTGGCCTCGCGAGCATGCGGGGCGCTGTCGGTGCCGAGGAAGAACTTAAGCGAGCCCGAGGTCGCGGCGCGGCGGACCGCCAGCCGGTGCCGCTCGCGCTTGGCGACGGGAAGGCAATAGGCATGGGGGCGCAGGCCGCCCGCGAAGAGCGCGTTGCGGTTGAGGATCAGATGGTGCGGCGTGACGGTCGCGGCGATGCTGGGGCCCGCCGCCTCGACGAAGGCGACCGCCTCGGCGGTGGTGATATGCTCGAAGACAATCTTCAGCGCCGGGAAATCCCGCGCGAGCGGAGCAAGGACGCGCTCAATGAACACCGCCTCGCGATCGAAAATGTCAATCTCGGGGTCGGTGACCTCGCCATGGACGAGCAGGGGCATGCCGATGCGCTGCATCGCCTCCAGCGCGGGATGGAGCGTGGCGACGTCGGTGACGCCGAGGGCGGCATTGGTCGTGGCATGAGCGGGGTAGAGCTTGGCCGCCGCCCACACGCCGGCCTCGAAGCCGCGGATCAGCTCGGCCGGCTCGGCGCGATCGACGAGGTAGCAGGTCATCAGCGGGGTGAAGCCGCTCCCCTTCGGCAAGGCGGCGAGGATGCGCGTCCGATAGGCCTCCGCGCAGGCGACGCTGATCACCGGCGGCGCCAGGTTCGGCATCACGATCGCGCGCGCGAATTGCGCGGCCGTGAAGGGAGCGACCGCCTCGAGCATCTCCCCGTCGCGCAGGTGGACGTGCCAGTCGTCGGGCCGGCGGATGACGAGGCGGGTTGGATCGCTCACCTATCCACCCTAACTGGGACGCATGGCCGGGACCACCCTCGTCGATCGCGCCCTCGTCCGCCTGTCGGGCGAGGATGTGCGCGGCTTCCTGCAGGGGCTGGTGACCAACGACGTTGAGATGCTGGCGCCTGGGCGCCCGCTCTGGGCCGGCCTGCTGACCGCGCAGGGCAAGGCGCTGTTCGATTTCATCCTCTGGGCGGACGGCGAGGATGTGCTGATGGATTGCGAGGCGACGCAGGCCGACGCGCTGGCGCGGCGGCTGACGCTCTATCGCCTGCGCCGCGCGATCGCGGTCGCGCGCGAGGAGGGCCTGGCCGTGCACTGGTCCGCGGACGGCGGCACCGATCCCCGCCTGCCCGCGCTCGGCCGCCGCTGGCTGGCGCCGGCGGGGGACGCGGCGGAGGGCTGGCTCGAACATCGCCTCCGCCTCGGCGTCGCCGAGGGCCTCGCCGAGCTCGGCTCGGACAGGATTCTCTGGCTCGAATGCAATGCCGCGGAGCTGAACGGGGTCAGCTTCGCCAAGGGCTGCTATGTCGGCCAGGAGAATACGGCGCGGATGAACTGGCGGGGCAAGGTCAACCGGCGGCTGGTCGTGGTCCCCACCGACGCGCCGGGGCCGCGGACCCGGGTCCATTATCCCGACCTCGGCCTGGCGGTCGAGCATCGCCGCACCGACGATCTCGGCGACGCGCTGATTCCGGACTGGCTGGCCGCGGGACTGGCGGGCTAGCGTCCGGCAAGGTAACGCAGCCGCGATGAACCCGGTTTCGGCCACCCAATGGATCCGCGCCAGGCGGTGGCTGAGCTATCCGATCGCGATTGCGCTCGCGCTCCTCGCTTTGTGGGCGCGGCTCCAGCTCGGCGGGCTGCTCGTCCAGTCGCCCTTTCTCCTGTTCATGGTGGCGGTCGCGCTCAGCACCTTCCTCGGCGGGGTCGGGCCCGGCCTCGTCGCCGCCATCCTCTCCGGCCTGCTCGCCGATTATTATCTGCTGCAGCCGATCGGCTCCTTCGCCTTGCTCTGGCCGCAGGGCTGGGTCGCGATGGGCATCTATGCCGCGGTGGCCGCCATCGTGATCTTGCTGATCAACGCCGTGCTCGTCGCCTATGAGGTCAGACGCGAGGGCGAGCAGAGGCTGCTCGACCTCAACGCCGAGCTCGAGGCGCGCGTCGCCGAGCGCGGCCGCGCGCTCGAGGCCGAGGCCGCCGAGCGCCGCGAGGCCGAAGCGCAGGTCCGCCAGATGCAGAAGATGGAATCGATCGGCCAGCTGACCGGCGGCATCGCGCATGACTTCAACAATATGCTCGCCATCGTCACCGGCTCGCTCGACATGGCGAAGCGGCGCCTCACCGGACAGGAGCACCCCAAGGTCGCGGCCTGTATCGACAATGCCGCCGAGGGCGCGCGGCGCGCGGCGGTGCTGACCGCGCGGCTGCTCGCTTTCTCCCGCCAGCAGCCGCTCGAGCCGCAGGCGCTCGACGCGAACAGGCTCGTCGCCGGTATGTCGGAGCTGCTGCGCCGCACGATCGGCGAGCATATCGAGGTCGAGACAATATTGGGCGGCGGCCTGTGGCATAGCTTCGCCGATCCCGCCCAGCTCGAAAACGCGCTGATCAACCTCGCGGTCAACGCGCGCGATGCCATGCCGGGCGGCGGCAAGCTCACCATCGAGACCGCCAACTCTCGCCTCGACGACCATTATGCGCTGCGCAATGCCGAGGTCAGGCCCGGCCAATATGTGATGATCGCGGTCAGCGACACCGGCACCGGGATGAGCGGCGAAGTGATCGAGCGCGCCTTCGATCCCTTCTTCACGACCAAGGCCGTCGGCGCCGGCACGGGGCTCGGGCTCAGCCAGGTGTTCGGCTATGTCAGGCAATCGGGCGGCCATGTGAAAATCTACTCCGAGCCCGGCCAGGGAACGGCGATCAAGCTCTATCTGCCGCGCCATCTCGGCGTCGCCGGCACGGCCGCGGCGGAGCGCTTCCCCGTCGAGGACATGCCGATGGGCATGCCGGAGCGGATTGTCCTGGTGGTCGAGGACGAGGACCAGGTCCGCTCGATGACCGTCGATGCGCTGCGCGACCTCGGCTACACCGTGGTCGAGGCCGCGGACGGCGAGGCGGCGCTCGCGAAGCTCGCCGCCTTGCCCCGGGTCGACCTGTTGTTCACCGACATCGTCATGCCGGGTATGAACGGCCGCGAGCTCGCCGACAGGGTGCGCGCGGCGCGGCCGGCGACGCGGATCCTGTTCACCACCGGCTATACCAGGAACGCCGTCGTCCATAACGGCATGCTCGACGCCGGCGTCGCCTTCCTCGCCAAGCCCTTCACCATCGACCAGCTGGCCCGGAAGGCCGCGGAGGTGATCGAGGGCGCGGGGGTGAATCGCGTGGGGTGACGGGTGGCTACCCCCGCACCCACCGCACGTGAGGATCGTTGAAGTCGATCACCGCATCCAGCTCGCGGACGTTGCGATAGCCGTAGCCGACCAGGTTGATGAAGGTCTGGATGTTGAGCGCGAGCGGGCGCAGCTTCATCGCCACCGGAGCTTGGTCGTTGCTGAAATTGTTGTTGCAATAGATGAGGATCTGCCGGTCGCGGTTGGCGCCGATGACGCGCGCGAGGCTCTCGGGCGTGAAATCGGGCAAGGGCAGGTTGACGGCACCGGCGATATGGCCGGCGCGGAAGGCGGATTCGGAGCGGGCGTCGAGGATGAGCACGCCGGGCTGGGCGCGCAGCCGGTCGAAATCGGGCCAGGCGATCAGCCGGGCCTGGCGGTAGGGCTGGACCTCCGCGGCGAGGCGGCGGAAGCCCGGATAGTCGATCTGCGGATTGGCGCTCTGGGCGGCGGCGGCCGGCGCGGCGCTCACGGCGAGGAGCAGAAAGGCGAGGCAAAGACGGCGCATCGGATCCTCCTTGAGAGACGCCGATCGGTACGGGAGCGGAACTGTCGCGGCGCTGAACGCCGCCGGATGGACAAGCCGGCCCGCCGCGCTCTAGGCAATGCCCATGCCATTCCCGAAGCCCCTCCTTCCGCTGCTCGCCATCCTCGCTCTGGCGCCCGCCGCTTTGGCCGCGCAGGCGGCGACGCCCGCGGTCCCGGTGGCCGGGCAGAGCGCGGATGCGCCGGTCCGCGCGGCGGTCGCCGAGTTCATCGCCGCGTTGAACGCGTTCGACCGCGACAGGATCGCGCGCGCCTTCGCCGACGATGCCACCCTGTTCTTCCCGGGCGCGCCTTTCCCCGCCGCCCGCGTCGACGGCAACGTGCAGGTGGCCGCCGCGTTCGGCCGCTTCTTCGAGGCGCTGCGGGCGCGCGGCCTGCGGCAGGGCAATGTCGCCCCGCGCGATCTCCAGATCCAGCTCTACGGCGACGTCGCGATCGCCAGCTTCCACCTCGCCGGCGGCCAGGAAATCGGGCGGCGGACCCTGGTGCTGCGGCGGACCGGCGGGCGCTGGCTGATCGTCCACATGCACGGCTCGTCGCTGCGCCAGGCGGCGCCCGCGCCCGCGCCCGCGCGCTAACGCCCCGGCGCCGAGAGGATATGGCGACCCGGAGGGTGGAACATAAAGCGCGGATGGGCCATTGGCCTGGGCGAGCGCTGGAACCTTATCCGGACGCATGAAGGAATCGATCATGAAGGGTTATCAAACGCCCTCTTTCCAGGAGCGGATGGGTCGCGCCGCCGAAGCAAAGCAGAAGGCGCTCGATGCGCTGAAGGCGCGGCCGGTCCTCGACGAGGCGGCGCTCGCCGCGCGCCGCGAGGCCGGCCTCGCCCGCCAAGCCGCTTTGGCCGAAAAGCGCGCCGCCGCGCAGGCCGCCAAGGCTCAGGCCCAGGCCGCCCGCGCCGCCGATGCCGAGCAGGCGGAGGCGGGCCGCCTCTCCGCGGCCGAGGAGCGCAAGAGCGCGCGCGACGCCCGCTACGCGGCACGCAAGGCGCGGAAATAAGGTCTAGCCGCCGGCTGCGCGCGCGGCCGCGCCCGTGACCCAGGGCAGGCGGGGATCGTCGATGTCCATCACGTCGTTGAGCTCTCTTATGTTGCGATAGCCGTAGGCGACGAGGTGGAGGAAGGTCGGGATGTTGAGCGCGACCGGGCCCGATTTCAGGATCACCGGCGGGCGGTCGTTCCTGAAATTGTTGTTGCAGTAGATCAGGATCGGCCGGTCCGTGCGGCCGATGACCTCGGCGAGGCGCTCGGCGCTGAACTCGGGCAGCGGCACGTTGACCGCGCCCGCCAGATGGCCCGCGGCGAATTGCCGTTCGGATCGCGCATCGAGGATCAGGACATCCGGGTCGGCGGCGGCGGCACGGAAGGCCTGCCAGTCGATCAGCCGGGTCGCGCGATAGGCCCGCACTTCCTGGACGAGGCGCGCATAGGCGGGATAGTCGATCTGCGGATTGGGCGGCTGCGCGGCGGCGAGCGGCGAAGCGGCGGTCAGGGCAAGCAACAGGATACAGGAACGGAGCATGTCGATCTCCTTTCGGGTGGGGAGGAGATCGTTACGGCGATGGAACTGTAGACCTGCTGAATGCCCCGTTGCGCGGCGTTCAGGGAAGCAGCGGCTCAGTTCGGCGCCCCGGCCGGGGCGGTCCTGACCAGATAGGAGCGGTGCTCCATCCAGTCGAATTCCGGCCGTCCATCGACGAGCCGCAGCGAAAAGCTGTCGGGCCTGAGCGGAGAAACAAGCCGGCCGCCGGGCTGCCTCCAAAGTTCGATCGGCCCGCGGAACGGCGGATTGGTGACGATCAGGCGGTCCGCCTCGGCCCGCAGCTCGAATTCGAAAAGGCCGTCCTCGAACGCGCCCGTCAGGGCCGCGCGTTCGCGCCGGGTCAACCGCGCGCGCCTCGGCGGAGGCGGCTCCGCGAGGCCGACCACTGCCCGCACCACGGGCACGCCCAGATCGGTCGCCCAGACCCAGCCACGATTGGCAAGCAGAACGATCGTGATTCGCTCCTCCGGCAGATAGGCCGCCCAGGCACCCCAGCCCTCGTCACCGCCGGCGTGGGAAAAGGCCGGCCGGCCCGCGAGCTTCAGTGACGACAGGCCGAAACCGTAAGGCGGCGTGTACCCCGCATCCACGCGCGCGCCGCGCCGCATTTCGGCGAGCAGGCGCGGCCCGATCACACGGCCCGCGCCAAGCGCGCGCGTCCAGCGCGCCAGCGCCTCGGCGGTCGCGCAAAGACCGCCATTGCCGGAGAAGCTCGGCACGAGGTTCGGCGGCAGCGGCGAAAGCGCACCGCTCGCGTCATGACCGGGGCTGATGCGGGCGCGCTCGAGACTCGCGCATTCGTCGATGCCGGTGAGGCCGAGCGGGCGCAGCAGCAGCTCCCGTTGCGCCTCGGCGAACGGCTGCCCGGTCACCCGCTCGACGATGAGAGCCAGCGCGGTGTAATTGCTGTTCGAATAAGCGTGGCGCGTCCCCGGCGCGAAGCGGCGAGGCAGGCGGTCGATCAGGTCGAGCATCAACGCGAACGATCCGGTGCCCGCCGGGGCCTGCTCGACCGCCCGCGTCTCGGCCCGGCCGACGAAATTCGCAAGCCCGCTGGTATGGCGCAGAAGATGGCGGACCCTGAGCGCCGGTTCGTCCGCGAACCATTGGGGCAAATAGCGTGCCACAGGTGCATCGAGATCGACTCGGCCCTGCTCGACGAGGCGCAGAATCAGGGCCGCCGTAAACTGCTTGGAGACGGAATAGATCGGCTGGATCGCATCCGCCCGCATCGGCGTGCCGCGAGTCCGGTCCGACACGCCCCAGGCCCGGCTGATCGCCGGTTCGTCGTCGCGAAGCACCACGAGCACGGCGCCGGGGATGTTCTCCCGCGCCATATAGGCGGTGAACAGGCGATCGATCCGATCCTGGGCCGCGGCGGGCGCGGCGGCCAAAGCGAGCAGGAGGGCGAGGAGGCGCAGCATGGCTCAGCCGATCTCAGCAAAGGCGCGGACCGGGAAAGTGCCCATGCCGGCGATTTTCGGCGGGACGGCGGTGAAGGCGAAGCCGCTTTCGGGGAGCGCGCCGAGATTGGTCATATGCTCGCAGATCGGGATGTTTGCGCCGAGCAGCATGGTGTGGACCGGCCGCGTTTGCCGGCCGGTGTCGTCGATATTGTAGCTGTCGATGCCGACCAGGATCGCGCCGCGCTCCACGAGCAGCCGCGCGGCGGCTTCGGTGAGGAAGGGGTGGCCCTTGGCATAGGCGCCGGTGCGCCAGTGCCGGTCCCAGCCGGTCATGACCAGCACCGCCTTGCCGGCGACGTCCAGGCTGGTGAAAGCGTTGGCGTCGACCGCCTGGTCTTCGGCGCGGACGAGGAGGCCCGGGAGCGCGGCGAGCTGCTCCAGCCTCAGCCCGGCGAGATCGGCGCCGTCTTCGTAGCGGTGGAAAGGCGCGTCGAGATAGGTGCCGGTATTGGCGACCATGTCGATCCGGCCGATCTGGAAGCTGGAGCCGTCGTCGTAGCGCGCGGCGGAGTCCGCCCGCGTCCAGAAGTCGCAGATATGCGGCCCCGGCAGCCCCTCATAGGTGGTCATGCCATGTTCTATCTCGTGGCTGAGGTCGACGAGCTCTTGCTTTTCCATATCGTCCACAATGTCCCGGCGGCGAACAGCATCCAGACGATGTTGAGCGTCGCGGACGGAAAGGCGCCGTGCCACCAGCCGTTGACCGCGAAGGCGGCGGCGCCAACGAGGTTCATCCACTGGAAGAGCGGCGAGCGGCCTTCCAGCTTGCCGAGCGTCACCAGGACATAGGCGGCGAGGATCAGGCACGCGCCGCTCCAGCCGACGATCTCGACCGCGATGTCGGCGAGGGTCAGGCCGCCGCTCCCCGCGCCAGGTTCCTCAGCACGTAGTGGAGGATGCCGCCATGCTGGAAATATTCGAGCTCGTTGGCGGTGTCGATGCGCACCCGGACGGCGAAGCTCGACGACATGCCGTCGGCTTTGGTGACCTTGACCGCGATCTCCTTGCGGGGGGTCAATTCGCCGACGCCCAAAATGGTGAAGGTTTCGGTGCCGTCGAACTCGGGGACCTCGTCGATGAACTGGAGCGGGATCACGCCCATGCCGACCAGGTTGGAGCGGTGGATGCGCTCATAGGTCTCGGCGATCACCGCGCGGACGCCGAGCAGGTTGGTGCCCTTGGCCGCCCAGTCGCGCGACGAGCCCGTGCCATATTCCTTGCCGGCGACGATGACGAGCGGCGTGCCTTGCGCCTTATAGAGCATGGCGGCGTCGTAGATCGGCATCTGCTCGCCGGTCGGGATGTGCCTGGTGATGCCGCCTTCGACACCGGGAACCATCTTGTTCTTGATCCGGATGTTGGCGAACGTCCCGCGCATCATGACGTCGTGATTGCCGCGGCGGGCGCCGTAGGAGTTGAAGTCGGCGCGGCTAACCTGATGATCCACAAGGAATTTTCCGGCCGGGCTGTCGAGCTTGATCGCGCCGGCGGGGCTGATGTGATCGGTGGTGATGGAGTCGCCCAATATTGCGAGCGGGCGCGCCTCGATGATGTCCGACGGGGCCACCGGGGTCATCGTCATGCCCTCGAAATAGGGCGGATTGGCGATATAGGTGGAGGCCGGCGGCCAGGCGTAGGTCGAGCCGCCGGCGACCGCGATCCCCTGCCAGCGCTCATCGCCCTTGTAGACGTCGGCATAGCGGGCGCGGAACATGTCGCCGTTGACGAACTGGTCGATCAGCGAGCGGATCTCGTCGTTCGAGGGCCAGACGTCCTTGAGGTAGACGTCGTTGCCGCCCTGGTCCTTGCCGAGCGGGGTCGCGACCATGTCCTCGATCACCGTGCCCTTGATCGCATAGGCGACGACGAGCGGCGGCGAGGCGAGATAATTGGCGCGCACGTCCGGGCTGACGCGGCCCTCGAAATTGCGGTTGCCCGAGAGCACGGAGGCGGCGACCACGTCGTTCTTGTGGATCGACGCGCTGATCGCCTCGGGCAGCGGCCCGGAATTGCCGATGCAGGTGGTGCAGCCATAGCCGGCGAGGTTGAAGCCGAGCGCGTTCAGATCTTCGGACAGGCCGGCCTGGTCGAGATAATCGGTCACCACCTGCGATCCCGGCGCGAGCGAGGTCTTCACCCAGGGCTTGCGGGTCATCCCTTTGGCCCGCGCCTTGCGCGCGACCAGGCCGGCGGCGATCAGCACCGCCGGGTTGGAGGTGTTGGTGCAGCTGGTGATGGCGGCGATGACGACGTCGCCATGGCCGAGCGTCTCGGCCGCCGCGACGGTGCCGTCATTGTCGACGTCGACCGGGCAGCGGGTCTTGAGCTTGCCGATGTCCTGGCCGTATTCGGTGGTGAAGTTGGTGATGAAC
>JBKJZJ010000257.1:0-3288 GCA_046715355.1 Allosphingosinicella sp. | reverse complement strand
GCCCCGAACCCCGCGCACGCCGCGCTCTGAAACGGCCGCGCCGGAAGCCCGGGCGCCGCGCCCCGAGCCCGAAGCCCGCAAGCCCGAACGCGCCCCGCGCCGCGAGCGCCAACCCGAGCCCGAGACCGCCGACGAAGGCTGGAACGGCCCGGTCCCGAGCTTCCTCGGCAAGGGCTTCGGGAGCTAGGCCGAAGCGACGTCCAGACCGATCGAATTCGCCCCACCGACCGCCCCCGACCGCCCCCGACCGCCGTCGACGGGGTCTGGCTCAGCGCTCCATCGATGGTCCCTTATAAGGGAGCTCCCTTATAAGGGACGGTCCGTTGGCGCCTCTCCACCTTGAGGGCGGACGAGCGATCGGCGAGGGAGCGGCGCCCCCCGGTTTGGTTGCCGCCTTCTCTTCAGACGGCGATCGAGGGAGCAGTGAGTGTCCAGCTCCACCGAAGGTGGGTTCATCCTGAGCGAAGCCGAAGGGCTGGAATGACGGGTCATGTTTATGGCATCGGAGAGGGATGAGATCACGTCTCGCCCTGCTCGCTTTTGCCGCGTCGCTCCTCCTGCCAACAGTGGCCGGGGCCCAGCCGTCGCGCGACCAGGCCCTGCGGACGTTCCTCCAGACCAGCTTCGCGGAGGCGCGCGAGAATTATGGCGACACCTCCTATGTCGCCGCCTTCGCCGACCTCAACGGCGACGGCCGCGACGAGGCCCTGGTCTCGCTCCGCTCGGGCCTGTTCTGCGGCTCGGGCGGCTGCGCGCTCCATGTCTACACGCCGCAGGGCGCCTCGTGGCGCGAGGTCGCCGAGCTCACCATCGTCAACGCGCCGGTCCGCCTGCTGAGCACGCGCAGCCGCGGCTGGCGCGACCTTGGCGTCATGGTCCGCGGCGGCGGCATCGAAATCCCCTACGAAGCGCGCATCCGCTTCGACGGACGCACCTATGCGTCCAACCCGTCCATGGCCCCGCGCCTTCGCGGCCGCGCGCGGGGCCGGGTACTGATCGGCGAGGGCAGCGAAAGCCGCCGGCTTTTCTAGAGTCGTTCCCCAGCGAAAGCCGGGGCCAGTCCTGCAGCCCACAAAGCGCTCATTCCATTAAGACAGGGGTTGGGAGCCTTGATTAGGGGCGCATCAAGCCCGACACTGGCCGTTCCCTGGGCGGAATGGGGACACACACCTTTGTGTCCCCAATTCTCCCGACCCGGCCGCCTTCGATAAACGCCGGGTTCAGCCAGGCGGTGCCAAGATTAACCATCGCTGAAGCTGCGCATTGCCGTTTCGCGTGACGGAAGCGGCGCTGCGTTCCTCCGGCGTGTGTGAGATCCACGGGCAAATGGAAGGAACGCAACATGACCGGTCTGGAGATTCTTGTCATCGGAGTGATCAAGGCAGCGTTCGGCAAGGCGGCGGTCGGCGGCGCCGTGAAAGTAGGTCTCGGGGTGGCGACAAAGGCCGCTTTGGTCCACGACGCGATCCAGACGGTCGACGCGTTGAGCAACGCTGCCGCGCTGAGCCTACCGGACGGCATAGACGGCGGCGTTGGCGATGGGCCGAGCACGACTGATTCAGGCGGTTCCCGGCCGCGGGTCGGAGGCGGCGGCTTGGGCTGGTGACCTGCCGAGCGATTTCGTCCTCGGCCGGAATGGAGTGACAGTCATTCTTTTCGGAGCCCCGGCGCCTATTCTGCTCGGCCGGCACATCCTCGTTGGTGCGCAGGAGGTAGGTCAGGCGCCGGCCTTCAGCGCGGGTGCCGCTCCGGCCGTGTAGCGCGCCCGGAAATCGGCCGCATAGGGCTTCAACCGCCGTTCCCCGATCGCGTCGCGCAACTCCTGCATAAGCCGCTGGTAGAACCAGAGATTATGCTCGGTCATCAGCATCGCCCCCAATATCTCGCCCGAGCGGACGAGGTGGTGGAGATAGGCCTTGGACCAGCGGGCCACCGGGGACTCGGGATCGAGCGGCGCCGGGTCCTCCGCGAACTTCGCGTTGCGGATGTTGATCGGGCCGTCCCAGGTGAACGCCTGCCCCGTGCGCCCGCTTCGCGTGGGCAGCACGCAATCGAACATGTCGATGCCGCGCTCGACGGCGCCCACGATATCGTCCGGCTTGCCGACGCCCATCAGGTAGCGCGGCTTATCCTGCGGCAGTTGCCCCGGCGCGAAATCGAGGCAGGCGAACATCGCCTCCTGCCCTTCCCCGACCGCGAGACCGCCGACCGCATAGCCGTCGAAGCCGATCGCTGTGAGCGCGTCGGCCGACGCCCGGCGCAGCCCTTCGTCGAGCCCACCCTGCTGGATGCCGAACAAGGCGGCCTCGCCGGCGAACGCCTCGCGCGAGCGCCGCGCCCAGCGCATCGAGCGCTCCATCGCCTCCACCTGGGCCTCGCGCGGATCGGTGGTCTTCACCAATTGGTCGAAGGCCATGACGATGTCCGCGCCGAGCAGGGCCTGGACCTCCATCGAGCGCTCGGGCGAGAGCAGGTGCCGCGTGCCGTCGAGATGGCTGGCGAAGGCCACGCCCTCCTCGCTCACTTTGGCGAGCTCGGAGAGGCTCATCACCTGATAGCCGCCGCTGTCGGTCAGGATCGGCCGCTCCCAGCCCATGAAGGCGTGCAGCCCCCCCAATCGCGCGATCCGCTCGGCGCCGGGGCGGAGCATCAGGTGGTAGGTATTGCCCAGGATGATGTCGGCCCCGCTGGCGCGCACGTCGGCGGGTTTCATCGCCTTCACCGTCGCCGCGGTCCCCACCGGCATGAAGGCCGGCGTCCGGATCTCCCCGCGCCGCATGGCGATCGTGCCGGCGCGGGCGCGGCCGTCGGTCGCCGCGATGGTGAAGGCGAAGCGGGAGCCGGTCATCGGGGCGGCTTAGCCCTTCAGGCTTTCAGTTCAAGCTCCCAGGTCTCCCCCTGGACGGGCTCGCCGAACTCGTCGTGGACCGCCGTCTCGGTGATGATGAAGCCGGCCGCTTCGTAGATCCGCCGCGCGCTTTCAAGGATGGTGTGGGTCCACAGGCGCATGCGCGCGTAGCCGGCCGCGCGGGCGAAGCGCACGCATTCGCCGACCAGCGCGCTGCCGATGCCGAGGCCGCGCGCCCAGCGCTCGACGTGGAGCAGGCGAAGCTGGCCGACATCGCCGCCCGCATCGACCAGCAGCACCGCGCCGGCCATCATGCCCCCGCGCTCGGCCACCCAGCATAGATCGCGGCCCGGCTTGAAGTCCCGCAGGAAGGCGGTGGTGACCTAGCCCTGCAGGTTCTCCATCGGACCCTACCAGCCATAACGCACGTACACGATCGA
>JBKJZJ010000256.1:0-5364 GCA_046715355.1 Allosphingosinicella sp. | reverse complement strand
GCGGGTGGCGTCGATGCTGCCGCCGGCGCTCTGCGGAATCACCCGGGGGTCGCCCTAAATGCCGGAGTCGAGCGCGATCTCGCGATATGTGGCCGGGGCGCCGGTGTCCTGGGCGAGCGCCGGCGCGGCGGCCGCGGCGGAAGCAAGGACGGCGGCCAGCAAGGCGATTTTCTTCATGGAATTCTCCCGGTTTGCGCGCGCCACCAGCCGGCCCGCGATTCGAACGATTCTCCCCGTTCCGCAGGCATAACAAACAGAGGCGCCAAGTCCATATGCTCAGTCGGCGGGCGGCGGCGGCGGCGCGCGGCTGGAGCGGAGCGCGATGACCAGGCCCGCCAAAGCGAGCGCGCCGCCGCCCAGCGCCAGCGCCGACCATCGATAGCCCTCGGCGACGGTTGAAATGGCCATGGCGAGTATGGGGATGAGCACGCTCGAATAGGCCGCCCTGGCCGGGCCGATCGCGCGGATGATCCGGTAATAGAGCCAGAAAGCGAGCGCGGAGGCGACGACGCCGAGATAGACGAGCCCGAGCCAATAGCCGGCACCGCTCTCGACCGTCGGCGGGCCGACGCTCACCCAGGCGAAGCCGGCGTCCATCGCCGCGCCGTAGAGCATCGCCCAGCCCAGCATCGGCGCGATCGGCCGCTTTTTCATGCCCGCCGCCAGCTGCATGACGTTGGACGCCGAAGCGGCGAGCACGGCGAGCAGGACCAGCCCAAGGCCGGTCAGCACCTCGGCGGGCGGCGTCGCGCTTTGCCGCATCTCCTGGACGAACAGCAAGGCGACTCCGGCCATGGCGACCGCCGATCCCGCCGCGAAGCGCGGCGTGATGCGCTCGCCGAACAGCAGCCAGGCCAGCGCGGCGTTGGGCACGACCAGCAAGGCGAAGACGACCGCGGCGAGGCCCGAGGTGATGTAGAGCTCCGAATAATAGACCAGATTGTAGTTGAGCACGAACTGCAGCAGTCCGAGCAGGGCCGCCCAGCCATGGCCGCCGCGAGCCAGGCCCAGGCGCATGCCGGTCATCCGGGCGATGATCATCATCGCCGCGCCGGCGATCGCGAAACGGTAGCTGACCGACCAGACCGGCGGCACCACGCCGAGCTGGTCCTTGATGACGATCCAGGTCGAGCTCCAGATCAGGGTGATCAGGAGGAAGGGAAGCAGGATTTTGGGGTCGCGGAATCCCGCCTGTCCTGCCGTTCCGTATGTCATATATGCAGATATAAAGAAGTCTTTATATCCGGGTCAAGCTCGGTCCGTTTCACAGCGCCCGGATCGCCGCCGCGAGCGCGCCGACATGGGCCGGGTCGCTGTCCCAGCTCGTCACAAAACGGGCCTCGCCCGGCCCCCAGTCGTAAAAGTCGAAGCCCTGCGCACGCAACGCCGCCGCCTCGTCCGCCGAGACCCGGACGAACACCTCATTGGCCTCGGCCGGCAGCACCAGCCGCTCAGCGCCCGCCGCCTGCGCGAGCCGCGCCGCGGCGTCGTTGGCCGCGCGGGCATTGGCGAGCCACAGTCCGTCATCCAGCAGCGCCAGGATCTGCGCGGCGAGATAGCGGCCCTTGGAGAGGAGATGGCCGGCGCGCTTGCGCCGATAATGGGTGGCCGCGGCAAGCTCGGGATCGAAGAAGACCAGGCATTCGGCCGAGAGCCCGCCATTCTTGACGAAGCCGAAGGAGAGCGCGTCCACCCCCGCCCGCCAGGTCAGCGCCGCCGGCGCGCAGTCGAGGCTGGCCACCGCGTTGGCGAAGCGGGCGCCGTCGACGTGGAAGCCGAGCCCGGAGCCAGCGCACAAATCGCCGAGCGCCGCCGTCTCGGCCGGCGTATAGACGCGGCCATATTCGGTGGCGTTGGTGATCGACAGCGCGGCCGGCTGGACCTGATGGACGTCCTTGCGGACCGTGGCGAGCAGGCCGGCGACGATGCCGGGGGTCAGCTTGGCGCCTTCGCCCTCGCCGAGCAGCAATTTGGCGCCGCCGGTGTAGAATTCCGGGGCGCCGCATTCGTCATTCTGGATATGGGCGTCGCGGTGGCAGACGATGCTGCCGTGCGGCGGGCAGAGCGCGGCGAGCGCGAGGCTGTTCGCCGCCGTGCCCGTCGAGACCCAGAGCGCCTCGACGTCACGCTCGAACACGGCCGACAGGGCCCCGTTGAGCCGCTTGCTCCAGGAATCGCCGTCATAGGCGGTGTCCATCCGGTTGGCCGCGGCGAGCGCTTCGAGCACCTGGGGGCAGGCCGGCGCCGCATTGTCGGAAAAGAACCGCATATCAGCGCCAATGAAAGGCGGATTCGGGCGCGTCAATGGCGATGCCGCGTCCGTGCGATTTCGCGGGCCGTGTTTACCACAATTTAGTCCCATCGGATTAAGGGATTCGGGATAACCGGGTCGGAAGGAAGACATGGGCGTAGAGAATTTCGCCAACGCGGCGGCAGGCAAGCGCTCCGCCAAGCGCGCGCTCGTGCTGCTGGCGGCCAAGCTGGAGACCGATTCCGGTGAGATCGAGGCACGCCTGCGCGATCTCTCGCGGAAGGGCGCGCTGGTCGAATGCCCGCAGGTGCCGCGCGCGGGCAGCGAGGTCGTGTTCGTCCGCGGCGCGACGCGGGTGCCGGCGCGCGTGGCCTGGGCCGGCATCGACCGGGTCGGCCTCGAATTCCATCACATGATCGACGAGCATGAAGTTCTCGTCCAGCTCGGCAAGCGGCCGCCGCCGCCCAAAGCGGCGAGCCTGCGCCGTCCCGCCCTCGGGCTCAGCGCCGACGAGCGCAAGGTCGCGCAGGCGTGGAGCGCGACGGTCGGCCTCCACCTCCCGGACAGCGACGGCTAAGGAGCCATTTCATGCAGCCCTTCGCGGGATCCTGGTCCCTTCCCTCGGAGCTCGGCACGCCCTTCCTGAGCGGCGAGCTGACCACCGACTTCCGACCCCCGCCGCAGCGGGCGAGCCGTAAATCCGAGCGCGTCGCGCTCGAGATGGGCGCGGGCCTGCGCCAGCGCGGCGGCAGCGGCGTGTCGGTGCAGATTCTCGATCTGTCGGTCGACGGCTTCCGCGCCTCGACCCACCTCGACCTGCCCATCGGCACGGACGTCTGGCTGCGGCTGCCCGGGCTCGAACCCTATCAGGCCAAGGTCGCCTGGTCGAAGGGCCAATATGTCGGCTGCTCCTTCGAGCGGCCGCTGCATCCGGCCGTGCTCGACATGCTGGTGAAGCGCGCGCGCCGGGGCTGAAAGCACCCTATTAGGTCCGATTCGGATTCTCCGATTTCCTGTGTTAGGCTCGCCGAGTCGGGGGAGGCGACGCCAATGGAATCGGATCAGCGCTATTTCATGCGCCGTGCCGCGGAGGAGCAGCGCCGCGCGCGCCATGCCGTCACGCCGGCGGCGCGCGAACGCCACAAGGAGCTCGCCAGCCTGTTCGCCAACAAGGCGGCCAAGCAGGCTCGATTGCAGGAACTGGAGCTCATCCGGAGCTGAGCCGGCTCGCGGGTCTTCGCCGGCCAATATCTCCGTCGAGAAGCGATGGTGCTGCCGGTGAGGATTGAACTCACGACCTCAGCCTTACCAAGGATGCGCTCTACCACTGAGCTACGGCAGCCTATCGCTTTTCGAGAAGAGGCGGCGCTATGGCCGCTCGCCTCCCAATATGTCAAGGCGGGTCCATGGCGAAGAAGGACGAGGAACGGGAGCAGCGCCTCGCCGCCGCGCTTCGCGAGAATCTGAAGCGCCGCAAGGTCCAGGCGCGGGGGAGCGTTGCAGGGGAAGAGGATAAGATAAGTCATCCCGACGAAAGTCGGGACCGATGAACACGGAGAGCGAGAACTGGATCTGCTCGGTGTTCATGGATCCCGGATCAGGTCCGGGATGACGGCTCGATCATAGCGGCGCGCACTGTCCCTCGATCCACGCCCGCGCATCGCCCTCGAGCTGCGGCCCGACGATCCTCAGCACCTCTTCATGGTATTCGTCGACCCAGCGCCGCTCCGCCGGGGACAGCATCGCGACCTCGATCAGAACGCGGTCGAGCGGCGCAAAGGTCAGCGTTTCGAAGCCGAGCAGCTTCTTCTCGGCGCCCTCGGCCTCGACCGGCACGACCAGGATGAGATTCTCGACGCGCATGCCATATTCGCCGGTCTTGTAATAACCTGGCTCGTTGGAGAGGATCATGCCCGCCTTCAGGGGCTCGTCGCCGCCGGGCTGGACGCTGCCGACCGGCGAGATGCGCTGCGGGCCCTCGTGGACCGAGAGGAAAGAGCCGACGCCGTGGCCGGTGCCGTGGGCGTAATCGAGACCGGCGCTCCACAGGAACTGGCGGGCGAAGCTGTCGAGCTGCGAGCCGCGCGTGCCTTCCGGGAAACGCGCGCGGGCGACCGCGATATGGCCCTGGAGGACGCGGGTGAAGCGGTCCTTCATCTCGGCCGTCGGCGTGCCGATCGCGACCGTGCGGGTGACGTCGGTGGTGCCGTCCGGATAT
The DNA here is from genome assembly GCA_046715355.1 of Allosphingosinicella sp. Taxonomy (GTDB): domain Bacteria; phylum Pseudomonadota; class Alphaproteobacteria; order Sphingomonadales; family Sphingomonadaceae; genus Allosphingosinicella. The sequence goes on along the minus strand of JBKJZJ010000256.1, from coordinate 895 downwards.
TGGCCGCCGCTATCGACCAGATAGATCGAATCCATTTCGAGCGGCCGGTTGGTCGCCTCGGAGACGCGGTAATGGACGATGGCGCCGTTCGGGCCGGCACCCGAGATGGTGTCGAAGCTCAGGTCGCGCAAATCGCCGCCCTGCTGGCGGAAGGCCTGGAGCCTGGCGGCGGCGCCGAGCTCGTCGACGCCGCCTTTGGGCGCCTCGACCGACAGCCAGTGGAGGAAGCGCGACAGGGCCGCGCCGTCGCGCGCCTGGGCGGCGCGGTGGCCCGCTATCTCGACCTCGTTCTTGATCGCCTTGGGCAGGATCGAGGGGTCGCGCTTCGCGATCACATGGGCGCCGGCATTTTCCAGCGCCTCGAAGATCGCGGCGACCGAGCGCTCGGGATCGACGGCGACAGTCTTGCCGGCGAGCGCCGCCAGCGCGGGCTCGAAATCGGCGCGCTCGTGGACGCGGACGCCGTTGCCGAGATGCTGGCGGACTTGCGTGTCGATCTTCTCCGAAGCGACGAAGAGATCGGCGGTGCCGTCGTCATGGACCAGAGCGAAGGACAAGGCGACCGGCGTATGCTCGACGTCCTGGCCGCGCACGTTGAAGGTCCAGGCGATCGAATCCAGCGCGGCGAGGACGGCCGCATCCGCTTTCTCCGCCTTGAGCCAGTCCGCCATCTCCTGGCGCTTGGTGGCGGAGGACTGGCCGGCATAGTCGTCCGGGTGGACGATCAGCCGCGCCCGCGAAGGCTCGGGCTGGTCGGCCCAGACCGCGTCGATCGGATTGCGGCGGACCGCGACCAGCTCGGCGCCCCTGTCGGCGAGCGCCTCGCGCGCCTTGATCACCCAATCCTTGGTGTGCAGCCAGGGATCGTAGCCGATCCGGCCGCCGTCGGGGGCGT
>JBKJZJ010000255.1:0-3744 GCA_046715355.1 Allosphingosinicella sp. | reverse complement strand
TTGTGTTGGGTTGTGTGTGGGGGGGGGGGGGGGTGGGGTTCGGGGTGTCTGGGGGGCGCCCCCCGCGACTGGCTTGCTAGGGATTACAGTAGCAGATGCTTCTGGATTTTACCCGCCGAGGTGCGAGGGAATTCGGCGACGAATTCGAAGCGCCTGGGCACCTTGTAAGGGGCGAGGCGGGCGCGGCAGAACGCGTCCAGCTCGGCGCCGTCCGGATGCCCCCCATCCGGCGCCAGCTGGACGAAGGCGCGTCCGACCTCGCCCCACTTGGGGTCCGCCTCCGCGAGCACCGCCACGCCGACCACCGCCGGATGCGCCGACAGCACATTCTCGACCTCCGCCGGATAGACGTTTTCGCCGCCCGAGATGAACATCTCCTTGCGCCTGCCGGCGATGTAGAAAAAGCCGTCCGCGTCGCGCCGGGCAAGGTCGCCCGAGCGCAGCCAGCCGTCGGCGGTGAAGGCGGCTTGCGTCGCCTCCTCGTTCTTCCAATAGCCGGGCGTCACGCCTGGCCCCGCGAACTGCAGGTCGCCGACCTCGCCGTCGGGAAGCTCTCGATCCTCATGATCGACGATGCGCGCGCTCACCAGCAATTGCGGCTTGCCGACCGAGCCGACCCGCTCCCAGGCGTCGGCCGGGTCGACCAGGAAGGCGGTGGGGCCGGTCTCGGTCATGCCCATGCCGTTGCAGACGCGCACGCCGAGGTCGCGATAGCGCAAGGCGAGCGCGTCGGGCAAAGGCGCGCCGCCGCAAGCCCAGTGGCGGAGATGGCCGAGCGGCGCCTCGGCGAAGCGCGGATGGTCGAGCAGGCTCTGGTAGACGGTCGGCACCGCGAACAAGGCGTCGAGCCGGCGCCCCTCGATCAGGCCGACCAGGACCTCCGCGTCGAACCCGTCCATGACGATCACCCGCCCGCCCGCGATCAGGGTTGGCAGCGCGTGCAGATTGATGCCGGCGGTGTGGAAGACGGGCAGGAAGCTGGCGATGGTGTCTCTCGAGGCGAGATCGATGCAGGTGCCGATATTGACGTAGTTCGCGACCGCCATCCGGTAGGTGTAGATGACGCCCTTGGGCCGGCCGGTCGTCCCCGACGTGTAGAGCAGATACCAGGTCGAGCGGCCGGGCCAATGCGCCCGCCAGGCGCCGGGCGGCGCGGCGGCGAGGCCGGCCTCGTAATCCCGGTCGAAGTCGATTCTCGGCAGCGGCTCGTCGAGCGCCGCCGCGGCCGCGGCCTCGCCGGCGCCGTGGAAGAGCAGGACCGGCGCGGCGTCGGCGATCAGGCCGTCGAGCTCGGCGGGCGGCATCCGCCAGTTCAAGGGCACCAGGATCGCGCCCAATTTGGCGCAGCCGAGCAGGATCTCGAAGAATTCGATGCGGTTGCGGGTGAGGATGGCGACGCGGTCGCCTTTCCCGACCCCGCGCGCGGCCATCAGCGAGGCGGCGCGGCGGGCGCGTTCGTCGAGCGCGGCATAGCTCAGCGTGCGGCCCGTCGCCGCGTCCTCGAACGCGATCCGGCGCGGGGTCAGCGTCGCGCGCTTGGCGATCAGGTCGGGGATGTCGGCGATCACGGCTCGCGGCTCCTGAGCCCCTCCGACACCAGGTCGATGGCGTGGTCGGCGACCTCGCCCGGATCCATGTCCTTGTTCCAGATCGCGTAGCGCATGCCGAGGAAGACGCTCATCCCGATCAGCGCCCAGGCGCGCAATTCGTCGGGCCCCTGCGCGATCTCGCCGCGGGCGGCGGCGGCGGCGAGGTTGCGGCGATAGCCGTCGACGAAGGTCAGATAATGCTCGCGATAGACGTCCTCGGCGACGAATTGCGCCTCCTCGATGATTCGGTAGAGCTCGGGGTGCTGGCGGGTGAAGGCGATGAACGCGGCAAGGCCGATTCGTTCCGCCGCCAACCGGTCGGGCGCGCCGCGCACCGCCTCGGCGACATGGAGGCGGGTGGCGTGGCTCATGTCGCGGACCAGCGCGCGGAACAATTCCTCCTTGCTCTCGAAATAGGTGTAGAAGGTGCCGAGCGCGACGCCCGCGCGCTGCGTGATCCCGGTGATCGCCGCTTCGTGAAAGCCGCGCTGCCCGAATTCCTTGGCCGCCGCTTCCAACAGCTTGCGCACCGTCCTGCGCCCGCGCTCGGTGCGCGGCGCCTTGTCGGCCGAAACCGCCGCCTGACCCAGATCGTTCATCCATCCCCTCCGGGCGAGGAACTTGAACCGACTCTCAGGTAAGCGCAAGCGGCGGAGCACCGACGTCCCCCGCTCCACGATCTCCTTTCCCAGTTCGGGCCCGGCGAGGATCGAGGGAATTCGCCTCAATCCTTGCGCGGGCCCAGCGCCGGGGAGCGCTTGTGGGACCGGCCGTCAGATCACGAAGAAGTCGGATCCGGTGAGCGCCAGGCCGGGGTTCAGGGTCGCGAACTGGACCGCCGCGCCGGCGCCATTGCCGTCGGCGTCGAAGTAGAGCTGGCCGGTCGCGCCGTTGTAGATGATCCGATCGTCGGCATCGCCGGCCGCGGTGCCGGTGACGAACGCGCCCGCGGGCAGGCTGCCCAGGCCGAGCCCGGTGAACACCGCATCGTCGAGCGCGATCTTGTCGGTGCCGGCCGCGAAATCGAACACGGTGTCGACATTGCCCCCGCCCAGCGCGGTGGTGAACTGGAACGTGTCCGCCCCGCCGAGCCCCACCAGGCTGTCATTGCCGCCCTTGCCGTCCAGCACGTTGTTGCCGGCATTGCCGTAGATGATGTTGGCCAGCGCGTTGCCGGTGAGGTTGATCGCCGCCGTGCCGGCATGCCAGTCGGTGGTCATCAACTCCACCTCGGCGCCGGCGGTGAGCGTGTAGCTCACGCTCGCGAACACCCGGTCACTGCCCTCGCCGACATTCTCCAGGATCCGATCGCCGGCATTGTCGACGATAAACCAGTCATTTCCTCCCCAGCCGATCACGGCATCGACGCCGCCGCCACCGTTGAGAACATTGTTCCCGGCATTGCCGTAGATGATGTTGGCCAGCTCGTTGCCCGTCAGGTTGATCGCGTCGGTCCCGATATGCCAGTCGGTGGTCATCAGCTCCACCTCGGCGCCGGCCGTGAGCGTGTAGCTCACGCTCGCGAACACCCGGTCATTGCCCTGGCCGATGCCCTCGAGCACGACGTCGCCTGCATCTTCGACCCGATAGATATCGTTGCCGGCGCCGCCGGTCATGATGTCGTTGCCAAGACCCCCGGCCAGGATATCGTTGCCGTCCCCGGTCGAGATCCTGTCGTCTGCGGCGCCGGTGTTGATCACGTCGTCGCCGGTGCCGGTGGTGATCCAGAACCGCTCGGTCTCGACGAAATCGAGCGTCGCGGCGGCGGCATCGGCGAGGTGGCCGGTATAGCCCGAGCCGAGATTGCCGCCCGTGACGCCGCCGGTGACGTTAGTGGTCGCGGCGGAATAATCCACGATCAGCAGGTCGCTGTCCGCGCCGGCGTTGACCGTATCGCTGCCGCCGGTGACCGTGATCCGGTCCGCGCCCGCGCCGGCGACGATGGTATCGGCGCCACGTCCGGTGAGAATCACGTCGACGCCCCCGCCGGTGGTGACCGTGTTGGTGCCGTCACCGGCATCGACGAAATTGCCGCCCCCGCCCGCGGTGATCGTGTCCGCGCCACTGCCGCCGACAATGTAATTGGCGCCCTCGCCGGCGGTGACCGTGCCGGCGCCCTCGCCGGTGCGGATGTCGTCGTCGCCCGCCCCGGTGG
>JBKJZJ010000254.1:0-9008 GCA_046715355.1 Allosphingosinicella sp. | reverse complement strand
CGGGCTTCAGCCAGCCGCCTTTGACCATCTCCGGCCGGCCGACGGCGGCGACGACGATGTCGGCCCGGCGGACGACGTCGGGCAGGTCGCGGGTGCGGCTGTGGGCGATCGTGACGGTGCAGCTTTCCCTGAGGAGCAGCTGCGCCATCGGCTTGCCGACGATGTTCGAGCGGCCGATCACCACCGCCTCGAGCCCGGCAAGCTCGCCGAGCCGAGCCTTCAGGAGCATCAGGCAGCCCAGCGGCGTGCAGGGCACGAGGGCCCGCTCGCCGACCGCGAGCCGGCCGGCATTGATCACATGGAAGCCGTCCACGTCCTTGGCCGGATCGATCGCGCCGATCACCTTGTTCCCGTCGATCTGCGCCGGCAAGGGCAGCTGGACGAGGATGCCGTCGACAGTCTCGTCGCGGTTGAGGCCGTCGACCAGGTCGAGCAGGTCGCTTTCGGGCGTGTCGTGGCCAAGCAGGTGCTGGAAGCTCGCCATGCCGGCGGCGAGCGTCGCCTTGCCCTTGGAGCGGACATAGACGCGGCTCGCCGGATCCTCGCCGACCAGCACCACGGCGAGCCCGGGCGCGCGCCCGGCGGCGGCGGCGAAGGCGGGCACCGCGGCGGCGACGCGGGCGCGCAACCCTTCCGCGAACGCGTTTCCGTCGATGATCGCGGCGGTCAAATCGCCCCCGACCGGGCGAGGTCCGAGGCCAGACCGAGGAGCAGCCGATCGATCACGATGATGATCAGGATGACCACGATCGGCGAGAAATCGATGCCGCCGAAATCGGGCAATATCCTGCGGATCGGCCGGTAGAGCGGCCGCGTCAGCCGGTCGAGGGCGTTTAGGAACGAGCGGACGAAATCATTGCGGGTGTTGATCACGTTGAACGCCACCAGCCAGGACAGGATCGCCTGGATGATGATGATCCACATCAGCACCTGGAGCAGGATATGGGCGATGTCGAACAGGGCCAGCAGCATGTTTTCTCCGAAAAAAGGGGTTGTCGGCTCCTGTAGCGGGGCTGGTGAAGGCGGGCAATGGCGGGGCGGGGATCAGGGCGCGAAGCGGGGCGGCTCGGCTTCGGCGAGGAGGATCGAGAACCAGCTCTTCTCGTCGGTCCATTCGCCGATCACGCCCCAGCCGGCGGCGCGGAGCAGCAGGCGGCTGTCGCGATGGCCGTATTTGTGGCTGTTCTCGGTATGGATGGTCTCGCCCGCCCGCATCGCGAAGCGCGCGCCGGAGACGGTGAAGGCGACCTCGCGCATCGCCTCGAGATGCATCTCGATCCGGCTCATCTCGTCGTTCCAGATTGCGCGATGGCGGAAGGCGTCCACGGGCACGTCGCCATCGAGCTCGGCATTGATGCGGTGGAGGAGGTTGAGGTTGAAGGCGGCGGTCACGCCCGCCGCGTCGTCATAGGCGCGGACGAGCACGTCCACCTCCTTGATCCGGTCCATGCCGATGACGAGCCTGGAGCCTTCGCCCAGCGTCGCCTTCATCGCGCGCAGCAGATCGACGGCGCTGCGGGCGACGAAATTGCCGATCGTCGAGCCCGGGAAGAAGCCGAGCCTGGGCGCCGTGGCCGTCTCGGCGGGCAGGTCGAACTGCCGGGTGAAGTCGGCCTCGACGGGGTGGATCGGGAGATCGGGAAATTCGGCCTGCAGCGCGGCGGCGGAGTCGCGCAGGAAATCGCCGCTGATGTCTACGGGCACGTAGGCGGCCGGGCGGACCGCGCGCAGCAGGATCGGGGTCTTGGCGGACGAGCCCGAGCCGAACTCGTTCACCGCCTCGCCGGTGCCGAGCCGCGCCGCGATCTCGCCGCTGTGGCGCTCGAGCAAGGCGGTTTCGGTTCGCGTCGGATAATATTCGGGGAGGCGGGTGATCTCCTCGAACAATTCGGAGCCGCGGCGGTCGTAGAGCCAGCGCGCCGGAATCGCCGGGATCGGCGCGGCGAGGCCGGCGAGGACGTCGGCGCGGAACGCCGGATCAGCCGTCACGGGCCAGCCGAAGCCCGGAGAACATCCAGCGCTGGTGGGGATAGAAGAAGTTGCGGTAGCTCGCCCGGACATGGCCGCGCGGCGTGGCGCAGGAGCCGCCCCTCAGCACCATCTGCGAGCACATGAACTTGCCGTTATATTCGCCGACCGCGCCCGGCGCCGGCGTAAAGCCCGGATAGGTAAGATAGGCGCTGGCGGTCCATATCCAGACATTGCCGATGAGGCCGGTCTCGCCGGCGACGGGGCGGACGGGGCCGGCGGCATCGAGTTGGTTGCCGCCGTGCGGATCGAGCGGCGCCGCGGCATTTTCCCATTCCGCCTCGGTCGGCAGGCGGGCGCCCGCCCAGCGGGCGTAGGCGTCGGCCTCGTAATAGGAGATGTGGCTGACGGGCTCGGCGAGGTCGACCGGCCTCAGGCCGTCGAGCGCGAAGCGCGACCCGCCGCTCTTGCCTCTTACCCAATAGAGCGGCGCCTCGATCCCGTTCTCCCGCACCCATGTCCAGCCGTCGGACAGCCAGAGCAGGGGGTTTTCGTAGCCGCCATCGGCGATGAAGCTCAGCCATTCCGCATTGGTGACCGTGCGGTCGGCGAGCGCATGCGGATGGAGCAGGGCTTGGTGCCGCGGCCCCTCGCAGTCGAAGGCGAAGCCGGCGCCGTCATGGCCGATTTCCACCAGGCCCTCCGCGCCCTGCCGCCAGCAGATCGGGCCGGGCAATGCCGCCGGCTGGACAGGGCCGGGTTCCCATACCGCCGGATGCTGGGGGTTTGCGAAGAAGGTCGCCGTCAGGTCCATCAGCATCAGTTCCTGATGCTGCTGTTCGTGATTGAGGCCGAGCGTGATGATATCGGCGGGCAAATCGCCGATCCTGGCCAGCAGCGCCGCATCCACCGCCGCTCGCCACGCGCGGACCTCGTCGAGCGACGGGCGCGTGATCATGCCCCGTTCCGCGCGCGGATGCCGCTCGCCCTCGCCCTCGTAATAAGAGTTGAAGAGGTAGGCGTAGTCGTCGTCATGGGGCCGGTACCCCGGCAGGTGATCGCGCAACACGAAGGTTTCGAAGAACCAGGTCGTGTGGGCGAGGTGCCATTTGGCCGGCGAGGCGTCCGGCATCGGCTGAAGGCAAGCGTCGGCGTCGGAGAGGGGCGCGGCGATGGCGAGGCTGAGCCCGCGGACCCGCTCGTAGCGCGCCGCCAGACCCTCTCCCGCCGCGGGCCGAACCTGTGTCGCCATCACGAATCTCCCCTCGGCCGCCCTAGCACAAAAGAGGAACGCTTGTCAGCCTTGGCGCGTCGCGCCCGGCCGCCAGAGGATGTCGCCGCCCCCGTCACGCGCCACCCAACGCGCGAGCACGAACAAATGGTCCGACAGGCGATTGAGATAGTGGAGCGCGACCGGATTGAACCTCGGCGCCGACGCCACCGCCGCCCGCTCGGCCCTTCGCGCCACGGCGCGGGCGAGGTGGAGTTCGGCCGATCCGCCGCCGCCCCCGGGCAGGATGAAGCTGCGCAGCGGTTCCAGATCCTCGTTCATCCGGTCGATCTCGCGCTCGAGCCGGGCGACCTGGTCCGGCTGGATGCGAAGCGCGCCTTCGATCCCTTCGGGCGTGGCGAGATCGGCGCCCAGATCGAACAACTCGTTCTGGACGCGGCCGAGCATCGCCCGCGCCGCCTCGTCGGTCACCGCGAGCAACGCCACGCCGACCGCGCTGTTCGCCTCGTCGACGTCGCCGATCGCGGCGAAGCGGGGATCGGCCTTGGACGCGCGCGAGCCGTCGACGAGTCCGGTCTCGCCGGCATCGCCGGTGCGGGTGTAGATCTTGTTGAGGCGCACCAAGAGGCCGGCCTTTAGCGGGCGCTGGCGACCATGAGCAAGGCGACGGCGAGCAGGATCGCGATCGCCTGGAACATGATCCTCTTCTGCATCAGCGCCTGCGAGCGCTGGCCGGTAATGTCCTTGCCCTGCGCCATGCCGACGACGCCCTTGGCCAGCACGAACAAAGTCGCGCCGGCGGCGAGGACGATCAGGATGATGAGGACGATCTTCATGCGCCGCCCCTTTACGCCTGCCCGCGCGAATATCCAGCCGGCAATTCGCCGCGCCTCAGCGTCTCTACCAGCTGCGCGGGGTCGACACCGGCGGCGCGCAGGTCGGCGAGCGTCGGCGCGCCGTGGCGCTTGGCGAGGCGCCTGCCCTCGGCGTCGATGAGCAGATCGTGGTGATGATAGGCCGGCGTCGGCAGCTCGAGCAAAGCCTGGAGCAACCGGTGCACGTCGGTGGCGGCGAAAAGGTCGCGGCCGCGTACCACGTCGGTCACCCCCTGCGCCGCGTCGTCGATGGTGACGGCGAGGTGATAGCTTGCCGGCGCGTCCTTGCGGGCGAGCACGACGTCGCCGAAGCGCTGGGGCTCGGCCTGCACCTCGGTGTGGCCATCCATCCAATAGAGTGGCCCCGCTTGCGCGGCCGCCTTGGCGACGTCGAGCCGCCAGGCATGGGGCCGCGCAAGGTCGGCCTCGCCGAGGCCCCGGCACGTCCCCGGATAGAGCGGTCCATCGGGGCCTTGCGGCGCCGCGACGCTGGCGGCGATGTCGGCGCGGGTGCAGAAGCAGGGATAGAGCAGGCCCGCCGCCTTCAGCCGCTCGAGCGCCTCCGCGTAGATATCGAGCCGCTCGGACTGGTAGGGCATCTCGCCGTCCCATTCGAGGCCGAGCCAGAGCAGATCCTCGATGATGCCGCCGACATATTCGGCGCGGACCCGGCCGGGATCGATATCCTCGATCCGCAGCAGGAAGGTGCCGTCCCGCTCCCGCGCGAAATCATAAGCGAGCAAGGCCGAATAAGCATGGCCGAGATGCAGGCGGCCTGTCGGGCTCGGCGCGAAGCGGGTGACGGCGTGCATGGTATTCCTTGAGGCTCTTCTTTTACGCTTGACCGGGAGTCGATGCTTATGGTGTCATGACCGCGTCACGCAAAGCGGCGAGTGCGTGGCGGACCAGGAGAGGACGGCGAAAAGCCCAGTCTCCCGCGTTCTGGGTGCGACAGGCTTCGTGGGGCGGCGTTTTTCGGACGGATTTTCCGAGAAACGGGAGCGATTTGGCCTTGTACCATCCCGACCTTCTCCGGCATCCCGAAGGCTGTCCAGCCTTGGTGCTGAACGCCGATTATACGCCGCTCAGTTATTATCCCTTGAGCCTGTGGCCGTGGCAGACCGCCGTCAAGGCGGTCTTTTTGGAACGGGTCGACATCGTCGCCGCCTATGAGCGCGAGGTGCACAGCCCGAGCCGGGCGATGCGCCTGCCGAGCGTGATCGCATTGCGCCAATATGTGCGCCCGTCCGAATATCCGGCCTTCACCCGGTTCAACCTCTTCCTGCGCGACCGCTTCTCCTGCCAATATTGCGGCGACCCGCAGGAACTGACCTTCGACCACGTCCTGCCGCGCGCCCAGGGCGGGCGCACCACCTGGGACAATGTCGCCACCGCCTGCGCGCCCTGCAACCTCAGGAAGGGCGGGCGCACGCCTTTGCAGGCCCACATGCGGATCCGCCGCCATCCCTTCCGGCCGACCAGCTGGCAGCTCCAGCAGCACGGCCGGAGCTTCCCGCCCAACTACCTCCACGAAAGCTGGCGCGACTATCTCTACTGGGACGTCGAACTGGAGGCCTGATCCTTCGCCGCTATCGCGTCGGCCACGGCATTGGAGCGCAGCCACTGAATCCGCGCGAAATAGATGGCGATGCAGAGGGACACGAAAACGCAGAAGCCGGTGATCCACCAAAAGGCGCGCGGATTGGTGTCGATAGGTATGCCTTCGACGTTCATCCCGAACAGGCCGGTGATGAAGGTCAAGGGCAGGAAGATCAGGGCGACGATCGAGATCATGAGCGCGCGCGACTCCATCAGTTCGCCGCGCAGGTCGGTAAGCTGCTCATGGATCAGGGCGGCCCGCTCGCGAACCGACTCAAGCTCTTCGGTCATCCGCGCGAAGCGATCGGCCGCCTCGCGGATATGGAGGCGATCATCCTCGGCCAGCCAGTCGAAGTCGAGCTGGGCGAGCGTGGTCAGCGCGTCGCGGTCGGGGGAGACGAAGCGCCGAAATGCGATCGCTTCCGATCGGACCCGCGCGATCCTGGAGCGCAGCTTGTAGACGTTGCGCGGCGTCAGGCTGGTCTCGCAATCGTCGAGCGTGTCGCCGAGATCGGCTACCTGCGGGTCCAGTTGCTTGGAAATGGCCTTCGCGAAGGCCGCGACGAGGTCTCCGGGATCCAAAATCCGGCCGGCTTCCATCTGCGCGATCACGTGCGCGGTTGCGGCGACAGGCCGCCGCGAGACCGAATTGACCTTGCCTGCCCGGACCCACAAGCGGATCGACACCAGCCGGTCGCTGTCGTCGGTTTCGACTTCGGCGAGGCCGCGAAGATTGACCAAAGCGCCTTGATCGATCTTGTCGCAGCGCGGCCGGGTCTCGGTCGCCACCAAGGCGTGGGCGGCGACATCGGGAATATCGTCCTGGCCATGGAGCGTCGCGAGATCGGCCTTTTCGAAGGAATCGACATGAATCCAGATGAAGCCGGGGCCGCGATAGGCGGCTGCGTCCTTGGGACCGATATGGCGCACCGGCCCATCGCCGACCAGGATCGCGTCGCAGGCCATCAATCAAGCTCCGCGAGCCGGGCGCGGATGTCGGGGCCGAGATCGTCGCGCCGCAGCGCGAGCGCGAGATTGGCGAGGACGAAGCCCCTCGGATCGCCGCAATCGTGGCGCTCGCCGTTGAAGGTCAAGGCGTGGAAGCTCTGCTTGCCGATCAGGGCTGCCATGCCGTCGGTGAGCTGGATCTCGCCGCCGGCGCCTTTGCCCAGCTCGCCCAGGATCGGCATGATCTCGGGCTGGAGGATGTAACGGCCGACCACCGCGAGCGTCGAGGGCGCGTCCTCCGGCTTGGGCTTTTCGACCAGGCCCTTGACCGAGCTCAGCCGGCCGACGGTGGCGCCCGGCGTGACGATGCCGTAGCTCGCGGTGCGCTCGCGCGGCACTTCCTGCGCGCAGATGATGTTGCCCCCCGCCCGCTCATAGGCCGCGACCATCTGCGCGAGGCAGCCGGGCTCGCCGACCATGAGGTCGTCGGGGAGCAGCACCGCGAACGGCTCGTCGCCGATGATGTCGCGCGCGCACCAGATGGCGTGGCCGAGGCCGAGCGGCTCCTGCTGGCGCACCGAGACGATCGCGCCGGGCGGGAAGCGCGTGCCCGCCAGCGCGTCGAGCGGCTTGCCGCGCGCGGTCATCACCGCCTCGAGCTCGTAGGCGATGTCGAAATGGTCCTCGAGCGCGCTCTTGTTCCGGCCGGTGACGAAGATCATCTGCTCGATCCCCGCCTCGCGCGCCTCCTCGACCGCATATTGGATCAGCGGCCGGTCGACGATTGTCAGCATCTCCTTGGGGATCGCCTTGGTGGCGGGCAGGAAGCGGGTGCCGAGGCCCGCCACAGGGAAGACGGCCTTGCGGACCGGTTTCATTCCGGCGCTTCGGCGGTGTTGGCCGGACCGTCGTCGACCGGAATGTCGCCGGGCGGCAGATCGAAGCGGTCGTCCTCGCGCTCCTCCGAGCGGCGGAGCAATTCGTCGACGCGGCCGGGCCGGGCGACCGGGGGCGGGGCGAGCAGTTCGTCGGTGGTCAGCGGCCGGCTCGCCATGCTCGGCGCGGGCGGCATGCTCTGCCCCGGGGCCGGGCGCAGCGGCTCGCGCAGGCCGCATGCCGCCAGCAGCAGGACGAAAGCGAGCGCCGCGCGCCTCATTTGCTCATCCCCAGCATCTTCCTCGCCGCCTCGATCCGCTTCTTCACCTGCGCCGGCGCGGTGCCGCCGAAGCTGGTCCGGCTCTTAACCGATGCGTCGAGCGAAAGCACAGCGAAAACACCGGCTTCGACCCGCTCGTCGATCGCCTTGAGCGCATCCAGGGGCAGCTCCCACAAACTGACCCCGCGCTCGTCGGCGAGGCGGACGGCGCGGCCGGTGATGCGATGCGCCTCGCGGAACGGCAGGTCGGCCTCGCGCACCAGCCAGTCGGCGAGGTCGGTCGCGGTGACGTGGCCCGCCTCGGCGGCGGCGCGCATCCGCTCCACGTTGAAGGTCGAGGTCTCGACCATCCCGGTCATCGCCGCGAGCGACAGGCCGAGCAGGTCATGGGCCTCGAAGACCGGCTCCTTATCGTCCTGCATGTCCTTCGAATAAGCGAGCGGCAGGCCCTTCATCACCGTCACCAGCGCCACCATCGCGCCGGCGATCCGCCCGGCATGGCCGCGGACCAGCTCGGCCGCGTCGGGATTGCGCTTCTGCGGCATGATCGAGGAGCCGGTCGAGAAGCTGTCCGACAAAGTGACGAAGCCGAACATCTGGCTCGCCCACAGGACGAACTCCTCGGCGAGGCGCGAGAGATGGAGCGCGCATTGGGCGGCCGCCATCAGATAATCGAGCGCGAAATCCCGGTCCGACACCGCGTCGAGCGAATTGGCGCACGGCCGGTCGAAATCGAGCGCCAGAGCGGTCGCCTCGCGGTCGATCGGGAAGCCTGTGCCGGCGAGGGCGGCGGCGCCCAGCGGGCATTCGTTGAGGCGGGCGCGCGCGTCGGCGAAGCGCGAGCGGTCGCGGCGCAGCATCTCGTAATAGGCCATGAGATGGTGGCCCAAGGTCACCGGCTGGGCGGACTGGAGGTGGGTGAAGCCGGGCATGACGGTGGCAGCATGCTCGGCGGCGCGCGTCACCAACGCCCGCTGCAGCGCCGCCAGCCTCCCGTCGGCCGCGTCGATCGCGTCGCGCACCCAGAGCTTGAAGTCGGTCGCGACCTGGTCGTTGCGCGACCGGGCGGTGTGCAGCCGGCCCGCCGCCGGGCCGATCAATTCGGCCAGCCGGTGCTCGACATGCATGTGAATGTCCTCGAGCGCCGCGTCCTCGGGCACCCCGGCGCTCTCATATTCGTCCTCGATCCTGTCGAGTCCCTCCTCGATCGCGTCGGCATCCTCTCGGGCGA
>JBKJZJ010000253.1:0-13799 GCA_046715355.1 Allosphingosinicella sp. | reverse complement strand
AAGCAACGCCGCCTGCTTCTACATCGCCGAAGGGTCGCCTTTGATCCCGGAGGACCGGTTCGGCCGGGCGGACATGCTGCGCTGGATGTTCTTCGAACAATATAATCACGAGCCCAATATCGCGACCCTGCGCTTCTGGCGGCGCTGGCGCTGATGGACGCGCATCTGGCGCGGCGGGACTGGCTCGTCGGCGCCGGCCCGACGCTTGCCGACATCGCGCTCTACGCCTACACCCATGTCGCCGGGGCTGGCGGCTTCGCGCTTGGCAACTACCCCGCGCTCCAGGCCTGGCTCGCCCGGATCGTGGCGATTCCGGGCTATATCGCGATCGACGCCTGAGCGCCGTCAGGCGCAGCAGCCGTCGCTGCGGCCGACCAGGGCAAGGGCGAGCAGGCCGACGACGATGACGCCGCCGACGACGAGCCCAGTCTCGATCGTCGACAGGCCGAGCCGCGGGCCGGAGCCGTCGCGCAAGGCCCCGCTTTGGCCGATCCGATAGCCGGCCAGCCGGACCTGGGCGGGCTCGCGGCCGGATATGCCATATTCGAACCCCTCGCCGTAGCGCAGCGCGGTGCGGCCATCCATGGTCTGGCTGCGGCTGAACGGGGCCAGCGCCAGGCCCGCGCGGACCTGGCCGTTGCGCCGACCGCCGAACTCGAGCCGGACGCGGGCGCCCGCAAAGGCGCCCATGCGAACCTGCGCCGGATCGCCGCTCGCGACGAGATCGGCGGCGCCGGCGGGCGCGGCGGCGAGGAGCTGGGCCGCGACCAGCGAAGCGGCTGAGATGATCTTCATTCGTCCTTCCCCCTCTACTCGTCGCAGCGATCGCCGTCGCAGGCGACGACAATGGCCAGATAGAGTCCGCCGATCACCGCGACCGTGATGATCGCGGCCACCGCCAGGCCCTTGAGCACGACGCGCCCGGTCCGGGCCTGGCGCTCGCGATTGTCGGGCGGCGGCGGCTCCTCATTGCCCTGGGCGGCGGCGAGGCGGCTGGCGAAGGAGGCGCCGCCGATGGAGAGCGTCAGCGGGCGGTTCGGCGACAGGCCGAGCTCGACGCCCTCGGCGAAGCGCGTCCGCATGCCGCCATAGCCGTTGCGGCCGTGATCGACCGCGGTGACCGACAGGGCCGCGCGCGGCTGCCCGCTATTCTCGCCGCCGAACGGGACGCGGAAGCGCGCGCCGATGAAGGCGCCCCTCTGCTGCTCGCGGAAGGCGAGCCGGTCATCGTCGAGAGGCGCGGCGCTAAGCGGTTGCGCCGCCCCCAGCAGCTGTGCCGCGAGGAGCGCGCCGATAGTCAGTTTTCTCATTGATTTTCTTCCCCTTAACCGGGCCATGCTCGGCCAGCATTGCGGCGCCGCGGCGGAGGAAATGTGGCGCTTTTCGGGCCTAGCTTTCTCTGAGCGCGAAGCGCTGGAGCTTGCCGGTCGGGGTCTTGGGGAGCGCCTCGACGAAGGCGATCTCGCGGGGATATTTGTAGGGCGCGATCGCGGCCTTCACATGGTCCTGGAGGATGCTAGCCGTGCCGGCGTCGGGCGCGTAGCCGGGGGCGAGGACGACGAAGGCCTTCACCTTCTGGCCGCGCTCCTCGCAGGGCGCGCCGATCACCGCGCATTCCTGGACCGCCTGATGGGTGAGGAGCGCATTCTCGACCTCGGGCGCGGCGATATTGTAGCCCGACGAGATGATCATGTCGTCGGAGCGCGCGACGTACCAGAAATAGCCGTCCTCGTCGGCGCGGTAGGTGTCGCCGGTGACGTTCCAGCCGCCGACGACATAATCGGCCTGGCGCGCGTCGTCGAAATAGCGGCATCCCGTGGGGCCCTTGACCGCCAGCCGGCCGGTGCCGGACGCCATCGGCCGGCCGTCCTCGTCCAGCAATGTCGCGACATAGCCGGGTACCGCCTTGCCGGTGGCGCCGGGGCGGATGTCATCGCCCGAGGCCGAGATGAAGATGTGCATCATCTCGGTCGCGCCGATGCCGTCGACGATTCTCAGGCCGGTCGCTTCCCGCCAGGCGTGCCAGGTGGCGGCCGGCAGGTGCTCGCCCGCCGAGACGCAGACGCGCAGGCCGGCGATGGCGCGTTCGCCGAGCATCGGGATCATCGCCTTGTAGGCGGTGGGGGCAGTGGCGAGGATCGTCACCTCGTGGCGGGCGACGGCGTCGAGCAGCGGACCCGGGCCCGGCGTCTCGAT
This sequence comes from Allosphingosinicella sp., assembly GCA_046715355.1. Taxonomy (GTDB): domain Bacteria; phylum Pseudomonadota; class Alphaproteobacteria; order Sphingomonadales; family Sphingomonadaceae; genus Allosphingosinicella. The sequence goes on along the minus strand of JBKJZJ010000253.1, from coordinate 11,603 downwards.
GGTCACCGCGGTTCCGCCGAAGCGCCAGGGGAAGATCAGCAGCATGCCGAGCCCGAAGGTGAAGGCGATCGGCGCCGAGCAGGCCCAGCGGTCGCCGGCCCGGGGCTGCAGGATGTGGCGGGCGAAGGCGTCGGCGGGCGCCAATATGTCGCGGTGATAATGGACGCAGCCCTTCGGGTTGCCGGTCGTGCCCGAGGTAAAGGCGATCAGGGCGACGTCGTCGCGGCCGGTGTCGACCGGGGTGAAGCCCGGGGCGACGTCGTCGAGCCCGGCAAAGCCGTTGTCGCCGTCATACGCCAGCATCGAACCGACGCCGCCCGCCGCGTCGAAATCCTCGCGGAAGCGGGCGTCGATGATGGCGTGCGAGATGCGGGCGCGCTCGAGTATGGTCGCGATCTCACCCGGGCGGAGCATCGGCATGGTGGTGACGACCACGCCGCCGGCCTTGAGCACGCCGAGCCAGGAGGCGAACAGCATCGCATTGTTGGGCCCGCGCAGGAAGACGCGGTTGCCGGGGACGAGGCCCTCTTGCTCGACCAGCCGGCGGGCGATCCGGTCGGAGAGGTCCTTCATCTCGGCATAGGTCCAGGCGCCTGCATCGTTGAGCAAGGCGAGCGCGGCCGGGTCCTGCCGGTCGATCAGCTCGACGGCGGCGTTGAGCCGCTCGGGATAGTCGAGCTCGGGCAGGGTGAAGAGGAATTCGGGCTGGGCTTCGGGCGGAGGCAGCCCGTCGCGGATGAAGCTGTCGATCATTCGGGCACCACCGCCATGGTTTCGATCTCGATCTTCGCCTTTGGCTCGACGAGCGCGGTGACGCCGACCACCGCCATTGCGGGGAAGTTCCTGCCCATCAGCTCGCGCCAGGCGGCGCCGATGCCCGCGAGCCCGTCGCGATAGGCGGCGATGTCGGTGACGTAGCATGTCATCCGCACGATATGCTCGGGGCCGGCGCCGTCCACGGCGAGAATATCGAGGGTGTTGGCCAGGACCTGGCGGAACTGGCCGGCAAGGTCGTCCGCCTCGAACTCCTCCCGGGCGTTCCAGCCGACGACGCCGGCGGTGACGACGATGCGGCCCCGGGCGGCGATGCCGTTGGCATAGCCCTTGGGGCGCGGCCAGCCGGGCGGCAGCAGCGTCTTCATTTTCTAAAATCCGCCAGATGGTTGCGGGCGATCACGAGCTTCTGAACTTCAGACGCGCCTTCGTAGATCCTGAGCGCCCTGATCTCGCGGTAGAGGCTTTCGACCGGGACGCCATGGGTGACGCCGAGGCCGCCGAGAATCTGCACCGCCTTGTCGATCACGCTTTGCGCGCGATCGGTGGCGTGAAGCTTGGCGAGCGCCGCCTCTCGGCTGTTGCGGCGGCCCTCGACGTCGCGGACCCAGGCGGCGCGGTAGACGAGCAAGGCGGAGGCATCGACGTCGAGCACCATCTCGGCGAGCATCGACTGGACGATCGCATTGTCGGCGAGCGTCGCGCCTCCGGATTTGCGTGTCAATGCGCGCGCCGTCGCCTCGTCGAGGGCGCGGCGGGCGAAGCCGAGCGCGGCGGCGCCGACCGTGGTGCGGAAGACGTCCAGCGTCGCCATCGCCTGCGCGAAACCGCGGCCGCGTTCGCCGAGCAAGGCGGAGGCGGGAAGGCGCATGCCGGTGAATTTGAGCGTGGCGAGCGGGTGGGGAGCGATCACCCTTATGCGCTCGCTGTCGTCGAGCCCCGGCGTGCCGGCGTCGACGATGAAGGCGGAGACGCCCTTGGCGCCCGCGGCCTCCCCGGTGCGGGCGAAAAGGACGTAGAAATCGGCGATGCCGCCGTTGGAGATATAGGTCTTGGCGCCGTCGATGACGTAGCCGCCTTCGACCTCGGCGGCGCCGGTTTCCATCGACGCGACGTCCGAGCCGGAGCTCGGCTCGGTCAGCGCAAAGGCCGCGATCTTCTCGCCCTTGGCGACCGCGGGAAGATAAGAATCTTTCTGAGCTTCACTCCCGAACAGACTGATCGCGCCCGATCCCAAGCCCTGCATGGCGAAGGCGAAATCGGCGAGGCCCGAATGGCGGGCGAGCGTCTCGCGGATTAAAGCGAGCGAGCGGACGTCGAGTTGGTCGTGCACGCCGCCATAAGGCGCCGGGACGCAGTAGCGCAGCCACCCGCCGGCGCCGAGCTTGCTCACCAGCGCGCGGCATTCGGCGTCGACATCCTCGCCATGGGGGACCGTCAGCTCGGCTTCGCACCAGACCTCAAGTCGCTCGGCCAAATCCTTGTGCGATTTGTCGAAAAACGGCCATTGGAGGAACGTGCGATCGGCCATCAGTCGCCCTCGAACTCCGGGGTCCGCTTCTCCGAAAACGCCTCGAAGGCGCGGCGGAAATCCTTTGTCGCCATGCAGATTGCCTGGGCCTGGGCCTCCATCTCGATCGCGGTCTCCAGGCTCACCGCCCATTCGCTGTTGAGCTGGGTCTTGGTGATGCCATGGGCGAAATTCGGGCCGTCAGCGAGGCTGCGCGCCAGCGCCAGCGCCGCGGCGAGCGGATCGTCGGCGATCTTGTTGTGGAAGCCCCAAAGCTCGCCTTCCTCGGCGCTCATCACCCGCCCGGTGAACAGCAATTCCGACGCGCGGCCCTGGCCGATGATCCGAGGCAGGATTGCGCAGGCGCCCATGTCGCAGCCGGCGAGGCCCACGCGGGTGAAGAGGAAGGCGGTCTTCGTCCCGGGCGCGGCGATGCGGATGTCCGACGCCATCGCGAGGATCGCGCCGGCGCCGACGCAGACGCCTTCCAGCGCCGCCACGATCGGCTGCGGGCAGGCGCGCATCGCCTTGACCAGGTCGCCGGTCATCCGGGTGAAGCGGAGGAGGCCGGGCATGTCCATCCCGGTCAAGGGGCCGATGATCTCGTGGACGTCGCCGCCCGAGCTGAAATTGCCGCCGGCGCCGGCGATCACCACCGCCTTGACGTCGCTGGAATAGACCAGCGCGCGGAAGGCGTCGCGCAATTCGGCATAGCTTTCGAAGGTGAGGGGGTTCTTCCGCTCGGGGCGGTTCAGCGTCACGGTGGCGACGCCGCCCTCATAGTCCCACTGGAAATGAGCCGGCTGGAAGGTCTCAGGATCCAAAAGCCTGTCCTTTCGCGATCGCGCGCTTGAGGTCGCCCAGCGCCTGATAGAGATTTTCTCGGCTCCCCGCATCCATTCCCGCCAGCAAGCCGTCGATCCAGTCGTGATGGGCGGCGGCGAGGCCGGCGAATTCGGCGCGGCCCCTGGCGGTCAGCCTCACGATCGAGGCGCGCCGGTCGGCGGGTGAGGGGGCGATGCGGACGAGGCCGTCCTTGGCGAGCTTCTGGACGAGCTGGGTGACGTTGCCGTTGGAGACGAGCAGGGCGCGGGAGAGCGCGCCCATATTCATGCCGTCCGGGTGGCGATCGAGAGCGGCGAGCACGTCGAATCGCGCCAGGGTCGCGCCGTGTCCGGCGAAGCGGCGCTGCACGTCCTTCTCGATCGCCATGGTGCAGGAAAGGAGGCGCAGCCACAGCCTGACGCTCGACCGGTCGGCGAGCGCCCCGTCGTGCTTCTCGCGGATCGCAAGGACCTCGGTCATGCGATCTCCACCGCTTCGCCGCTCCGGGTGGAGAAGATGAGCGCGAGGGCGGCTTCCGCGACCTCCTCCGGCGCGATCAGCCGGCCCGACGGGTCGAGCCGGGCGAGCTCCGCCCGCGCCTGCGCCTCGCTGCGCCCCGTCTTGGCGCGGATGTTGGCGATCGATTCGACCGTCATCTCCGTATCGACGAAGCCCGGGCAGACCGCGTTGGCGGTGAGGCCGGTCCCTGCATATTCGGCGGCGAGCGCGCGCATCAGCCCGACCGCGCCATGCTTGGCGGCGATATAGGGCGAGGCGTAGGCGAAGCCGTGCAGGCCGGCCATCGAGGCGATGGTGACGATCCGTCCCGCCCGCGCCGCGCGCAGGTCGGTGAGCGCCGCCTGACAGCAGTGCAGCAGGCTGTCGAGATTGACCGCGAGCAGCTGCCGCCACAGCTCCTCCGTCACCTTGGCGAACGGCACGCCATGCGCGGCGCCCGCATTGTTGACCAGGATCGAGATCGGGCCGTGGCGGTCGCGGGCGGCGGCGAAGGCCGCGTCGACCCGCGCCCGGTCGGTGACGTCGGCGGCGATGCCGTTCGGGCCGAGCTTCTCCAGGCGGCGGCCTAGCCGGCTGACCTTCGCGCCTTCCGCCTCCAGCGCGGCTGCGATGGCGGCGCCAATGCCGGTGCCGCCGCCGGTAACGATCGCATGTTGCCCGGCCAGCCTCATGCCTTGAGCTCCGCTTCGCGCGCCAGGTTGCGGGCGAGTTGGGCCATGCCGCCGAGATAGGCGGGCGGGACGGCGACGCGGCGATAATCCTGCGCCGCCGCGGCGCGCAGCGTCCACATCGGGTCGATCAGGTGCGGCCTTGCCAGCGCGACCAGATCGGCGCGGCCGGCGGCGAGGATCGAATTGACATGGTCGGGCTCGTAAATGTTGCCGACCGCCATGGTGGTGACGCGGCCTTCGTTGCGGACCTGGTCGGCGAAGGGGGTCTGGAACATGCGGCCGTAAATGGGCTGGCAATCGGCCCAGGTCTGGCCCGCCGAGACGTCGATCAGGTCGGCGCCGGCGTCCCAGAAGGCGCGGCCGATCTCGACGGCCTCGCCGGGCGTCACGCCGAGGTCGCCCATCCAGTCGTTCGCCGAGATGCGCACCGACATGGGTTTCCCCTCTGGCCAGGCGGCGCGCATGGCGCGAAACACTTCGAGCGGGAAGCGCAGCCGGTTTTCGAGGCTGCCGCCATAGTCATCCTCACGCCTGTTGGTCAGCGGCGTGATGAAGCTCGACAGCAAATAGCCGTGGGCGGCGTGGAGCTCGACCATGTCGAAGCCCGCCTCCAGGCCGAGGCGCACCGCGGCGACGAACTCGCCGACGACGCGATCCATGTCGGCGCGGGTCATCGGGCGCGGGACCTGGTTGTCGGGGCTCCACGGCACGTCCGAGGCGGCCATGACCGGCCAGTTGCCGCTCTCCAGCGGTACGTCATAGCCCTCCCAGCCCAGCTTGGTTGAGCCCTTCGGCCCCGAATGGCCGAGCTGGAGGCAGAATTTGGCTTCGCTGTTGGCGTGGACGAAATCGACGATCCGCTTCCAGGCCCCGACATGCTCGGGCGCGTAGAGGCCCGCGCAGCCCGGCGTGATCCGCCCTTCGGCCGAGACGCAGGTCATCTCGGTGTAGAGCAGGCCGGCGCCGCCCAAAGCGCGGGCGCCGTAGTGGACGAGGTGGAAATCGTCCGGCGCTCCGTCCTTTGCCGAATACATCGCCATCGGCGAGACGACGACGCGATTGGCCAGATCCATGCCGCGCAATCGGAACGGCGCGAACATCGGCGGGGCGGGCTCGTTGACCGAGTGGCCGGCCGCCTTCGACTGGAACCAGCGTTCGACCCCTTCCAGCCAATCGCGGTCGCGCAGGCGCAGATTCTCGTGGCTGACGCGCTGCGAGCGGGTGAGCAGCGAATATGCGAACTGGATCGGCTCGAAATGGAGGTAGCGGTCCAATGTCTCGAACCATTCGGTCGAGTTGCGGGCGCTGTTCTGGAGCTTGAGCACTTCGAGGTTGCGCTCCGCCTGATATTCGGCGAGCGCGGCGTCGCGGGAGAGGCCCGGCCGGTTCAGCACCTCGGCGAGCTTGATCGCGTCCTCGAGCGCGAGCTTGGTGCCCGAGCCGATCGAGAAATGGGCGGTGTGGGCGGCGTCGCCGAGCAGGATCAGCTTGTCGTGGGCCCAATTGCCGCAGACGATCCGGCGGAACTGGAGCCACGCCTGCGGTCCGGGCAGGTGGCCGGCGTTCGACATCAGCGCGTGGCCGTCCAGATACTTGGCGAAGATCCGCTCGCACAGCGCGATCGCGTCCGGCTGGTCGATCCGGTCGAGGCCGAGCCCGATCCAGGTGTCGGGGTCCATCTCGACGATGAAGGTCGAAAGGTCGTCGTCGAAGCGATAGGCGTGCGCCCAGACCCAGCCGGCCGTCGTCTGCTCGAACGCGAAGGTGAAGGCCTCGAAGACCTTGTGGGTGCCGAACCAGAAGAATTTGTTCCGCTTTACTTGGATGTCGACGCTGAAATGGTCCCGATAGCGATCACGGATGCGGCTGTTGGCGCCGTCGGCGGCGATGACCAGGTCGTATTCCGCCCAGTCGGCGAGGTCGGGGCTCGCCTCCTGCTCGAAGCGGATTTCGACGCCGAGCGCCAGCGCCCGCTGCTGGAGGATGTTCAGCAGCCGCTTGCGGCCGATGCCGATGAAGCCGTGGCCAGAGGAGCGGATCGATGCCCCATGGATGTGGACGTCGATATCGTCCCAATGCGCGAACTCGCTCTGGATGACGGCGCCCGAGACGGCATCGTTGGCCAGCAGATTCTCGACGGTCTGGTCCGAGAAGACGACGCCCCAGCCGAAGGTGTCGTCGGCGCGGTTGCGCTCATAAAGGTCGATATGGTGCGCGGGATCGCGCAGCTTCATCGAGATCGCGAAATAGAGCCCGGCCGGGCCGCCGCCGAGGCACGCGATGCGCATCCCACTCTCCAATGCTTTAGCCCTAAACTATCTCCCATTTCCGCAAGGTCAAGTCCCTAGCAACAAGCCCAAACATGGGCCGGATCGTTTCGGTCCCGGCTAGGCAAGCGCGGGACAATGCGGTAGTCCGAGCCAAAGCGCCAGAACGGTCGATTCTGGAAGGTAAGCCGGTGGGAGGCATTTATGCCCTTTGATGGATATCCTTTATCCTTGGATTCCAACGGGAAGGCCTCCCAGCCCCGGCGCGGCGCCGGGCGCAAGGTTCTGCTTATCGGCACCAGCCTGCTCGTCTATGCGGCTTTTCCCTCGGCCGCGCTCGCCCAGAATGAATGCGGCCCGCCCCCGTTTGGCGGCGGCACCGTCACCTGCACCGCGGCCGGCAGCCCCTATGTCAACGGCATCAGCTATCTCGGTCAGGTCCGGGATCTCACCGTCGTCCTCGAGCCCGGCGTGCTGAGCAACCAGACCGTCGAGATCACCGCCGGCATCAATACCGACAGCAACCTGCGCCTCGAGGGGCAGGTCAACACCTTCATCACCTCCAACCAGAACGGCAACGCCGGCGTGCGCGTCATCGCCCCCTCCGTGACGCGTCGCGTCTTCGTCGGCGTCGACGACGTCCTCACCACCGGCACGAGCGCGCCGGGCATCTACGCCACGAGCCGCGGCGGCACCACGGTCATCGCCGACCTGGTCTCCACGCTCGGCAGCGGTTCGCTCGGCGTCTTCGCCGCCACCGACGGCTCGCCCGGTTACGCCTCCGGCCCGGTTTCGGTGACGACCAACCTGGTCTTCACCCAGGGCGACAATTCCGACGGCATCATCGCCACCGCTGGCGGCAGCAAATATGGCGGCGGAGACGTCACCGTGACCAGCGGCACCCTGCTCACCGCCGGCGCCGATTCCGACGGCATCATCGCCACCGCCAATGCCGGCTCCAAATATGGCGACGCCGGCAACGTCTCCGTCACCAGCGGCACGTTGAGCACGCTCGGCGCGGACAGCGCCGGCATCCAAGCCACCAGCCAAGGCGGCTTCGTCACCATCGACAGCGGCGTGGTCAGCACGCAGGGCGTCAACAGCGCCGGCATCGTCGCCACGATCACCGGAGCGGGCGCGGAGGGCGCCCCGGTGATCAGCATCACCTCCGGCGCTGTCAGCACGCTCGGCGCGAATAGCGGCGGCATCGTCGCCAACGCAGGGCCGGGTGCGGTCACTATCGACAGCGGCAGCGTCGCCACGTCGGGCGCCAATAGCGGCGGCATCGCCGCCGTCTCGACGGGCGCCAACGTCACCATCGCCAGCCTCTCGGTCACCACGCTCGGCGCCGGAAGCATCGGCATCAACGCGCGCGCCGGCGGCAGTGGCGAGACCACGATCACCTCGGGCACGGTCTCGACGACCGGCGCCAACAGCACCGGCATCTACGCTTATGGCGCCAGCGGCGTCAGCGTGACCTCCGGCACGGTCACCACGGCCGGCGCCAATTCGGGCGGCATCGTCATCGTCCAGGGCAATGCGCAATCGCCGCCGCCGCCGCCACCGGGCGACGGCGATCCCGACCCGCCGCCCCCGGGCGACGACGATCCGCCCCCGGGCCCCGGCGACGATCCGCCGCCGCCGCCGCCGGAGGAGATCGCGCCTCCGGGACCCGTTGAGGATATCGGCGTCGGGCCGGGCGCGGTGATCGTTTCCACCTCGTCGACCACCAGCGGCGTCAACAGCCCCGCGGTCAGCGCCACATCGTTCGACGGCTGGGTTCAGATCTTCAGCGGCACCGCCGCCACATCCGGCGACAATTCCACCGCCGTCTTCGGACGCGGGTTCGACGATGTCGAGATCAACAGCACCAACGCCACCACGAGCGGCGACAGCAGCATCGGCATCCAGGCCTATTCGCAGACCGCCGACATCGTCGTGCGCAGCACCAATGTCGGCACAGACGGCGCCGGCTCGACCGGCATCTCCGCCATCGCGGCGGCCGGCAACGCCGCCGTCACCAGTGGCACCGTCACCACCCAGGCCGCCAACAGCGTCGGCATCTCTGCCACCGCCGCGGGCACCGCCTCGGTGACCTCGACCTCGGTGACCACGCATGGCGACAACAGCGCCGGCATCATCGCCATCCAGGACAGCACCGCGCCGCCGCCACCGCCCGGCGACGCGCCCCCGGGCGCCGCCGAGGTGATCGGCGTCGGGCCCGGCGTGGTCGTGGTCAGCGGCACGGTCCTCACCAACGGCAATAACAGCCCGGCCGTGACCGGCACTTCCATCGACGGCTTCGTCCAGATCACCAGCAATTCGGCGACCACGACGGGCAATAACAGCGAGGGCATCATCGCCGACGCCTATAGCGACGTGCAGATCACCAGCGGCGCGGTCGTCACCGGCGGCTCCGCGTCCACCGGCATCCTCGCCTCGGCCTATTACGGCTATGTCGACCTGCACTCGATCACCGTGACCACGACCGGCGCCAATTCGGGCGGCATCGTCGCGGTCGCCGGCGGCCCGCTGGAGGGCAGCGGCGACGTCATGATCAGCAGCGGCGCGGTGACCACTTCGGGCGTCAATTCGGCAGGCATCATCGGGATTGCCGGCCTCGGCACCAACGCGACCGGCGGCGACGTCACCATCACCAGCACCACGGTCACCACCAACGGCGCCAATTCGCTCGGCATCGGCGCGCTCGCTTATGGCGACATCACCATCGGCAGCACCACGGTCCGCACCAGCGGCGCGAACAGCATCGGCATCTATGCCGCCTCCTATCATGGCGACATCGCCATCACCAGCGGCGCCGTCACCACCACCGGAGCGGGCGCGGGCGGCATCGTCTCCTACGCTTATGACGGCAATACCGCGATCGGCAGCGGCACGGTCAACACCACCGGCAACAACGCCACCGGCATTTTCGCGCGCGGCGCCGGCAACGTCACCGTCACCAGCACCAATGTCACCACGGCCGGCGACGGCAGCACGGGCATCGACGTCGCGGCTTATGGCGGCAACGCCACCGTGACCAGCGGCACGGTCAACACGTCGGGCGACAATACCTACGGCATCGACGTCTACTCGCTCGACGGCAACGTCAATGTCACCAGCACCGCGGTGACCACTACCGGCTATGCCGCGGGCGGCATCAGCACCATCTCGATCTTCGGCGATACCACGATCACCAGCGGCGCGGTCACCACCGCCCAACGCTATAGCGACGGCATCAACGCCTTCTCCTACGAGGGCGACATCGTCGTCACCAGCACCGGCACGGTCGCCACCAGCGGCGGCGACAGCGACGGCATCGACCTGTTCGCCTATGGCGGCAACGCCACGGTGACGAGCAACAACGTCACCACCGCCGGCACTCTTTCGACTGGTATCGAGGTCCAGGCGCTCGGCGGCAACGCCACCGTGACCAGCAACAACGTCACCACGACGGGCAGCACCAGCACGGGCATCTACGCTTATTCGGACGACGGCAACGTCACCGTCACCAGCACCGGCACGGTGCGCACCGGCGGCACGGGTTCGCCCGGCATCTACGCGGCCGGCGAGGACCAGGTCAGGGTCACCTCGGCCACCGTCGTCACCACCGGGCCCACTTCGCGCGGTATTGTCGCCACCCAGTTCGGCACGGTCGTACCCGGCCTTGTCAATATCAGCAGCGGCTCGGTCACCACCGGCGGCGCGACGAGCATCGGCATCGACGCGTTCGCGGCGTTGGGGAACATCACCGTCACCAGCGGCACGATCACCACCACGGGCGCCACCAGCCAGGGCATGCTGGTCAACGCGCTCGCCGGCAATGTCGGCATCACCAGCACCGGCGCGATCAACACCACCGGCGCCGGCAGCACCGGCATCGACGCGCGCGCCACGACCGGAAACATCACCATCGCCAACGGCGCCGTCACCACCGCCGGCGCCAATGCGATCGGCGTCAGCGGCGCGACCACGACCGGCAACGTAGCCATCACCAGCACCGGGGCGGTCAGCACGACCGGGGCCGGCGCCACCGGCATCGTCGCAACCGCGGGCACGGGCGCGGTGACCGTCGATCTCAACAATGTCGGCGTCACCGGCGCCGCCACCGACGCGGTCAGGGTCACCGCCTCGACGACCAGCAATGTCACCGTGCGCGGCCTGCTGACCTCGACCAACGGTTTCTCGATCCAGGCCACGGGCGGCGCGACCACGGTCGCCACCACCGCGACAGGGACGATCAGCGGCCGCATCGACCTCACCGACAATGGCGACACGCTCAACAATGCCGGCACGTTCGACGTCATCGGCACCAGCCTGTTCGGCGCGGGGACCGACGTCGTCAACAATAGCGGTACCGTCCGTTCGACGAACGGCGCCGGCGTGCTCGCCGCGCTTGAGACGTTCAACAATACGGGCCGCGTCGAGATGCGCGACAATGCCGTCGGCGACACGCTCAACGTCACCGGTTCGTTTACCGGCTCGGGCGGCAGCCGGCTCGGCGTCGACGTCAATCTCGGCGCCAATCTCGCCGACGTGCTGATCACCGGCGCGGCGACGGGCTCGACGATCCTCGACGTCTTCCTGATCGGCAATTCGGTGCTCAACCTCACCGGCACGCTGGTCGTCGACGCGAGCGCCGGGAGCAGCGCGACGGCCTTCACCCTGGCCGGCGGCACCACCAACAACCCCTATATCGCGCTCCGCCTGCTGTTCGACGCGCCGAACAACAATTTCCTGCTGATCGGCATGCCCGAGCAGCCGGTGTTCGAGACGGTCGAGCAGGCCGCGATGGTCACGGAATTCTGGTACCAGAGCGCCGACGCCATTTCCGCGCAGCTCGAGGCGGCCCGCGACGGGCTGGTTCCGGTCGGCACCACCAACGTCAACAATCTCACCGGCGACGGCGCGTTCGGCGGCTGGGTCCAGATCCTCGCCGGCAATATCGAGCGCGACGCCACCCAGTCCTTCACCGGCGGCGGCGGCACGACCGTGTTCGACACCAGCTACGAGCAGGACTTCCAGGGCGTGCAGGGC
>JBKJZJ010000252.1:0-6212 GCA_046715355.1 Allosphingosinicella sp. | reverse complement strand
ATCGGCACCGAGCATGAGAAGTTCGTCTATCGCTGCGGCGATCACCACGCCCCTTCCTATGACGAGCCCGGCGGCATCCGGGATCTGCTCGCCGCGCTGACCGGCTATGGCTGGAACCCCGTGGTCGAGAACGGCAACGTGATCGCGCTGACCGGCCCCGACGGCGCGATCAGCCTCGAGCCGGCGGGCCAGCTCGAACTGTCCGGCGCGCCGCGCGAGCATCTCCACGAGACCTGCGCCGAAGCCGGCCGCCATCTCGCCCAGTGCAAGGCCGCGGGCGAGCAGCTCGGCATCTGCTTCCTGGGCCTCGGCATGTGGCCCGACAAGACCCGCGCCGAGCTGCCGGTGATGCCCAAGGGCCGCTATGGGATCATGCTCAACTACATGCCCAAGGTTGGCACGCTCGGCCTCGACATGATGCTTCGGACCTGCACCATCCAGACCAATCTCGATTATGCCTCCGAGGCCGACATGGCGGCCAAGTTCCGCGTCGGCCTCGCGCTCCAGCCGCTCGCCACCGCGCTCTTCGCCAATTCGCCCTTCACCGAAAGCAGGCCCAACGGCTTCCTCTCCTTCCGCAGCCACATCTGGTCGGACACCGACCCCGACCGCACCGGCATGCTCCCCTTCGTCTTCGAGGACGGCTTCGGCTATGAGCGCTACCTCGATTACGCGCTCGACGTGCCGATGTATTTCGTGTTCCGCGGCGGCCATTATGTCGACGTCGCCGGCCAGTCCTTCCGCGACTTCCTCGACGGCCGCCTGCCCGGCCTGCCCGGCGAGAAGCCGCTGGTCTCGGACTTCACCGACCATCTCTCGACCATCTTCCCCGAGGTCAGGCTCAAGTCCTTCCTGGAGATGCGCGGCGCCGACGGCGGCCGCTGGAGCAAGATCTGCGCGCTTCCCGCGCTCTGGGTCGGCCTGCTCTACGACGATGCCGCGCTCGACGCCGCCTGGGACGAGGTCAAGAATTGGAGCCTGGCCGAGCGCCAGCTTCTCCGCGACGCCGTGCCCAGGCTCGGCCTGAACGCACAAACGCCCGGCGGCGAGAGCCTGCGCGAGCTCGGCACCCGCATCCTCGCCATTGCCGAGGCCGGCCTCAACGCCCGCGCCCGCCTCGGCCTCGCCGGCGACAACGAATCGGGCTTTCTCGACCCCTTGCGCGAAGTCCTCGCCACCGGCCGCACCCCCGCCGAGCGCCTGCTCGATTCCTACGAGGGCGAATGGGCCGGCGACATATCCCGCATCTACGAGGAGCAGAGCTTCTGATGACCGGCCTCGACACCGCCAGCCGCCGCACTTTCTATCCGCCGATCGAGCCGTATCGCAGCGGCCGGCTCGAGGTCGGCGACGGCCATGAGCTATATTGGGAGCAGAGCGGCAATCCCGGCGGCAAGCCGGCGGTGATGCTCCACGGCGGGCCCGGCGCCGGCTGCAGCCCCGACCATCGCCGCCAGTTCGACCCCGATCGCTACAACGTCACCTTGTTCGACCAGCGCGGCTGCGGCCGTTCGACCCCGCACGCCTCCCTGGACGCCAACACCACCTGGCACCTGGTCGAGGATATCGAACGGCTGCGCACCCATCTCGGCATCGAGCGCTGGCTGGTGTTCGGCGGCTCCTGGGGCTCGACGCTGGCGCTCGCCTACGCGCAGACCCATCCCCAGCGGGCCACCGAATTGGTGCTCAGGGGCATCTTCACCTTCCGCCAGACCGAATTGGACTGGCTCTACCAATATGGCGCATCCGAAATCTTCCCCGACAAATGGGAGGAGTTCCTCGCCGCCATCCCCGAGGGCGAGCGCGGGGACCTGGTCGCGGCCTATCACCGCCGGCTCACCGGCGAGGATCCGGCAGAGCGCCTCGCCGCCGCCAAGGCGTGGAGCAAATGGGAGGCGGAGACGGTCACCCTGCTTCCCGATCCGCACGTCATCGAGGAGCATACCGGCGACGATTTCGCGATCGCGATCGCCCGCATCGAAAACCATTATATGATCAACAAGGGCTGGCTCGAGGAAGGCCAGCTCATCGCCAATGCCGGACGGCTCAGCGACATTCCGGGCGTTATCGTCCAGGGCCGCTACGATTGCTGCACGCCGCCTTCCGCGGCCTGGGACCTGAAGCGCGCCTGGCCCGAGGCCGAGCTCGTGATCGTCCCCGACGGCGGCCATCTGTTCACCGAGCCCGGGGTGCTCGACGGCCTGATCCGGGCCGCCGATGGTTTCGCCGTCTGAAAAAATCCGCGGCGGTTCATTTCGCCGCAAGCTTAAACGGTTTACCGCAGCTTTTGCACGGTCTATCGTGCGAAACGCTTCAATGGGGACTCTTTACAATGCGCACGATCAGGACTGCAGCCTCGATGGCGGCCATTGCCATCGCCTTTCTCGCCGCGCCCGCCTGGGCGCAGGCGCCATGGTCGGGCTCGGGCGAGCTCACCGACACTGACAGCGCCGGCGATGAACAGCGCCGGTACGACGACCACCCTCTCCGCCTCGAGGCGGGCCAGCGCTACCGGATCGCGGTCGATTCGACCGCCTTCGATCCGGTCGCGCGCCTCTACCGCGCCGGCGAGACAAATACGCCGGTCGCCGAGAATGACGATTCGGAGGGCTTGAACCCGCGCATCTCCTATCAGCCCGAGGTCGGCGGCGACTATGTCCTGCGCGTCTCCGCCTTCGGGCCCGAGGGGCGCGGCGCCTATACCGCCGGCCTCGCCGCGCTGCCGCCGCTGCCGCCTTCGGTGCCGGTGCCCTGGTCGGTCTCGGGCCGGATCGAGACCGGCGACAGCGCCGAGGCGGGAACCGAGGGCCGCCGCTACGACGAGTATTCGCTCCGCCTCGAGGGCGGCCGCCGCTACCGGTTCTCGGTAGACTCCAGCGCCTTCGATGCGCTCGCCCGCCTCTACCGCGCTGGCACCGACGAGGTCCTCGCCGAAGATGACGACGGCGGCGATGGGCTCAATTCGCTCATCTCCTACCGCCCCACCGAGAGCGGAGACTATGTGCTGCGGGTCAGCCCGCTGGTCGCCGACGGCCGCGGCAGATACCGCGCCGCGGCCGCGGCCGCGCCGCCCTGGCCGGCGCCGACGAGCTATTTCCAGCGCATGGAAGCGACCATGTGGCGCGTCTATGCCGGCCAGCTGACCGACAGCGACGGCGACAATAACGGCGTCCGCTTCGACGATTACATCGTCCATTTCGACGCCGGCCAGGAGCGGATGATCATGCTCGACGCGGAGTTCGACACCGTGCTGCAAATCTACGCCGCCGGCGACCGCGAGGGCGAACCCATGGCCACCAACGACGACAGAGGCGGCTCGCTCAATTCGATGCTTGTGTTCAAGCCCGAGCAGGCGGGCGATTATATCGTCCGCGCGACCGCGCTCGGCAGCGACGGCAGCGGCCCCTATCGGCTCAGGGTCAGCGAGTAAGCGGAAGCCACTCCGTCATTGCGACCCCGGCGAAAGCCGGGGGAAGCAATCCAGAATGGCGTCCGAACCACTGGATTGCTTCGTCGCTTCGCTCCTCGCAATGACGAGCTAGACGACCCTATTCCGCCGCCACCGGCTCGGCGGGCGGGCGCGCCCATTTCGGCTTGAGCCGGTTGATCAGCCGCGGCAGCGGGCCGTTGCGGTCCATCCACTCGGCATAATCGCGATAGGCGGGATCCTCGGACAAATGCCGCTCCTCGGTCTTCGCCCGCCAGTAATAGACGCCGCTCACCATGGCGAGAATCGCGGTGTTGCGGACCATGTCGACCATGCTGCCGGTGGTCGCGAGGAAGGGCAGCACCGCGAACCACCAGAACAGATTCTTGGAGACGTAGGCCGGATGCTTGGTCCAGGCATAGGGCCCGTTGGTCAGGATGCCGCGATGGGTGAGGTTCGAGAAGCGGAAGCCGAACGCCACCGTCGCCCAGGCATAGACGGCGGTCAGCAGGATCAGCCAGCCGCCCATCAGCGCGCTGCCGAGCGGATAATCGGCGAGCCAGTGGACCCAGCCGTTGTCGCCGGCCGTTCCCGGATAATAATTGAGCGGCCCGCCATCGTCCATCAGCACGAAGGGCGGATAGCAGATCAGGGCCGCGATCCAGCCCGCCGCATAAGGGTTGGCGCTGCGGATATGGGCGTCGAGCGGCTTCATCGTCAGCACGTAGCCGACGGTCGCGAACACCACGTCGATCATGAACATCAGGCCGATCAGCCAGAAGGCCAGCTCGACCGGATTGGAGACGATCGCCTGGGACGCGGCGCCGACCACATAGGCCCAATTGCCGGGCACGATCGAGATCATGAAGGCGAGGAAGAAGCCCTTCACCGCCCAGGCGCGGAAGAAATGGTGAAGCTCGGCCCGGTCCGCCTGTTCGGGGCGGCCGATCAGGAACTGGCCGAAATGCCAGGCGCCGTCTTTGGGCTCGATCAACCGCCGGTCGAGCCACAGCACATAAGGGACCGAAAGCACCAGCATCGGCACGATCCCGTAACCGAGCACGTACATCGAGAAGAGATAGCCGCCGTCCCAATAATAGCGGCCGATGCAATAAAGCCCGCCGATGATCGCCCAGATGCCCCACAGGCCGGCGATCTTGGCGATGCTGATGTCGGCGATGTCCTTGAGGCCGCGCGGCGCCCTGTCCCAGTCGATGCCGGTCGACGGATTGCGATGCACCTTGTCGACGAAGATCGCCCACAGCACCATCGGCAGCGCGCAGGCGAAGCAGGCGGTCAGGCCCGCGAGCGGCCCGTCCATGCCGTAAGCGCGCGCCGCCACCGTCCAGGCGAACAGCCCGGCGAGCCCGGCCACGCCCGTCATTGCGCTCACCGCCGATTTGGGGCGGGGATCGTAGGGACGGGCGCCGGCCTCGATCTCGAGCCTGGATTGGAGGGGCGCGTTCATGGCGCGGTGGCTTAGCCGCAAAGCGTAAGCATAGGGTGAATGGCGAGCCCCGGTGCAAGCCCGCCGGCGCCTCCGGTTCGGCTGGCAACCGATTGGGTAGGAACATGCCCTTTCGTGAGTGTGGATAAAGCGGGGGTGACGGTAAGGACTTCTTAAATCCCTCCGCGTGCAGATCGGGGCCAAAGAGAGGAGCTCGATGCTCGCGAAGGGAAGCAAGATGTATTTGGAGGACCGGGTCGTGGAGACCGGCTTCTCGTTTTCGAGCGAGGTTCCGGCGCCCACGGAGCGCCGCGGCGGCGAACGCCACATCAAGATCCTGCGCGTCGGGACCCTGGTCGTCGAGGGCCGCCGCGAGCTCTGCCTGATCCGCAACATCTCGGCGGGCGGGCTCATGGCCCATGTCTACAGCCGCCTCGATCCGGGCCAGCGCATCACCGTCGAATTGAAGGCGAGCCAGCCGGTCACCGGCCGCGTCGTCTGGGCGCGCGCCGGCAATGCCGGCATCCAGTTCGACGCCGCCATGGACGTCGCCGAATTGCTCGCCAATCCGCAGGTGCTCGACAATGGCTGGCGGCCGCGCACGCCGCGCGTCGAGATCGACCGCATGGCCACCTTGCGCATCGGCGCCAGCACCGGCTGGGTCCATGCCCGCGACATCTCGCAGAGCGGCGTCAAGATCGAGAGCAGCTCGCCGCCCGCGACCGGCGAGGAGGTCGTGGTCACCCTCGACGGCTTCCGGCCGCTGCATGGCCTCGTCCGCTGGCAAAGCGGCGAACATTGCGGCATCGCCTTCAACCAGCTCATCCCGTTCGGCGAGCTGATCGACTGGCTCAAGCAGGACGGCCCCGCCAGCACGTAGCCCGGCAGGGCGGAGTGCCGACAAGGACTCGCGAGGCGAGCGAGCGATCGGGGCAACCGAAATTCGGCGCACAAATTACGGGGACACTATACTTAATTCGATCCGCTCGGGCAATTAAGTATAGTGTCCCCGTAACTGCCCCATGGTACTTTGCGGGGTGCCCCTGCCCCCGGAATGACTCGTTGCTGGCCCGTCACCCCGCCTGCAAGGCGCGGAAGGCGAGCGCGCGCAGGAACAGGGTCTCGGCGGCGATCCAGTCCTGTCTCAGCAGATTCTCGTCGGTGAAATCCACGTTCAGCCATTGCTGGATGATCGGCCGCAGCCGCGCCTAGTCGGCGGGCGCTGCGCCCGCGTGAGCGAGCACCGCCGCCGCGCCGATCCAGGGCGAAAGCGGGTGGCGATAGGAATCGAAGAAGCGCTGCCCGTTGGCGAGCTCGACATAGGCGCTCGACGGCGAA
>JBKJZJ010000251.1:0-8246 GCA_046715355.1 Allosphingosinicella sp. | reverse complement strand
CGCGATGGCGGGGGGCGCTGTTGATGCGCCCGGCCCCGGGCCCCTCTACTACGCTCGGGACGAACGGAGTTTCGTCATGGACATAGCGGCCGTTTCCACCCGCCCGCTCGACTGGCTCGCCGACTTCCCGGCCATCCCCGAGGGCTGGGCCTATCTCGACAGCGCCGCCACCGCGCAGAAGCCCAAGGCGGTGATCGACGCGATCACGCGCGGCTATGCCGAGACCTATGCGACCGTGCATCGCGGCGTCTACCAGCGCTCGGCCGAGATGACGGTGGCGTTCGAGGCCTCGCGGCGGCGGGTAGCGCGCTTCTTGGGCGCCGCCAGCCCGGAGGAGATCGTCTTCGTCCGCGGCGCCACCGAGGGGATCAACCTGGTCGCGCAAAGCTGGGGCCGCGACAACCTCGGGCCCGGCGACCGCGTGCTGCTGTCAACGCTTGAGCATCACTCCAACATCGTCCCCTGGCAGCTCGCCGGCGCCGCGATCGACGTCGTGCCCCTCACCTCCGACCATCGCATCGACCTCGACGCCATGGCGGCAATGATCCGCCCCGAGCACAAGCTCGTCGCGCTGGCGCACGTCTCCAACGTCCTCGGCTCGGTGCTCGACGCGAAGCGGGCGGCCGGGATCGCCCACGCGGCCGGCGCGAAGATCCTGCTCGACGGCTGCCAGGCGGTGCCGCGGATGGCGGTCGACGTCGCCGGCCTCGATTGCGATTTCTACGTCTTTTCAGGCCACAAGCTCTACGGGCCGACCGGGATCGGCGTGCTCTGGGCGCGCGCCGAGATACTCGAGGCAATGCCCCCCTGGCAGGGCGGCGGCGCGATGATCGACAAGGTGACCTTCGAGAAGACGACCTTCGCTCCGCCGCCGGCGCGATTCGAGGCGGGGACGCCGCACGTGGTCGGCGTGATCGGCCTGCATGCCGCGATCGATTATGTCGACGCCATCGGGCTCGACGCGATCGCCGCGCACGAGGCGGCTTTGGTCCGCGCCGCGCGCGACGCGCTCTCCTCCTTGAACTCGGTCCGCCTGTTCGGGCCCGAGGATTCGGCGGGCATCGTCAGCTTCGCCGTGGAGGGGGTGCATCCCCACGATATCGGCACCATATTGGACGAGAGCCGGGTGGCGATCCGGGCCGGGCACCATTGCGCCCAGCCTTTGATGACCGCTTTGGGGGTCGATGCCACGGCGCGGGCGAGCTTTGGCGTCTATAACGGCGAGCGGGATGTCGAGGCGCTGGTCGGCGGCATCGAGAGGGTAACGAGGATTTTCGGGTGAACGAGGAAAGACGCATCGAGACCGAGGAGGTGGAGGCGGTCGCGCCGCCGCCCAAGGCGCGCGTCGATTTCGAGCGCAAGCGCGACTATCTCGAGGGCTTCCTCTCGCAAATGCCGGCCGAACCGGTCGTCGCAGAGCCCGGCGGGGACCTGTACGAGGCGGTGATCGCGGCGCTGAAGGAGATTTACGACCCCGAGATCCCGGTCAACATCTACGATCTCGGCCTGATCTACGACGTCGAGATCACGCCGGAGCATCACGCCAAGGTGAAGATGACGCTGACCACGCCGCATTGCCCGGTCGCCGAATCCATGCCCGGCGAGGTCGAATTGCGCGTCGGAGCGGTGCCCGGGATCGGCGACGCCGAGGTGGAGCTGGTCTGGGATCCGCCCTGGGACCCGCAGAAGATGACCGACGAAGCCAGGCTGGAGCTGGGAATGCTATGATGAGCGCAGAAGCGAAGATCAGGGCCCGACCCGCAGCGGTCGTTCTCACCGCCGCCGCCGAGGCGCGAGTCGCGGCGCTGATGGCCCGCGCCCCCGAAGGCGCGATCGGGGTCAAGCTGTCGACGCCGCGGCGCGGCTGCTCGGGGCTCGCTTATTCGGTCGATTATGTCAGCGAGGAGCAGAGGTTCGACGAGAAGATCGAGACTCCCGGCGGCGCCTTCTACATCGACGGTGCCTCAATCCTCTATCTGGTCGGCTCGACCATGGACTGGGTCGAGGACGATTTCGCCGCCGGCTTCACCTTCGCCAATCCCAACGCCAAGGGCGCCTGCGGCTGCGGCGAAAGCTTCACCGTCTAGTCCCGCGGCTCCGCCCTCGGGCGCATCGCCCTTTTCATTCCGCGCCTCGCGAGGCAGACTTGCCCTTTCGAGGGGGAGAGACGGGATGAGTCGCAAGCTATTGCTGGCCGCCGGTGCGCTGGCCGCCATGATCGCCGCGCGCGGGGCGATCGCCAATGACAGCAGCGCCGAGAAAGCCGCGGGCGGCCTCGTCCTGCGCCAGAATGCCGACATCGACATGGTCTCGGAGGATCTGTTCATCTCGACCGAGCAGGTCCGCGTCCGCTACGTCTTCCGCAACCGGGCGCGGCGCGACCGCCGCATCACCGTCGCCTTCCCGATGCCCGACCGCGAGCTCTCCTACGAGATGGAGAGCGAGACCGCCTATCCCTCCGAGTTCCGCACCCTCGTCGACGGCCGCCCCGTCCGGATGAGCGTCGAGCGCAAGGCGATGGTCGGCAATGTCGACCGGACCGCGGAGCTCGTCCGCCTGCGTATCCCGATCACGCCGCCGGAGGGCGAGCGCGCCGGGGTGCTGGCGGACGCGATCGGCCGCCTGCCCCGCGCGGCGCGGCAGCGGCTCGCGCGTCTCGGCCTGATCGACGCCGCCAGCCTCGCCGATTCCTCGCAGCAGATCATTACGATGTGGACGGTCAAGGAGACCTGGCATTGGGACCAGGTCTTTCCCGCCGGGCGCGAGCTTCGCGTCGAGCATCGCTACCGGCCGGGAGTCGGCGGCACCGCCGGCGTTCCGCTCGCCTCGGCCGACTGGCGCAACAGCGACGACGGCCGACAAGCGCAGGCCGAATATTGCACCGACCGCGCCTTCCTCGCCGCGCTCGACCGGATCAGCGCGCGCGCCGAGCGCGCGCAGGCGAATTATCCGATGGAGCAGAGGATCCGCTACATCCTCACCACCGGCGGCAATTGGCGCTCGCCGATCGGCGATTTCCGGATGGTGGTCGACAAGGGCCGCGCTGAGAATCTGGTCAGCTTCTGCGGCGAAGGCGTGCGCCGGCTCAATCCGACCCAGTTCGAGGTCCGCCACCGCAACTGGCGGCCGGACCGCGACCTCGCCGTGCTGATCGTCACGACGATACCGGAATAGAGCCTCGCATCTTTCGCGCAACGCCGGGGGCGGCTAGGGCGTCGCCATGAATCGCGACCTCGCCCATATCGAAAGCTGGATCTTCGATCTCGACAACAGCCTCTATCCGCATAGCTGCAACCTGTTCGAGCTGATCGACCTGCGCATGGGGGAGTATATCCAGGACCTGCTCGGCGTCGACGCAGCCGAAGCGCGGCGGGTGCAGAAGGGCTATTTCCACGCCCACGGCACCACGCTCGCCGGGCTGATGGCCGCGCACGGCGTCGAGCCCGGCCATTTCCTCGATTTCGTCCACGACATCGATCTCGCCCGCGTCACCGCCGATCCGGCCCTGGTCGCGGCGCTCGATGCGTTGCCGGGGCGCAAGTTCGTCTTCACCAATGCCAGCGAGGATTATGCGCGGCGCGTGCTGGAGAGGCTCGGCCTCGCCAACGCGTTCGACGGCATGCACGACATCCATGCCATGGCCTATGTGCCCAAGCCCGACCCTTCCGGCTATCGCGCGATCTGCGAGACGCACGGCATCGATCCCAAGCGCGCGCTCTTCGCGGACGACATGGTCCGCAATCTGAAGCCCGCCAAGGCGATCGGGATGACGACCTTGTGGGTCGACAACGGCTCCGAGCAGGGCCCCGACCTCGCCGAGACCGACTTTGTCGATTACAGGTCGACCGACATTGCCGGCTGGCTGAACGCGGTGCTGGGAGAGACGGTGGAATGACATCGCAGCTGCAATCGGTGATCGACGCCGCCTGGGACGCGCGGGAAAGCCTCGACGCCTCCACAAGGGGCGAGGTCCGCGACGCGGTCGAGGCCGCGCTCATCCTGCTCGACGATGGCGAGGCGCGGGTGGCGGAGAAGGGCGCCCCGGAAACGGGCGGCACCTGGACGGTCAATCAATGGCTGAAGAAGGCGGTTCTGCTCTCCTTCCGGCTCAACGACAATGCGCTGATCCCCGGGCCCGGCGGCACGGCCTGGTACGACAAGGTCCCCTCCAAGTTCGAGGGCTGGGGCGAGGAGCGCTTCCGCGCCGCGGGCTTCCGCGCGGTGCCCGGCGCGATCGTTCGGCGGGGGGCGTATATCGGCCGCAACGCCGTGCTGATGCCGAGCTTCGTCAACATCGGCGCCTTCGTCGGCGAGGGGACGATGGTCGACACCTGGGCGACGGTGGGGAGCTGCGCCCAGATCGGCAGGAACGTCCACATCTCCGGCGGCACCGGCATCGGCGGCGTGCTCGAGCCCTTGCAGGCCGGCCCGGTGATCATCGAGGACGATTGCTTCATCGGCGCCCGCTCCGAAGTCGCCGAAGGGGTGGTCGTCGAGCAGGGCGCGGTGATCTCGATGGGCGTCTTCATCGGCGCCTCGACCAAGATCGTCGACCGCGCCACCGGCGAGGTGATCTACGGCCGGGTGCCGGCTTATTCCGTCGTCGTGCCGGGCACCCTGCCGGGCAAGGACGGCGGCCCCGGCCTCGCCTGCGCGGTGATCGTCAAGACGGTCGATGCCAGGACGCGCTCCAAGACAGGCATCAACGAATTGCTGCGGGACTGAGATTGGCCGCAAGCCGCGGGAGGTGCGCCCCGGCAAGGGCCGCTAGGGTCTCATGATGAACGTGAATCGGACGATGAGCGGCGCGGACTGGGCGATCCTGCTCCTCCTCTCGGTGCTGTGGGGCGGCTCCTTCTACTTCATCGAGGTCGCCATTCCCACGGTGGCGCCCTTCACGCTCGTGCTGATCCGCGTCGCGCTCGCCGCGGCGATGCTCTGGGCGTTCCTGCTGGTCCGGCGCGAGCGGCTGCCTCTGCCGCCCGGCGCGCTGACCGCCTTCCTGGTCCTCGCCTTGCTCAACAACGTCATCCCCTTCGTCCTGTTCGCCTGGGCGCAGATCGAGATTTCGGGCGGGCTCGCCTCGATCCTCAACGCGACCACGCCGATCTGGGGCGTGGTCGTCGCCCATCTCCTCACAGCCGACGAGAAAGCGAGCCCGGGCAAGGTCGCCGGCGTGCTGCTCGGCTTTGGCGGGGTGGCGGTGATGATCGGCACGGATTTCCTCGGCGAGCTGGGCCGCGTAATCCTCGCCCAGCTCGCCTGCCTCGCCGCCACCCTCTGCTACGCGCTCGCCGGGGTGTGGGCGCGGCGCTTCCGGGGGATGGGCGTGCCGCCGATGACGGTCGCCACCGGACAGCTCAGCGCGGCGGCGATCGTGATGGTGCCGCTGGTGCTGGTGTTCGAGCCGCCCTGGCTGGCCCAGGCGCCCTCGGCCGAGGCCTGGTGGGCGCTCATCGCGCTCGCCCTGTTCTGCACCACCTTCGCCTACATCCTCTATTTCCGCCTGCTCGCCTCGGCCGGCGCGACCAATTCCCTGCTCGTCACCTTCCTCATCCCGATCACCGCGATCCTCCTGGGCGCGCTGCTGCTCGGCGAGCGCCTCGAACTCCGCCATTTGGCCGGCATGGCGCTGATCGCCGCGGGTCTGGCGGCGATCGACGGGCGGCTGTTCCGGCGGCGGCGCGCTGCCGGCTGAGCGCGATTCGGTGCCGGTTTCCCTACGAAGATGACAAAGATGACAGCTCCCATCGGTGTGTCATCCTCGGCCCAAACGGCACCTCACGGGTGCCGCGCATGCCTTGATCTTCCCGATGAGAAAGAGCCCGCCGGCATGGTGCCGGGCGAAATCCAACATTGGAAGAGCATGCCGGGACAGGACGCGCCGATTTGAGCTAAGCTGGGGTGACCCACCGGGCGGGAGGTTCGGATGCCGGATCGGATAACGCAGCTCGAGCGACTCAATCGGCTCCGCGCCGAGGGAGGCTTGTCGGAGGATGAATTCGAACGGGAGAAGAAAAAGCTGCTCGAGCGGAGGATGAAGCCGGCTCTGCTGGCCGGCATTGGCGCCGGTGTCGCCGCCGTCATCCTTCTGGCCGTGCTGCTCTGGTTCCAGAGGTCCGGGTTGGAGGTCAGAAACAAGGAGGCTTCCGCCGCCTCGAATGCCGCGACCCCCATTACGGTCTCTGCGCCCCCGTTGCCCGACCGACCGGCCCGGCCCGCACCGCTCGATCTGAGTGGGCGCTTGTCCTTCGCGGGTGGCGACTGCCGCTTTTCGCCAGCCATTGATCGGGCGTTTCCCCGCCTGCTCCACTGGGATGAATCGCGCCGAACGTATCGACCGCGCACCGTTCAGCTTGGGAGCATGTCGCTCACGCCGAGGCTTTCAGCCTCGCCGCCTCAGGGCGATGAGGGCCGTCTTTACCAATCTTCGGTGCGTCTGACCCAGCCGACCCGCTGGAATGGCCTCAGCCTTCTCGAACTCAGAGCTTCGACCGGATTTGAATTCGGGGATCAGCAACTGGTCTTCGCGGAATCTGCCGGAGTAGTGCGCGACAGGCTTCGTGCGATGGGCGTAAGCCTCCCCGCGCCCCCGGCCTATAGAACGATTCCGACGGACGGCTGCCAAGCGTCCATCGGGGTCGAAACCCGAAGGCAAGGCTCGGCGCTGGTTTGCACGGGATGGTGCTAGGCGCGGGCTCCTCAGCCCGCCTCCGCCTCAGGCAGCAGCCGCGCGATGCAGGCGCTTTGCCAGTCGGTCATATGGAAGGCGGAGGCTCTGGGCGGGCGTCATCGCCCGGAGGGATGTACTGGAACTCGATCAGATAGATGTTCGATCCGCTGCCGTGCTTCGCGACCTTGAGGAGGTCGACGACGCCCAGGAAGCCCGAGCGCCTCGCCAGCTCGCCGGTGACCTCGTCGAGCGCGATGGGGTGAATGGATTCGACGACGATGTGGCCGTCCTCCATCGGATAGATGCCGCCCGGCTTGACGTGCGGCCTTTGCCAGATCCGGACGGTGCAGGTGATCCGCCCCTCTTTTATGCCTTGTCGCAGGCGCTTGGCGAACAGCATCGCGCCTAGCCCGGATCCGCTTCCCTGAGCAGCCGCGCGGCGCGTTCGCCGCTCCAGTCGGCCATGCCGGTCATCCGCCAGACCTCGCGCCCTTGCGCGTCGTAGAGGATGGTGGTCGGCAGGGTGTCGAGGCGCAGGCCCATCATCAGGTCCATGCGCGAATCGAGATAGGGTTCGAGCCGCCGGAAATTGCGCGCGGCGAAGAAGTCGGCGACCTTGCGGCGGCCGTCGGTGGCGTCCTGGCTGATGGTGAGGACCTTGACCGCCTCGCCCTGGCGCTCAGCGAGCGCGTCCAGCGAGGGCATTTCGACGACGCAGGGGCCGCACCAGGTCGCCCACAGATTGACCAGCAAAGGCCGGCCGCGGAACGCCGAGAGGCGCACCGGCCGGCCATTGCCGTCCTCGAAGGCGGTATCGGGCGCGGCGGTGCCGGCATGGCTGCGGTCGAGGCGGCCAGTCGGATAACGCGGGTGGCCGGGCGCAGCGGCATTGCCCGGTGGCGTGGGCGTTGGCGCTGCAGCGGCAGCGCCCGCATTGCCTTGCGGCTCGGCGGCCTTTTGCCTATCGCATCCGGCCAGCGCGAGGCCGATCAGGAGGCCGGGGAGAAAGGCCATTACAAGCCGCAAGGATCAGGACTCCAATGCCATGTGGGGCGGACGCTTCTCGGAAGGGCCGTCCGAGCTGATGCGCGCGATAAATGCCTCGATCGGCTTCGACAAGCGCTTGTGGCGCCAGGACATCGCCGCCAGCCGCATCCACATCGCCATGCTCGCCGCGCAGGGCATCGTCGCCCGGGAGGATGCCGACGCGATCGAGGAGGGGCTCGACCGGATCGAGGACGAATATGAGAGCGCCGGGGTCCCCGAGGACGAAGCGCTGGAAGACATCCACATGCACGTCGAGCACCGGCTGGCCGAATTGATCGGCCCGGCGGCGGGCCGGCTGCACACCGCCCGGTCGCGCAACGACCAGGTCGCGACCGATTTCAAGCTCTGGGTCCGCGACGCCATCGACGCCATCGACGAGAGGCTGGCGGGGCTGCAGCGGGCGTTGGTGACGCGGGCGGGCGAGCATGCCGCCACCGTCATGCCCGGCTTCACCCACCTGCAATCCGCCCAGCCGGTGACATTGGGCCACCATCTCATGGCCTATTACGAGATGCTGCGCCGCGAC
>JBKJZJ010000250.1:0-9455 GCA_046715355.1 Allosphingosinicella sp. | reverse complement strand
CGGCCGGATCGTCAAGGCCGATCTCGGCGCCGCGCCGGCCCCGGCGGCCGCGCCCGCCGCGCCCGCTCCCGCTGCGGCGCCGCCGGCATTGGTCGAGACCGGCATACCGCACGAAGCGGTCAAGCTCTCCAACATGCGCAAGACGATCGCCCGCCGCCTCACCGAGGCCAAGCAGACGATCCCGCATATCTATCTCACCGTCGACATCCGCCTCGACGCTTTGCTGAAGCTCAGGGCCGAGCTCAACAAGGGCCTCGAGGGCCGCGGCGTGAAGCTCAGCGTCAACGACATGCTGATCAAGGCGCTCGCCGCCGCCCTGATCGAGGTGCCGGCGTGCAACGTCTCCATCTCCGGCGACCAATTGCTCAAATATAGCCGCGCCGACATCGCGGTGGCGGTGTCGATTCCCGGCGGCCTGATCACGCCGATCGTCGCCGGCGCGGATACGAAAAGCCTGTCGGCCGTTTCCAGGGAGATGACCGAACTCGCAGGCCGCGCCAAGGAAGGCAAGCTCCAGCCCCATGAATATCAGGGCGGGACGGCGTCGATCTCCAACATGGGCATGTTCGGCATCAAGCAGTTCGACGCGGTGATCAATCCGCCCCAGGGCATGATCATGGCGATCGGCGCCGGCGAGAAGCGCCCCTATGTGATCGACGACAGCTTGCAGATCGCGACGATCATGAGCGCCACCGGCAGCTTCGACCATCGCGCCATCGACGGCGCCGACGGCGCCAGGCTGATGCAGGCCTTCAAGAAGCTGGTCGAAAACCCGCTGGGGATGCTCGCCTGATGGCCCTTGTCAAAGCCGTGCTCGCCGGAACGGTCGCCGCGATCGCGGTGCCCTATGTGATAAGGGGCGGCACCGGCGGTTTCGTCGAGATGCTGCAATATGGCATCGTCCAGTTCAGCCTGGGGAGCGTCGATTTCGCCTGGTCCTGGCCGCTGTTCTGCATTGTCACCCTGTTCACCTGGGGGCTCCTCGCCTGGGCGGACCGATGAGAGCCCTGGTCGCAATCGCCATTCTGGCCGGCGCCGCCGCCGCATCGGGCGCGGTCGCTCAGCCGCTTCCTGTCAGGATCGGATTGGAGGGTCCGGACATGGATGCCTGCGCCGGCCTCGGCGAGGTGCGCGGCCTCAGTCGGCGCGGCGACAATTATCTCTCGGTCCGCACGGGGCCCCGCTCGCACCTGCCCGAGCGGGACCGGCTGCGGCCGGGCCGCCAGGTCTTCGTCTGCCAGACCAGCCGCGACGGACAGTGGCTCGGCGTCGTCTACGGCCGCCACCCCCGCCAGCACTGCAATGTGGGTTCGCCGGTGCGCAGCCCGCGTCCTTATTCGGGTCCGTGCCGATCCGGCTGGGTCAACTCGCGCTACATCACCATCATCGCCGGCTAAGCGCGGATCAGGCCGTCGAGGGCGCGCGCGCCCGCCATGTTCGGGAAGAGCGCGCGGGCCGCGCGCGGCATGTCGAGCCGGTAATGCTGCGCCACCGCGCTGGCGATCAGGGTGTCGAGGCCGAGCGTCGGCCTGAGGTCGCGGCCTTCGTGGAGCGCCGACGCACCCAGGCCCGGCCAGTCGGCGACGACGCGGCCGCCGGCGACCGCGCCGCCGAGCAGCATCGCCAGCGCGCCGGTGCCGTGGTCGGTGCCGCCGGTGCCGTTGGCCGCGGCGGTGCGGCCGAACTCGGTGGCGACGAGCACCAGAGTGTTCGCCCACTCGGCGCCGAGCCCGGCCTTGAGCGCGCCGAGCAAGGCGTCGAGCCCGCGCAGCTGGAAGGCGAGGCGCGCGCGCTGGCCCGCATGGGTGTCCCAGCCGCCGGTCTCGATCACCGCGATCCGCGCGCCCTCGGCACCGCTCAGCAGCCGCGCGGCGAGCGCGCCGGTGGCGGCGCCGTTGCGGCCGCTTTCGCCTGACAGGTCGCCGGCCATGGTCCGGGTCTGCATCGCCTGGGCCCAGGCCGCGTGCAGCTCGGCATCGCCTTCGTAGAGCGTGGAGACGCGGGCGAGCAGATCGTCGGACGCGTCGGGCAGCGCGGAAGGCGCGTAGGAAGCGACCTCCCGTCCGCCGCGCAGCACCATCGGCACGGTGGCTGAGACCGCGATCGCGCGCGCGTCGGCGCCGGGGAGCAAGGCGAGCAGCCGGTTCATCCAGCCGTCGCGCAGCACATAGGCCGCCCTGCCCCCGGTCTCGAGCACGTTCTGGCCGTCGAAGTGCGAACGGTCGCGATAGGGCGAGGCGATTGCGTGCACGAACAGGGCCTCGCGGGCGGGCACCATCGCCGCGACCTGGGCCAGCGCCGGATGCAGCGTGTAATCGCCGATCCGGGCGCCGCCGGCGAAATCCTCGGCGAAGGCGCCGCGCAGGCCGGCGAAGGCGGGGTCGGCGGTCGGCGCCAGCGTGCCGAGCCCGTCGGCGGCGCCGCGCTGGATGACGAAGACGAAGCGGCGGTCGCTCGCCGCCTGGGCGATGGCGATGTGCGGCGCGGCGAGGAGCAAGGTGGCCGCCGCGGCGGACTGGCCCAGAAAGGTCCTGCGGTCATGCATCGGTCATCTCCTCAGGAATTCGGGCGAGACGAGCAGCAAAGCGAGCCCCTGGCCGGGGCTCTCGGCGCGGGCGACGGCCTGTTGGGTGGCCTGGCCGAGCGCGCCCGGCAGGATGCGCGGACCGAGCGTCCGTGCGTCGATCCGGCCGCCGGTGCGCGCGGCGAGCCGCTCGGCGGCCTCGACCCGGCGCATCAGCGCGTCCGGCCCGGACCAGCTCGCATTGAAATCGTCATAACCGGCGGGCGAGCCCGGCCGCCACACCGGCTGGCCCAATTGGGTGAGCAGGCCGGCGGCGGGCCGCGCCTCGATATGGCGCGAGCCGAGCGCGCGCAGCGCCGCGATCGTCCAGTCCCAGGGCGGGCGGAACTTGGGCGGCGCCGGCGCCCAGGCTTCGGGCGAAGCGACGATCGCGCTATAGACGGCCGCCAGTCCGCCGCCGCTGCGCAGCCAGGCCTGCTCGATCCGAGCGACCATGGCGGCGGGCGGGTCGTCGCCGGCGAAATGGCGGGCGAGCTTGGCGGCGAGGTGGCGGGCGGTGCGCGGATCGGCGGCGAGATCGCTCAGCATCGCTTGCGCCTGCGCCTCGCCCTCCTGTGCGTAGGTGCGGCCGAGGAGCGTTCGCGCGCCCGGCTCGTGGATCCGCTCGGCGAAGACGAAATCGCCCGGCGCGCCGCGCATCCCCATGAAGCGCGCGGCGGGGCCGCGGACGAGCCCGCTCACCGTCCAGCCGGTCATTGCGCGCGCAAGCTCGGTGACGTCGGCTTGGTTGTAGCCGCCGTCGACACCCAAAGTGTGCAGCTCCAATATCTCGCGCGCCAGATTCTCGTTGAGGCCTCGCCGCTGCCGCCCCCGGCCGAAGCGCGCGGCGAGCCGGGCGCCCTCGGATTGCGGGCCGATCGACTGCGCCTGGTCGAGATAGAGGAGCATCGCCGGATGGCGCTCGACCGCGAGCAGCATGTCGGCGAAGCGGCCGAGCACGTGCGGCCTTATCGCCTCGAATTCGAGCAGGCCGGCAAGGCCGATGACGGTCAATTTGTCGGCCGATACCGCGAAATGATTGGCCCAGAAATGGACCATGCGCTCGACGAACGGCGCCGGCGCGGTCAGGGCGGCATCGGTCCGCGCCCCGACCATCGCGAGATAGTTGCGCCGCGAGCTCTGGCGGATGAAGCGCCGGGCGCTGTCGGGCAGGCCGGCGAGCTGGTCGTCCTCGCTCATCCCGGGGCGCATGGCAGGGCGCATCGCCGGGGCCGGCGCTTGCGGACTCTGCCCCCGCCCCTCCCGCCGGACCTCCTCGAGATAGTCGGCGAGCTGCCCGGCGACCTCGGCGCGCGCCGGCGCAGCGGCGATCGGCGCGGGCCGGGCCTCGAAGCGGTCGAACTGGGCGGTCAGCCAGGCCCTCGGATCGGCGGGCGGCGAATCGTCGCCCCGGGCGCCGAGCCCGAAGCGGTTCAAGGCGATGGCGATGTCCGACATGGGCGCAAGGTCCCCATAAGCAACGACTCCGCCATAGCAGCCGCCTGTCGCAACACTATTCCGCGATTGTCGCGATTGGTGTCAGCCGAATGCGCTGCGCCGGTGCAAGTATCGCCGTGCGATCAGGGCGATCGGAAGGCCGGTCAGGATGCAGTGCGAGAAGAGCTGGTTGGCGATCGGCCAGAGCTTGTGCGGCAGCGGCGCGTCGGGCCAGCGCAAAGGCTTCACGATCCAGTACATGATCCCCCAGAGCAGCAGTCCGTAGAGCAGGCCGGCGACGAGCGGGTGGCGCAGCAAAGCGGGGATGCGCGGCGCGACGAGCATATAAGCCGCCGCCATGCAGGCCATGATCGCGAAATGGACGATGAGGCCGATCGCGGCCCAGCCCGGCGTCGCCGTCGCCTGCTCGCCGAACGGCCCGCTGGCGACGTAGCGGAGCACGCCGAAGGGCGTGGCGCCCGCCATCCCCGCGAAGACGAAGGCGGAGATTATGTCGAGCGTGCCGGCGACGAGGGTGGCGACGACGATGGGCTTGAGGATGCTCCGGGGCATGGCGCGTTCTCCGTGACGAGAATGGCCCGAGCCCAGGGCTATGATGGGGGGAGGCTATCACCCATCAGCTTCGGGAAGAAGCCCTCATGCGCGGCGCGCAGGTCGGCGAGGGGGATGTCGGCGGCAATCCGGTCTTCGTCGTCCTTCCAGAGGATTTCCGAGCCGCCGGTAAGGCCGATCCACTCGACGGTCACGCCAGCCTGGCGTGCCTCCGTTTCCAAGGCGGTCCAGCTTTCCCTGTCGGACCACGGCAGGGTCAGAATATATCGTCCCTGATCCTCGCCGAACGCATCAAGCAGGGTGTCGCCCAACGTGTGAACGTCGGCGCCGATGCCACCGGCCAGCGCCATCTCGACCAGCGCGACAGCGGCCCCGCCGTCGGAAACATCGTGTACGGCGGTAACCTGTCCGCGATCGATGAGGGAGCGGACGAACTCGCCATTACGCCGCTCATCGTCAAGGTCGACAGGTGGCGGAGGGCCGGCTTCGAGACCGGCAATCTCCTTGAGCCAAAGCGATTGCCCAAGATGGCCGCCGAGAGATCCGCTTTCCCCCCGAAGTCGCAGGCTATTGATATCGCCTCCATCCGTTTGCGCCCGCCACAACAGGTCGGCGCCTTGCGGCTTGCCCCCAACGACGATGATCGCCTCCCCCTCCGCCTTGAACGCGATCGTCGCCGCTTTCTCCCAATCGTCGATCAGGCCGACGCCGCCGATGGCGGGGGTGGGCAGGATGGCGGTGGAGGTCCCGTCCTCCGCCTTGGTCTCGTTGTAGAGGGAGACGTTGCCGCTCACGATCGGGAAATCGAGGGCGCGGCAGGCCTCCGCCATCCCCTCGATGCAGCCGACGAACTGGCCCATGATCTCGGGCCGCTGGGGGTTGCCGAAGTTCATGCAGTCGGTGGCGGCGAGCGGGCGGGCGCCGACCGCGCAGAGGTTGCGATACGCCTCGGCGATCGCCTGCTTGCCGCCCTCATAGGGGTCGGCCTTGCAATAGCGCGGCGTGCAATCGGTGGTGATGGCGAGCGCCTTTTGCGTGCCGTGGACGCGGACGACCGCCGCGTCGCCGCCGGGCGGCTGGACGGTGTCGCCGCCGACCTTCTGGTCATATTGCCGCCAGATCCAGGCGCGCGAGGCGAGTTCGGGCGAGGCCATCAGCTTGAGCAGATCGGCGGCGATGTCGGTGCTTTCGGGCACGTCCTCGAGCGGCGCCGGCGGCTCGGTCTTCGTCCAGGGGCGGTCGTAAGCGGGCGCGTCGTCGGCGAGCGGGGCGAGCGGGATGTCGGCGGCCGTTTCGCCCTTCCACTTGAGGACCATATGGCCGGTATCGGTGACGCGGCCGATCACCGCGAAATCCAGCTCCCATTTGCGGAAGATCGCCTCCGCCTCGCCTTCGCGGCCGGGCTTCAGCACCATCAGCATCCGCTCCTGGCTTTCCGAGAGCATCATCTCATAGGGCGTCATCCCGTCCTCGCGGCAGGGGACGGCGTCCATGTCGAGCTCGATACCGACGCCGCCCTTCGACGCCATCTCGACCGAGGAGGAGGTGAGGCCCGCGGCGCCCATGTCCTGGATGGCGACGATCGCGTCGGACGCCATCAGCTCCAGGCAGGCCTCGATCAGCAGTTTCTCGGTGAAGGGATCGCCGACCTGGACGGTGGGCCGCTTCTCCTCGCTGTCCTGCGCGAAATCGGCGCTCGCCATGGTGGCGCCGTGAATGCCGTCGCGGCCGGTCTTGGAGCCGACATAGACGATCGGATTGCCGACGCCCGAGGCTGCCGAATAGAAAATCTTGGCCTGCTCGGCGACGCCGACGGTCATCGCGTTGAACAGGATGTTGCCGTCATAGGCGGGATGGAAATCGACCTCGCCGCCGACCGTCGGCACGCCGACGCAATTGCCGTAGCCGCCGATCCTGGCGACCACGCCCGCGATCAGGTGGCGCATCCTGGGATGGTCCGGCCGGCCGAAGCGCAGCGCGTTCAGATTGGCGACGGGGCGCGCGCCCATCGTGAAGACGTCGCGCAAGATGCCGCCGACCCCGGTCGCGGCGCCCTGATAGGGCTCGATATAGGAGGGGTGGTTGTGGCTCTCCATCTTGAAGATCGCGGCTTGTCCGTCGCCGATGTCGATCACCCCGGCATTCTCGCCGGGCCCGCAAATCACCCAGGGCGCGGTGGTCGGCAGCTTCTTCAGATGGACGCGCGAGGATTTGTATGAGCAATGCTCCGACCACATCACCGAGAAGATGCCGAGCTCGGTGAGGTTGGGCACGCGGCCCATGGCATGGAGCACGCGCTCATATTCCTCGGGGCTGAGGCCGTGCTCGGCGACGGTGGCGGGTGTGATCGGGGATTTGGCCATGGCGGGCTCCTAGCGAGCCCGCCACTCTCCGCCTAGCCTGTGCCTCAGGCGGCGGGGCCGATTTGCCCGCGGATCGCGCCGTTGGGGAATTCCGTGGTGGCGACCATGACATAAAAGGCGCTGGGGTTGGACTGGATTTCCTGCGCCAGCGCAGCACCGATCTCCTTGCAATCGTAGCTGTCATCGTCATCCGGGCGCTCCAGCCGCGCGACCGGCTCGCCCTGCTCGCCGCTCCGGCCGCGATAGACCTGGGCCGTTGTCACTTCGCCGATGCTACGGATTTCGAGGTCGGCGCAAAGCCGGTTGGAGAGATTGTCCATTACCTCTATCCGCACTCGGCCCCAGCCGTCCTGGTCGCCGCCGCCCGGCACGTTGTCGCCGTTCAGCGTCGCCTGGAAGTCGGTCGCGGCAAGCGCGATGCCGGTGGTGCCGGCGCCGGCAAGGATGATCACGCCCCCGAAGGCCGCCAGGACGCGGCGGCGCAAACCGTTCTTCAGCATGTTCGGTTCCTTTCCCTGAAGCGCCGCGCCGGCGGGACGGCCGCGGCGCGATCCCGGAAAAGACGGCCGCCGCCTCCGCTTGGTTCCCGCCGCCACGACGAAGCGAGCCGGGGTGCCGTCCGGTCGCCTTTCGCCCAGGGGAAGCGCTAGCTCGGTAAAGCCGGCCGCCGTTCAAGCTCCCAAAAGGAAAAGGCCGGCCCGGAGGTCCGGACCGGCCCTTCGCCGAATCGCCGTCGCGGCTCAGGTGTGGCAGGATTTGCCGTTGATCGTGACATTGTCGCCACTGCCGCTCACCGACATGCCGTCGCCCGTATAAGGCTGATTGGGGGCCAGGGCGACCGCCCGGACCGGGGTCGCCTCGCGCGTGCCGCGCCGGACCGTGGCGCTGTTGTCGCTGTAGAAATCGACATAGAAGAGGCTGTTGTCGCTGCAGCGATAGGCCTTGCTGGCCGTCTGCGCCGGCGGCGGCGGCCCCTTCAGCGGCGGCGGCGGATTGCGATCGACCGTGGAGTTGACGACTTCCGGCTGGTTGTTGCAACCGGCGAGAGCGAGAAGGGCCGCGCTGGCCGCAGCGGCAATGAGGGAGCGGTTCTGCATGTAGGTTACTTCGCGGGCGCAGCATATCCCGTCAAGATCGAAAATTGCGGCGCGTGCCATTGCGGGCAATCGCCGGCGGCCGATTTTCGCCCCGGTTCGACAAAGGCGGGCGGGGGGGCTAGACTAAGCAAGGTCGAGCGGCGAGAGGATTTCACGATCAATGCAGCGGGTTCGGATCGGGCTCACCGGCCTTGCCTTCGTCTTCCTGGCGGTGCTGCTGGCCGCCATCTTCACCGGCCAGAGCCGCAACGAGGCGCCGATCACCCCCAAGTCGGTCGCCCCGCCGGGGCCCGGCATTGCCGCCCAGCCGGCCCCGCCGCCCCAGGCGCAGGATCCGCCCGAAGAGCCGCTGGCCGCGCTCGGCCTCACTCCGAGCAACACCAATGCCGCGCCGCCGCCCGCGGCCGCGCCGCCGGCCGCCCGCAGATGAACGCGCCCCGTCGCCGCCTGTTCACGGACTTATCCACAGGATGTCGAGCGGCCAAGAACATATCGCAAGAGGGCACAAAACAAGAACAGCTCCACTAGCGAGGCAGTAGTTCCCCTCATAACCCATTAAAACCCTTCCAATCCCATGCCGGCTTTGTTATCCACGTCCGGCAATAAGGGGCGATTCCTGTTGGGCCGCGCGAGCGACGCGAGCCGCATTGTTCGCAGTGCTGCCGCAAACAGGGGGGTCTCGGTCTGGAGCGGACTGAGGGCGTGGAAACGGAGATTTTTCAAGGCAATGCGTTGAACGGGGTCGACGCGAAGGCGCGCCTGTCGGTGCCGGTCTTCGTCCGCTCCGTGCTCGACCGCAGCTCCGATTCGCGCACGATCTTCATCGGCAAGCACGAGCGCGCCCGCTGCCTCACGCTGTACGGATACGCCTATTCCGAATATCTGATCGGCGAGACCGAGCGCCGCCGCCGGCTCGAAGAGGAGAAGGGCGCCGCCGCGACCGCCCTCGACGACCAGAGCCGGGGCCTGTTCGGGATGACCGAAAAGGTCGGCTACGATAGCGGCGGCCGGATCGTGCTGCCGCCGATGCTGCGCAGCCTCGCCGGCATCGGCGATCTCGCCCTGTTCGTCGGCCAGGGCCGGTTCGTCGAGCTGTGGAATCCGGAGACCGCGATCGAGACCGGCGGCGCGGTGCTCAAGCAGATCGCCGCTTTCTACCTCGAGCAGCGGGGGGCCAGGCCATGAACGCCGCCGCCGCCGCCGCCGATCCCCACGTCCCCGTCCTCCTCGACGCCGTCGTCGACGCGCTCGCCCCCGCTCCCGGCGAGACCCACGTCGACGGCACGTTCGGGGCGGGCGGCTATTCCAGGGCTATCCTGGCTCAAGGGGCGGCCCGCGTCTTCGCTTTCGATCGCGATCCCGAGGCGATCCAGTATGGCGAAGCGCTGGCCGCATCGAGCGGGGGGCGCCTGACGCTTGTTC
>JBKJZJ010000249.1:0-3343 GCA_046715355.1 Allosphingosinicella sp. | reverse complement strand
CGACGTGCGCGCGCCGACGCCGACCGCGGCCGCCGAGCTCGCGGTGCCGGTGCGCGCCGATTTGCTGGCCCAGGTGCGCGAACTCGGCGGCCGCGCCGAGCGTTGCGCGCGCCGCGCCTGCGAGCGCGGGTCCGAGCAGTTGCAGGCCCTGCTCCGCCACTGGCCCGAGCGCGAGGCATTGCTCGCGCCGCAGCAGCAAAGCCTCGACGATCTCGCCGAGCGCCTGCCCCGGGCGTTACGTGGGCGGCTGGATCGAGCGCGGGGCGAACTGGGCCGGGCCGGAGGGGCGCTGCGTCCGGCGCTGCTCGAATCCGCGCACCGGCGTGCCAAAGAGAGGCTCGCCTCCTTGTGGCGCGTCGCCTTGCTCGCTCATCCCAACAAGCCTCTCGAGCGCGGCTATGCCCGGGTTGAGAATCGCGATCGGCGCACGATCATGTCGGCGGCGGCGGCCCGCGAGGCAAAGCGGCTGCGCCTGATCTTCCAGGACGGCGAGGTCGAAGCCTCGACCGGCGAGACGGTTGAGCGGCCGAAGCGGACGTCCCATGTTAAGGACAAGGGCAATCAGCCCAGGTTTCTGTAGGATCGATAGTCCATGCTGATGACCAGCAGGGGCCGGCTGGCCCGGCTCCATTATCTTCCCGGCACCTTCCGCGTGCTCGGCCATGGCGACCATGTGCTCTGCGCGGTGACCCGCCAGCCGATCCCGCTCGCCGAACTCAAATATTGGAGCGTCGCGCGCCAGGAAGCCTATGCGAACGCACAGGCCTCGCTCGAGGCGGAAGGCAAGGCATGAACCTCGATGAGAGGGAGGTTTTCGCCCGGGCGTCGGAGGCGTGGCACCAGGGCCGGCACGAGGCCGCGTCGCGGCTTCTCGAAACGCTGATCGACAAGCAGCCGCGGCACGTCACCGCGCTCAACACGCTGGCGATGATCGCGCTCAATCTCAAGGATGCCGAACGGTCGGTCCACTATCTCGAGCGCGCGGCGGCGGCCGAACCCGGTTCGGCGCCGATCTGGTTCAACCTCTTCCAGGCTTTCGACCTGGCCGGCGACCTCGACCGCGGCATGGAGAGCCTCGATCGCGCGCTGGCCATTGATCCTTATTATGTCCCCGCAATATTGATGAAGGCGGAGGTCCTGGCGAGGCTGGGCCGGCTGGCTGACTCGCTGGCGATGTACCGCGCGATCATCGCCGTCGGCCCCAATGCGGACAGCCTGCCCCCGCCGGCGCGCCAGGCCCTGGCGCATGGGCTGGAACTGATCCAGGCCGACGACGATGCCCGTGCCTCCGCCTTCGAGCGGCCGATCGCCGACATTCATGCGGCCTATCCCGACGCGGATTTTTCCCGGGCCGACGCCTATGTCGAGCAGCGGGCCGGCCGCCGTAGAGTCTATCTGCAACAGCCGATCGGCGGCCATTTCCCCTATCTGCCCGCTTTGGAATTCTTCCCGGAGGGCCATTTCCCTTGGTTCGCGGCGCTC
Organism: Allosphingosinicella sp.; assembly: GCA_046715355.1. GTDB lineage: Bacteria > Pseudomonadota > Alphaproteobacteria > Sphingomonadales > Sphingomonadaceae > Allosphingosinicella. The sequence goes on along the minus strand of JBKJZJ010000249.1, from coordinate 1,861 downwards.
GAGGCGAAGACGGCCGAGATCAAGCGCGAGCTGCTCTCCCTCCTGCAGGAGGGCGATCGCGGGTTCCGCCCCTATATCGCCTTCGATGCGACCCAGCCGGTCAATCAATGGGCGGAGCTCAATCACTCGCCGCGCTGGAGCGCCTGGTTCTTCTGGGAGGACGGGATCAGGCGGGATGAGAATTGCGCCCGCTGCCCCGCCACCGCCGCCGCGCTCGAGGCCCTGCCGTTGCTGGATCTGCCGGGCAAGGGACCCACGGCGCTGTTTTCGATCCTCGAGCCGCGCACGCGCATTCCGCCGCACACCGGCTCGAGCAATGTGCGCACCACGGTCCACCTCCCCCTCGTCGTGCCGAGGGATTGCGGATTTCGGGTCGGCGCGGAGACGCGGGTTCCCGTAGCCGGCAAGGCCTGGGCCTTCGACGACACGATCGAGCACGAAGCCTGGAACGACAGCGACGAGCCGCGGGCGATCCTCATTTTCGACATTTGGAACCCACTGCTCACCGAAGCGGAGCGGGCGGCCGTGAGGGTGGTGGGATGAGGAAGCTCCTGGCCCCTGCCGCGTCTCTGCTGCTGCTCGGGGCCGCCGCCCAGCAGCCCGCGCCCGCCATCCGCCTGACCGGCGCTACCGTCCAGGCCGGGCTGGTGCGCGGCTTCGCGCCGGCGGGGACGGTGGCGCTCGAACTGGACGGGCGCCCTGTACAGCTGGCGCGTGATGGCCGCTTCATCCTGGGCTTCGACCGCGACGCCGCCCCCGCCGCCGCCTTGACCGCGCGCCTCGCCGACGGGCGTGTCGTCCGCCAGCCGATCGCGGTCGGGCGCCGGACCTGGCGGATTCAGCATATCAACATGGCGCGCGGGACCGGCGGGCCGAGCCCCGAATATGCGCGCATCCGCGAGGCCGAGCTGGCGCGGATCGGCGCGGCGCGCCGCCAGGGTTCGGACAGCATGGGCTGGTCGCAGAATTTCACCTGGCCGGCGCGCGGGCGGCTGAGCGGCGCCTTCGGGGCGCAGCGCATCTACCGGGGCGGGGTGGCGGCCGCTTATCATAGCGGCACCGACATCGCCGCCGGCTCGGGGGCGGTGGTCGCCGCGCCGGCCGACGGCGTCGTCGTGCTGGCGCCGCCGCCGGGCTTCAGCCTCGAGGGCAATCTCGTCATCCTCGACCATGGCATGGGGCTGAGCAGCGCCTTCCTGCATCTGTCGCGCGCGTCGGTGCGGGCCGGCGACCGGGTCCGCCAGGGCCAGGAAATCGGCCGCGTCGGCGCCACCGGCCGCGCCACCGGCCCGCACCTCCACTGGACGATCATGTGGAACGGCGCCCGGCTCGACCCGCAGATGATCGTCGGCGGGGCCCTCAGCCCCAGACCCTAGCGCGTCCGCCGGACGCGGATGCCCGGCTGGTTGTTGACCCGCATCATGAAGCCGCCCATCGGGCCGCGGTTGATCACCACCCGCTGGCCGGGGCGCGGGCGCAGCGCCAGCGTGTTGTTGTCGGTCTGCACCCAGACCGCATTGTCCTGCAGCACCACCACCCAATGACCGAGGTGGTCCTGCGTCGCCGAGGCGACGACGCCTTCGACGGTGCGCACCTGATCCTGATCGTCGTCATCATCGCCCTCGCCGCCGCCGAATATCGGAATGCGCGGCAAAGCGAGGCCGAACAGCCGCCGCCGCCCCTCGCGGACCTGCTGGCGATCGATCACCACCACCTCGCGCCGCTCCTGCGCCGTCTGCAGCGCGGCGGCGGCGGCGTCGAAACATTGCAGGCGCGCGTCGGCCTCGGCGATCGTCCGGCAGCGGACCAGCGCCTCGAACGCTTCGGGCCGCGGCGGCGGTGCCGCCGCCTGGCGCTGCGC
>JBKJZJ010000248.1:0-6940 GCA_046715355.1 Allosphingosinicella sp. | reverse complement strand
GGATGGGGTGAGGGTGTACGGCGGTTCGAGAATGAAACTCAAACACCGAACATCCCCTCCCTACCTCCCCCTCGAGGGGGAGGGGTTTGCTGGCCCTAGTCCCCCGGCTCGCGGATGCGGCGGGGGTTGACGGGGCCGCCGCGCAGCTGGCCGCGGATCGCGCCGGCGGGATAGGCCCCCGTGTGCACGTTGACGTAGAATTCGTGGGCCCGGTAGGAAAGCTCGCGCCCCAGGAGCTGGTCGACCGCGATGCAGCCCTGGCTGCGGCCGGCGGCGTCGGGCGTGGTCAGGCTGAGGACGGGCGGCCCGGCGGTGCCGGCGGCGCCGCGGTGGATATGGGCGGCGGTGGCGGCGTCGATGCCGCGCGCATACAGGTTCCAGCAGACTTCGCCGCTGGCGGGCACGACCCGAATCTCGACCGTCCCCGAGCCGTCCGCATCGCCGGGGCCGGGCACTTCCTGAATGCCTGTCATCGTCACCGCCAGCGTCGCGCGCTGGTCGCTGGGTCCGGCGGCGCAGCCGGAGAGCAGCAGCAAGGCGGCGCCTACGCCGAGTATCGAAGCTCGCATCCTCATCCTCCTTGTTCCGCGCGCTCACTCCAGCGCGTCAGCAGCGTATTGGCAATGGCAAAAGGCGGCGGCGCCAGAAAAGGCGCGGCGGAATCGCCGGCCAAAGCGGCTCTGACGCCCGCGCGATCGCACCAGAAGGCGTCTTCGAGCTCCTTGCTGTCGAGCGTGATCGCGTCCGACTCGGCGCGGCCGATGCAGGCGATCATCAGCGAGCCCGGAAAGGGCCAGGGCTGGCTCGCCACGTAGCGCACGTCGAAGACCGCGACGCCGGCTTCCTCCATCAATTCGCGCGCCACCGCCTCCTCGATCGATTCGCCGGGCTCGACGAAGCCGGCCAGCGCCGAATAGCGTTCCGGCGGATATTGATGCTGGCGGGCGAGGAGGACGCGGCCTTCGTGCTCGGCGAGCATGATCACCACCGGGTCGACGCGCGGGAAATGCTCGGCGCCGCATTGCGGGCATCGCCGCCCCCAGCCGGCGCGGAAAAGCGCCGTGGCGCCGCCGCAAATGCCGCAGAAGAGGTGGCGGTTGTGCCATTCGTTCAGCGAACGCGCGGCGCCCCAGATCGCCGCGTCTTTGCCGCTCATCAAGGCGAGCAGCCGGAATACGGACCAGGCGCGCTGGCCGAGCGCCGGGGCGCGGATCAGCGGCGCGAACAGGGGCACGCCCTCGTCGAGGCCGAGGAACAGGGTCTCGCCCTCCCCGGCCAGCGGCCCCCAGGCGAGCCGGCCTGCTTCGTCGAGCACCGGATCGAGCGTATCGAGCGCCAGCAGCCGCGCATCGCCATTGGCCATCATGTCGGCCAGCCGCTCGGCATCGAGCCTCAGATGATCGGCGCGGTCGAGGCCGGCGCCGGTGAAGCCGGGAGAACTCATTCCTCCCCTATCGCCGACTTAGGGGCGCGAGAACAAGCGGGCGGCAAAGGCGTCGGTGGCGCGGGTCGCTTCATGCCCCGGCTGGCCGAAGGCGCGGAAGATGGCGCCGTGACTGCCGGGCACCGACACCACCTCCGCCGGCGTCCCCGCCGCGCGGAGCGCCGCGCCGAGGCTCTCGGACTGGGCGCCGCTGTCGTCGGGGCGGCTCATGATGTGGAGGATAAGGAAGCGGCCGGCATTGGGCGCGGCGGCGTGCGCGGCCGGCGAGACGCGGCGCTGGAAGGCGGGGTCGCCGCCGAAGGCGCGCGCATACATCCGCCGGACCAGCGGCCCGCCGCGGCCCATCTGCTGGGGCACGTCATAGCCGGCGCCGTCGAGCAGGACGATTCCGTCGATCGTCGAGACCGGCAGCCGGTGGGCGCGCAGATAAAGGGGGTCGGTGCCGACCAAGGCGGCGAGATGGGCGCCGGCGCTGTGCCCGATCAGCATCACCCGGCGCGGATTCACGCCGAGCCTGTCGGCGTCCGCGACCAGCCGGGCGAGCGCGGCGGCGACGTCGGCGGCCTGCTCGGCGGGCGTCGCCTCGGGGACCAGCCGGTAATTGACCGCCGCGAAGGCATAGCCCCTTCCATGGAAGTAAGCGGCCATGTGATGCGCGATCCGCTTGTCGCCGATCATCCAGCCGCCGCCATGGACGAAGAGGACGAGCGGCGCGCTTGGGTCCGCGGCGCGGGTGAAATCGAGCCGCTGGCGCGGCGCCTCGCCGTAGGAGAGTTCGACCGTCCCGGCCGGCGCGGGCACCCGTGCCCGCTGGGCCGGAGCGGGCGAGGCCAAGAACAGGGCCATGAACAGCAGGGCCGTGGAACGCATGGGACACCTTCAGGCCGGGACGATCTCATTGCTAACGTTTGCGCGAGCCTTTTCCTTCGCGTGCCAGTCCGCGCCGCGCGCGGCGAGCTTGGCGAACAAGGTCGGCAGGCCGGCTTCCCCGATGCGCTCCACCGGCCACCATAGACCGTCGTAACGGTCTATGCCGTCCGGCCGCACATCGGCTTCGGCGCATTTCAGCGTCATGGTCAGCGCGAAATGGGTGAAGACATGGTCGACCGCGCCGGCTTTGCGCCACTCGGCTTGCGCCGGCGGCTCGGTGGGAAGGCCGAGCATGCCGCCGAGCAGGCCGCTGGCCGGACGGCGCACGAGCAGGACTTCGCCGTCATGTTCGAGCCAGTAGGCGCAGCCCTGGCGCCTGGGACGCGCCGCTTTGGGCGGCTTGACCGGGTAAAGCTCCGGGGCACCCTCTCGGAAAGCCGCGCAGCCGGTTTGCAGAGGACAGCGGCCGCAAGCGGGGCCGCGCGGGGTGCAGATGGTGGCGCCCAGGTCCATCATCGCCTGAGCGAAATCGCCGGCATTTTCATGGGGAGTCATCGCGTCCACGAGCGCGCGGATGCGGGGGCGGGCATTGGGGAGCGGCTCCTTCAAAGCGTGCAGCCGCGCGATCACCCGCTCGACATTGCCGTCCACGACCACCGCGCGCCTGCCGAAGGCGATCGCGGCGATGGCGGCGGCGGTGTAGGAGCCGATGCCGGGCAGCTTCAGCAGCGCCGCCTCCGTATCCGGAAAGCGTCCCCCATGCTCGTTCGCGACGGACCGGGCGCAGGCGAGGAGGTTGCGGGCGCGGGCGTAGTAGCCGAGCCCCGCCCAGGCGGCCATCACCTCGCCGTCCGGCGCTGCCGCCAGCGCCTGGGCGGTCGGCCAGCGCGCGGTGAATCTCTCGAAATAGGGCTTCACCGCGGCGACCGTCGTCTGCTGCAGCATCACCTCCGAAAGCCAGACCCGATAGGGGTCGGGGCGGGCGCCGGCTTCGGCCCGCCAGGGCAGCCGCCGCTTATCCACAACATACCAACATAAAAGCGCCTGGGCGGCATCGACGGGCATATGCCGGCTATGCCATGCTCGCCGCAGCGTGGAAAGCAAAGTGACCAGGTCCGGAGCGAAGGGCGCCCCAGGCGCCGAAAAGCCCGCCGTCAAGCCCGCGGCGAAGCCGGCGGCGCAGCCCGCGCGCGCCCGGCGCATGCGCGCCATGTCGGACCTGCTGCCCGCGGCCGGAGGCGCCGCCTTCCGCCGCTTCGGCTTCGTCCAGTCCTCGATCGTCAGCCGCTGGCGCGAGATCGTCGGGCCGCGCTACGCCGCCGTCTCCTCGCCCGAATCGATCCGCTTCCCGGCGGGGCGGAAGAGCGAGGGCGTGCTGACCCTCATCGTCGAGGGCGCGCACGCACCGATGATGCAGCATGTCGCTCCGGCCATCCAGGAGCGGGTCAACCATTTCTTCGGCTATCCGGCGGTCGCCCGCATCGCCATCCGGCAAGGCGCGGTTCAGGCGCAAGAGCCGAAGACGCGCCGGGCGCCGCCGTCGCTCAGACCGATCCCGGCCGAATTGGGGGAGTCCCTGCGCGAAATCGTCGATCCGGAGTTCAAAGCCTGTCTGGAATCGCTTGCGCGCGGCCTCTCCGGCGGTGATGGAGCGCCCGAGGCGCCGGCGATCAAGGTGGTCGGCCGAATTGGTGGAGAGAGGAAGACATGAAAGCAACACTGACGGCAGGCGCGGCGGCGCTCGCTCTGGTCCTGGCCGCGTGCGGCGGCGGCGGCGCCAACAACAGCGGCAGTGCCGGCGGCGGCCTCCCCCCGGGCGCGCCGCTCAACCAAGTCGCGGCGCCCGCCAATGGCGATTGGACGCAGGTCGTCACCGCGACCGAGACCGGCTATCGCATGGGCAATCCGAACGCGCGGGTGAGGCTCGTCGAATATGCCTCGATCACCTGCCCGCATTGCGCCGAATTCTCCCATGGCGCCGGCGCGCTGACCAGCCAATATGTGAAGAGCGGCCAGGTCAGCTTCGAATATCGCCCGCTCGCTTTGTTCCCCACCGATCCCGGCATCTTCGCCTTGCTGCACTGCCGGGGCGCGGAGCCCTATTTCCAGCTGGTCGAGCAGCTCTATGCCGACCAGGCGGCCTGGCTCGGACGCATCCAGCAATATGCGGCTGCGAACGCGGCCGCCCTCGAGGGGATGAGCGTGCCCGAGCGCGCGGCCGCCTACATCCGCGGCGGCGAGCTCGACCAGTTCTTCCGCCAGCGCGGCATGCCCCAGAGCCAGATCGATTCCTGCGTCGCCGACGCGAACAATCTGCAGCGCATCACCGACCTGAGCCGGCGCGCCAACGAGGAACATGGCGTCAGCAGCACGCCGACCTTCATGATCAACGACGTCAAGCATGAGGGCGTCGGCAGCTGGCAGAATCTCGAGCCGCTGATCCGCGCGCAGCTCGGAGGCTGAGGTGAAGAGGGCCCGCATCCTCGCCGCCGCCTTGGCCACCGCCGCTTTGCTGGCGCTGCCCGCCGCTTCCTCGCTCGCGCAAAGGGGCCGCGCCGCCGCCGCGCGCGACTGGACCCAGGTCGCGGCGCGCACCCCCGAAGGCGGCTATCGCCTCGGCAATCCCAATGCGCAGGTGAAGCTGGTCGAATATCTGTCGCTGACTTGCCCGCATTGCGCCGATTTCGCACATCAGAGCAGCGCGCCTCTGTTCAACCAATATGTGCGCGGCGGCCGGGTCAGCGTCGAATATCGCAATTATTATCTGAACGGCCTCGACGTCGCCGCGGCCATGCTCAGCCGCTGCGCCTCGCCCCGCGCCTATTTCAACCTCACCCACGCCTTGCTCGCCTCGCAGGCGACGTGGATGGGCCGCATCCAGAGCCTGACCGAGGCGCAGCGCACCGAGCTCGGCGGGCTGCGGGGGACCCAGGCCGCGCAGCGGCTGGTCGAGGTGATCGGCCTCGATGCGATCGCGGCCCGCCACGGGGTCACGGCGCGGATGCGGCGGACCTGCATCAACCAGGCCAATCTGAACGGGCTCGAGGCGCTGCAATCCGGCGGCCAGCGGCTCGGCGTCCGCGGCACGCCCACCTTCTTCATCAACGGCCGCGCGCTCGACACCAACACTTGGGCGGGGATCGAGCCGCTGCTGCGCGGCCACTAAAGGGACATAGGGGGCCGGAACGATCAGGTGCGGGTAAGAAAGCTCAAACTTTCCGGCTTCAAGAGCTTCGTCGAGCCCGCCGAGCTGCGCGTCGAGGACGGGCTGACCGGGATTGTCGGCCCGAACGGCTGCGGCAAATCCAACGTGCTCGAGGCGATCCGCTGGGTGATGGGCGAATCCTCGCCGAAGTCGATGCGCGGCGCCGGCTTGGACGACGTCATCTTCACCGGCACCGCCTTGCGGCCCGCGCGCGATTTCGCCGAGGTGACGATGCTGGTCGAGCGCGAGGCGGGCGACAGCGAGGGCGAGGTCCAGGTCGCGCCGATGGGCGAGGTCGAGGTGACTCGGCGGATCGAACGCGGCGCGGGCTCGGCCTATCGGATCAACGGCCGCGACGTGCGGGCGAAGGACGTCGCCTTGCTCTTCGCCGACGCGGCCACCGGCGCCCATTCGCCTGCCCTGGTCAGCCAGGGCAAGATCAGCGCGGTGATCGCCGCCAAGCCGACCGAGCGGCGGCTGATGCTCGAGGAAGCGGCCGGGATCGCGGGCCTCCACGTCCGCCGCAAGGATGCCGAGCAGAAGCTCCGCGCCACCGAGGCCAATCTCGTCCGGCTCGACGAGATCCTCGCCGACATGGAGCTGCGCTCGGGCGCGCTGAGGCGCCAGGCGCGCGCCGCCGAGCGCTACCGCAAGCTCTCCGACCAGATCAAGGTCGCCGAGGCCCGTTTGGTGTTCGCGCGCTGGCGCGAGGCGGCCCAGGCGGCCGAAGCGGCGCGGGCCGAGGCGGAGAATGCGGCGGCCGCGGTCGAACGGGCGGCCGAGGCGCAGCGCGCCGCGGCGGCCTGGCAGCATCAGGCGGCGGCCGATCTCGCCGCGCGGCGCAAGGCCGCCGAAGCGGCGCGCGAGACCGCCTCGGCGCTCGGCCACAAGCTCGCCGCCTTGCGCGCCGAGCGCGACGGGGTGCGCCGCCGCATCGCCGAGCTCGAGGAGCGCCGCCGCACTTTGGCTGCCGACCGCGCGCGCGAGGAGGCGCTGAAAGCCGACGCCGCCGCCGCCACCCTCAGGCTCGAAGAGGAACTGGCGGCGATCGCGGCGCGGCTCGCAGAGGCGGAGAGCCGGCGCGGCACGATCGACGAGCGCACCATCGCCCAGGAGGACGAAGCCCGCGCCGCCGAGACCGCTCTCGGCAAGGCCCGCGCCGTGCAGGCCGCCGAGCAGGCCGAGGCGCGCGTCGCCGGGGCCGCGCTGGAGGCCGCCCAAGCCAAGTTCGCCCGTGCCGAGGCCGAGGCGGCGCGGATCGCCGCGCATGCCGCCGAGCTTGGCGGCGATGCCGCTCTGGTGGCGACGCTCGAAGCGGCGCGGACCGGCCGCGCGCAGGCGGAAGCCGCGCTCGAACAGGCGACCGCCCGCATCGCCGCCGCCGAAACCGGGCGCCAGCGCGCCGCCGCCGAGCGCGACCG
>JBKJZJ010000247.1:0-19955 GCA_046715355.1 Allosphingosinicella sp. | reverse complement strand
GTGATCAGCGAGCGCACCCGCGCCGATTCCAGCCTCACCACCAGCCAGCGCTGGTCGCTGACCGGCGACAACGGCGCCTCGACGCAGGCCCCGCTCGGCCGCCGCCAGGAAACCCGCCCGCCGCCGCCGAGGGAGCTGGACGGTGTGCGCCGCCGGCCGAGCGCCGCGCCGGCCGCGGAGCCGGCTCCGCCCTCGGCACGCTGAAGCGACAAAGTGCCTCGTTCCCCGGCGAAAGGGCCCCCATCAAAGTAGTACTTTGATGGGACCCAATGCCGGGGTCCAGCGGCGCGGGCTGTAGGACTGGGCCCCGGCCTTCGCCGGGGAACAGAGCAGGCTAAGCGGCGGTCAGCAGCCTTCTCTCGCCGGCCAGGCTCATCAGCGCCTTCTGCAGTTTCTCGAACGCGCGCACCTCGATCTGGCGGATGCGCTCGCGGCTGACGTCGTAGACCTGGCTCAGTTCCTCGAGCGTCTTGGGCTCGTCGGTCAGCCGCCGCTCGCTCAGGATGTGCCGCTCGCGCTCGTTGAGCGCGCCGAGCGCCTCGATCAGCAAATCGTGGCGGATCCGGGCCTCTTCGGCCTCGGCGACGCGCTCGTCCTGCAGGGGCTCGCTGTCGACCAGGAAATCCTGCCAGCTGCCTTCCGAATCGTCGCGCAGCGGCACGTTGAGCGAGGTGTCCCCGCCCATCGCCATGCGCCGGTTCATCGAGACGACGTCCTCTTCCGAAACGCCGAGATCGGTGGCGATCTTGGTGACGTCCTCGGGCTTGAGGTCGCCATCCTCGAAGGCGTCGATCTTGTTCTTCATCCGGCGGAGGTTGAAGAACAATTTCTTCTGCGCCGCGGTCGTGCCCATCTTCACGAGCGACCAGCTGCGCAGGATATATTCCTGGATCGAGGCGCGGATCCACCACATCGCATAGGTGGCGAGGCGGAAGCCGCGCTCGGGCTCGAACTTCTTCACGCCCTGCATCAGGCCGATATTGCCCTCGGAGATCAGCTCGGAGGTGGGCAGGCCATAGCCGCGATAGCCCATGGCGATCTTCGCCACGAGCCGAAGGTGCGAGTTGACCAGCCGGGCCGCCGCATCGGTGTCCTGATGCTCGGTCCAGCGCTTGGCCAGCATATATTCCTCTTCCGGCGCGAGAATCGGAAACTTCTTGATCTCCGCGAGGTAGCGGTTGAGGCCAGCCTCGCCGCCGCTCGCCGGGATCGTCGCCGGTACGTTTCTGCCTGCCATGATGATTAAGTTACTCCTTGGGCGCCTTCGCCGGGGCATCGCCCCTTGGTCGGCACTCGATAGCTATACACGAAGCGCCCCGAACAGTTCCTGAATATCCCACGGCAGCGCGCTTTTGAAGGATAAGTTCTCTTTCGAGACCGGATGCACGAAGCCGAGCGCGGCGGCGTGCAGGGCCTGACGGTGAAAATCGAGCCTTTTCAACAGCTCCCGATGCACAGGTCCCGCCCGGCCGTAAACCGGGTCGCCGAGCAGGGGATGGCCGATCGAGGCCATGTGGACCCTGACCTGGTGGGTGCGGCCGGTTTCGAGCCGGCATTCCGTCAACGCCGCGTCGTTGAGCCGCTCGACGATTCGATAATGCGTCACCGCCCTCTTGCCGCGCCCGTCCGCGACCACCGCGATCTTCTTGCGGTTGGCCGAGGAGCGGGCGAGCGGCGCGTCGATCGTGCCGGCGGCGGGGACCGGCACGCCGGCGGTGATCGCCAGATAGAGCCGCTCGATGCTGTGCCGCGCGAATTGCGCGGCGAGCCCCTCATGGGCGACGTCGGTCTTGGCGACCACCAGCAGGCCGGACGTCAACTTGTCGATGCGGTGGACGATCCCCGGCCGCGCCACGCCGCCGATCCCGCTCAGCCGCCCGGCGCAATGGTGGAGCAAAGCGTTGACCAGGGTGCCGTCGAAATTGCCCGCGGCCGGATGGACGACCATCCCGGCCGGCTTGTCGACGACCAGCAGATGCTCGTCCTCATAGGCGATCTCGAGCGCGATATCCTGCGCCTCGTTATGCGCGGGCGTGGGCTCGGGAACGGAAACCCGGTAAGCGCCGCCGGGCACCGCCTTCACCGCCGGATCGCGCACCGGCGCGCCCTCGGGCCCCAGCACCGCGCCCGTGGAGATCAGCGCCTTCAGCCGCTCGCGCGACAGCGTCGGCACGGCGGCGGCCAAAGCGCGGTCCAACCGCCAGCCCTGGGCGTCTTCGGCGATCCTCGCGATGATGGTGGAATGCCCCCCCGACATTGGAAAGCGGAGATGGGATCTGGGCGGGGAATTTCAAGATGGCGGCGGGGCGCAGCCCTGTGGATGGACAGTGAGCGTGTCGCCGCGCCGGACGAGCCGGATGGTGCTCCCTGCCCGGCAATGGTGGGTCATGGAACGGTGTATCTTCAGCTGCAGGGTCCGTCCGTCGCGCATCCGCACGACGACGGCCGGTAATGGCCCCTCGTCACTGCTGTACGCGCCAAAACGGACGACCTCGCCTTGTTCGTCGATCGCCGGCATTTCGTAGTTGCGCACCATCCAGAGGCCGGCCGCGATGGCGACCCCGGCGACGCCCAGAGCCAGCAGGATCACCTTCCAATAGTCTCGTGCCCAATAAGACAGCGTTTCGAGAGTGTCTCGCATCGCCCGACAGGATGCAATTCTCGCCGAGCCTTGCAACCTTGAATCGCAAAGGCCAATAGGGGCCATCACGCCAAACGGGGCTCAAGCGCGCATGAAATCCCACGAATTCGCCAGCCTGCTCTGCTCGCGCCTGTGCCACGACCTCTTGTCGCCGGTGGGGGCGCTCAACAACGGCATCGAATTGCTCGCCGACGAGCATGATCCGGAGATGCGCGCGCGCTGTCTCGAGCTGCTCGCCGAGAGCGCGCGGGCGTCGGCCAACAAGCTCAAATTCTTCCGGCTCGCCTTCGGCGCCGCGGGCGGCTTCGCCGACGTCGTCGACACCCGCGAGGCGCGCGGCGCGATCGAGGGGCTGTTCGGCGGCGACGGCCGCATCCAATTGAACTGGATGGTCGACGAGCCGACGATGAGCAAGGCGGCCTTGAAGGTGCTGCTCAACGTCGTGCTGATCGCCGGCGACGCCCTGGTGCGCGGCGGCAGCCTCGCCATCGGCGCCGAAAATCACGGCTCGGGCCTCGACATCGTGGTGCGCGCCGAAGGCAGCCGGATCGTGCTCGACCCGGAATTGAAGAAGGTGCTGATCGGCGAGATGCAAGAGGACGAGGTCGCCCCGCGCGCCGCCGCGGCCTGGCTCGCCCATGCTCTGGTCGAGGAAGGCGGCGGCCAGATCCAGGTCGCCGACGGCGAGGAGGGCATCCTCATCATCGGCGCGAGCCTGCCGGCTTAGGGACGACGGTTCCGTAGCAAGAGACTGTTCGCGAACTGCCGGGTGACCGAGAATCCTGCCGGTCGTTCAGAGACGGTTGATGGCGTCGGCGATTCGCTTTGCGCGAAAACCAGCGACCATCCTGAATTCGCCGCCCGAGGTGTTGAGGATCACTAGGGAAGGCCTCAATCCGAAGCTTGTCAGGTCGATATGCAGAAAGGACGCAGGCACGCGCGCATTGACGATATCGCTCTTGGGAATCCTGATGGTGAACGGACGGTCGTAAGCGATAAGTTGGGCGAGCTTGCCGGTTTCAAAGGTCAACCCCCCGGCATCTATGGTCAATTTTCCTTCCATCGGCAGGCCGCCATAAAGAAGCTTGAGCCCTTTTTCGGCAGCGGCGGCCGCGAGACTGCCGCCGAAATGAAGCCCAGAGGTCGCGCCGACCGCGAACCTCATTAAGCCGCTCAAATTTGCTTCCGGCACAACGAACTGCACTGTCCAGATTGACGGCTCCATTTTTCCTTTTCCTGCGCAGTAAGGCCGCGGTCGAACAGACAATGATCGAATCTACTAGAGAAAGACAGGATACAAGCGGACCTTGACGAATGCATATCATCCCCGTCGCGAGCCCGAAGGCGCACGCACCGGTTAACGCCCCCTTTACCAACGCCTCCCATAAGCTCTCCCCAGCATGGACGAGCTGATCAACGATTTCATCGCGGAAACGCGCGACATGGCCCAGGCCCTGTCGGGCGCGATCGTGGCGTGGGAGGCGCATCCGGGCGACCGCGAGCGGCTCGACGAGATTTTCCGCTTCGTCCACACCGTCAAGGGGAATTGCGGCTTCTTCGATCTGCCGCGGCTCGAAGCCTTGAGCCACGCCGCCGAGGGCGCGCTCGCCGAGGTCCGCGCCGGCACCCGCGCCGCCGATCCGGCTTTGGTCAGCGCCGTGCTGGCGGTGATCGACCGGATCGGCGAGCTCGTCCAGGCGCTCGAATCGGGCGAATCCCTGGCGAGCGAGGACGATGCGCCGCTGATCGCCGCTCTGGCCGAGGACGTGCCGGCGGCCGAGCAATCGCTCGCCCCCGCCGCGCCCGAGCCAGAGGCGCGCAAGTCGGTGCGCTCGATCCGGCTTTCGGTCGATCTGCTCGACCGGATGATGAACGGCGTCTCCGACGCGGTGCTGGCGCGCAACGAGCTCGCCCGGCGCCTGCGCGACATGCCGCGCGACGTCGCGGTGGAGGCGGCGTTCGAGCGCGTCTCCCAATGTATCGCCGAGATCCGCGACGGCATCACCCGCACCCGCATGCAGCGAATCGACAGCCTGTTCGCCGGCCTGCCGCGCCTGGTCCGCGACCTTTCCGCCGAACTCGGCAAGCAGGTCCGGCTCGAGGCCGACGGCGGCGACGTCGAGCTCGACCGCGAGATGATCGAGATGATCCGCGATCCGCTGACTCATATCGTGCGCAACTCGATCGACCATGGCATCGAGCCTCCCGAGGAGCGCGCCGCCGCCGGCAAGGCCAAGACGGGCATGCTCAAGGTCTCGGCGCGCCAGGCCGGCAACCAGATATTGATCGAGGTCGCCGACGACGGCCGCGGCATCGACGGCGACGCGCTCGTCCGCAAGGCGCGGGCGGCGGGGCTCCTCACCGCCGAACAGGCTGAAAAGCTCTCCGCGGCGCAGAAGACCGCTTTGGTCTTCGCCGCCGGCCTCTCCACCGCCGGCGAGGTCACCGCCATTTCCGGCCGGGGCGTCGGCATGGACGTGGTCCGCGCCAATATCGAGCGGATCGGCGGCGTCGTCGACATCGACTCGCGCGCGGCGCAGGGCGTCAGGCTCGCCATCCGCGTGCCGCTGACGCTGACCATTATCCCGGCGCTGACCGTCAGCGTGAACGGCCAATGCTTCGCCATTCCCCGCTCGGCGATCGACGAGATATTGCGCATCGGCGGCGGCGCGGTCCGCATCGATGCGGTCGGCGAGGCCGAGGTCGCGACCGTCCGCGGCCGCCGCGTGCCGCTGATCTGGCTCGCCGAGCTGCTCGGCGTCGACTCCCATGTCGTCCGCGACGAGCAGAAGCTCATCCTCCTGAAGCCCGCCGGCGGCGAGGTCTACGCGCTCGCCGTCGATTCGGTCCACGACCATGAGGAGCTGGTGGTCAAGCCCGCCGCCCCGGCGGTGATGGCGGCCGGCCTCTATGCGGGGACCACGCTCGCCGACGACGGCCGTCCGATCCTGCTGCTCGATCCCTCGGGCGTGGCCAAATGCGCGGGCATCAGCTTCGAGGAGGAGGGGAACGGCCTCGACCTCGGCGCCGCCGCCGAGAAGGCCGAGGCCGCGCGCCGCGAGACCAACCTGCTCCTGTTCCGCACGCTGGACGGCGGCCGCCGCGCCGTGCCGGTCACATTGGTCGAGCGGATCGAGGACGTCGCCGCCGAGGCGATCGGCTTCAGCGCCGGGCGCCTGCGCGCCGCCGTTGGCGAGCGCATCCTGCCGCTCGCGGGCTGCCAGGCGGCGCCCGAGAGCGGCAAGCTGCGCATTCTGCGCCTCACCGACGGCAGTACCGAAATCGCTTATGGCTTTGCTGAAGTCATCGACATCCGCTCGCTGCTGATCGATCTCCAGCCGGCGCCCGCCCCCGGCGAGGTGGCCGGCGTGTTCCTGGACGATAGCGCCCAGGTCGAGCTGCTCGATCCTCATTGGCTGTTCGCGGCTTATGGCGAGGGGGCTTGCGCCGATTCCGATCCGCCGGTCTGCGCCTTGCCCGAGGGGGATCCCTGGATCGACAACATGCTGCGCCCCTTGATCGAGAGCCTGGGCTATCGCATCGCCAAGGAGGGCGACCCGGCCGACGTCGTCATCGCGCTCGAGGACGAGGCCGCGCCGGCCGACGCCAATGTGGTCCGCATCCGCGCCTCCGCCGAAGGAGAGAGCGGCATCTATCGCTATGATCGCGCCGCCTTGATCGGCGCGCTGACCGCCGCCAGGGGAGGTGCGCATGGCTGAGCTGCTGCTGATCGCGCGCCTTGCCGGACGCCGCATCGCCTTTCCGGCCGCGGAGGTCGAGGCGGTGGTCGAGCTGGAAGGGCTGACGCTTGCGCCCCGCGCCGCGCCCCATGTCGCCGGCCTCTCGGCCCTGCGCAGCCGCGTGCTTACCGTGATCGACGGCCTCGCCGCGCTGGAGGCCGGCCGCTCCGGCGCGCTCGGCCGCGACGCGATCGTCGTCCCGTCGGGCGGGCACACTTATGCGCTGATGGTCGAGGAGGTCGAGGACGTGATCGAGGCCGACGCGCCGCCCTCGCCGGTCAAGGCGCCGCTCGGCGCCGGTTGGGACCGGGTCGCGCTCGGCATGGTCGAGGCCGAGGGCGGACTGTATCTGCTCGTCGATCCGCACGCGCTGATCGCCGGGCCTGCGGCGCGCGCGGCGTGAAGCCTTAAGCTTGTGCTTACCTCTCGCCCTTACGGCTGCGAATCCCGGGCCAAGGGGCGCCCAACGGAGCGGATGATATGAGAAGCTGTCTGATCGTCGACGATAGCAAGGTGATCCGCAAGGTCGCCCGGCACATATTGGAAACCCTCGATTTTTCGGTCGACGAGGCCGAGGACGGGCGCCAAGCGCTCGACCGCTGCGAGGCGAGCCTGCCCGACGTCATCCTGCTCGACTGGAACATGCCGGTGATGAGCGGGATGGAATTCCTGCGCGCGCTGCGCCAGGCCGACGTCGCCCACCAGCCCAAGGTCGTGTTCTGCACGACCGAGAACGACATCGCCCATATCCGCGCCGCGATCGATGCCGGCGCCGACGAATATGTGATGAAGCCGTTCGACCGCGACACGCTCCATTCGAAGCTGCAGATCGTCGGCGTCGCGTGAGATCGGCCACCGCACTCGCACGACGGCGGCTCGACAAGCCCGCCGACCCGCCCGTCCGCCTGATGATCGTCGATGATTCGGAGGTCGCGCGGGCGGTGCTCTCGCGCATGGTCTCCGCGCATGCCGATTTCGCGCTGTCCGCCACCGCCGGCAATGCCCAGGATGCGCTCGAAGCGCTGCGGACGGTCACGGTCGACATCATCCTGCTCGACATCGAAATGCCGGGCGCGAGCGGGCTCGAGGCCTTGCCCGAGATCATCCGCGCGGGGCAGGGCGCGCGCGTCCTGATCGTCTCCTCGATGGCCGAACATGGCGCTGAGACGACGCTCAAGGCGCTGGCGCAGGGCGCCGCCGATGTCCTGCCCAAGCCCGGCATCGGCAATTTCGCCGGCCGCTTCGCCGACATTCTCGCCCTGCGGCTGCGCCGCCTCGGCCGCGCCGAACGCGAGGAGACGGCCCGCCCGGCGCGCGCCGCCGCGCCGCCGCTCCAGCTGCGCGACATGCCCGAAGGCGCGCTCGGCTGCGTCGCGCTGGGCGCATCGACCGGCGGCATCGTCGCTTTGTTCGATTTCCTGCGCGCCTTGCCGCCGCTCGGCGCGCCGATCCTGGTCACCCAGCATCTGCCCGCTTTGTTCATGCCGCATTTCGCCCGCCAGCTCGAAGCCGCGTCCGGCCGGATCGCCCGGGTCGCCGCCGATGGCGAGGCGCTGCGCCCCGACGAGATCCACGTCGCCCCGGGCGACGCCCATCTTTGCGTCGCGCGCCACGCCGGCGAGGTGCGCGTCCGGCTCGACCGCAAGCCCGCTTCGTCGGGATGCCTGCCGTCGGCCGATCCGATGCTCGCCTCGGTCGCCGCCGCTTTCGGGCGCGACGGCGTCGGCGTGATGCTGAGCGGCATGGGCCGTGACGGCCTTATGGGAAGCCGCCGCCTCGTCGAATGCGGCGGCGCCATGCTCGCCCAGGACAAGGCGAGCGCGGCGATCTGGGGCATGCCGCGGGTCGTCGCCGAGGCGGGCCTGGCCTGCGCGGTGCTTGCGCCCGCCGATCTCGCGCGCCGGGTCGCCCAGCGCGCGGCCGCGGGGATCTCCGCATGGAACTGAGCGACGCCTCCCGCCGCATCCTCGGCAGCCTGCTCGAGGCGCGGACCGGGCAGAAGCTGGCGACCAACCGGCGCTGGCGGATCGAAAGCGCCCTCGCCTCGATCGTGCGCGAGCGCGGGTTCGAGTCCGTCGACCAGCTGGTCTCGCGCGTCGCCTCGCGCGCCGATCCCGCGCTGGCCGAGGCGGTGATCGAATCCCTGCTCAACAACGAAACCTATTTCTTCCGCGACAAGCTGCCCTTCGACCTCCTGTTCGGCTTGCCGATCAAGCGGTTGGAGCGCGCCCGCGCCGCCACCAGGAGGCTCTCCATCTGGTGCGCGGGTTGCTCCACCGGGCAGGAGGCCTATTCGCTGGCGATGAGCTTCGCCGACGAAAGGCTGCGCTGGCAGGGCTGGAAGATCGAAATCGTCGGCACCGATTTGTCCAAGTCCGCAATCGCCCGCGCCAAGGCCGGGATCTTCTCCCAGTTCGAGGTCCAGCGCGGCCTGCCGGTCATGCAGATGATCCGCTGGTTCGAGGAATTGGGCGGCGGCGACTGGCGGATCGCGCAGCCGTTGCGCGACCAGGTCCGCTTCGAGCCGCGCAACATCATCGAGCCGCCGCCCAGCCCCGGCCGGTTCGACATCATCCTGTGCCGCAACCTGCTCCTCTATTTCTCCCCGGACATGCGCCGGCTCGCCTTCACCCGCCTCGCCGAAGCGATCGCGCCCGACGGCGCGCTGATGCTCGGCGCCGGCGAGACCGTGCTCGGCCAGACCGACCGCTTCGTCTCGGACGCGGATTGCCGCGGACTCTACATCCCCGCCCCGGCCGCGCAGCCCGCGCGGGCACGCGTCGCCTGAGGCGCTCCGAGTCATCCCGGCGAAAGCCGGGACCCATGAACTCGAACCTTGAAGAACAATCTCGAAGTCCGTGTCTCTTCGGAATGGTCGGTGTTCATGGGTTCCGGCCTGCGCCGGAATGACTATGGTGGGC
Source organism: Allosphingosinicella sp. (assembly GCA_046715355.1). Lineage (GTDB taxonomy): Bacteria > Pseudomonadota > Alphaproteobacteria > Sphingomonadales > Sphingomonadaceae > Allosphingosinicella. The sequence goes on along the minus strand of JBKJZJ010000247.1, from coordinate 10,653 downwards.
TCGTGGACGACGAGATCATCGACTCCCCCTCGCCGAATTTCGACGAGCGCGATAAGCCCATCTCGATGGTGGTGCTCCACTATACCGGGATGGTGGACGCGGCCTCCGCCATCGCCCGGCTGCGCGACCCGAACGAGCCGCGCGTCTCCTGCCATTATCTGATCGCCGAGGACGGGCAGGTGCTGCGCATGGTCGCCGAGGAGAAGCGCGCCTGGCATGCCGGCCGCTCCTATTGGCGCGGAAAGCACGCGCTGAACGGCTGCAGCATCGGCATCGAGATCGTCAATCCCGGCCACGAATATGGCTATAAGCCGTTCACCTCGCACCAGATGCGCGCGCTGCTGCCTCTGCTCGCCGGCATCGTGCGGCGCTACGATATCGCGCCCGCCAACGTCGTCGGCCATTCCGACATCGCCCCGACGCGCAAGCAGGATCCCGGCGAATTGTTCGACTGGGCGAAGCTCGCGCGGCACAAGCTCGCGATTCCCAGGCCGACGCGCGGCCTCGTCGATCCGCACTGGACCGACGGCGGCTTCCTGCTCGCGCTGGAGCGCTGGGGCTATGACGTGCGCGACGGGTTCGCCGCCACGGTCGCCTTCCAGCGCCGCTTCCGTCCGGAGCTGCTCGACGGCACCATCGACGGCGAATGCCGCGCCATCCTCCTCCAGCTGCTCTTGGATCGCGAGCGCGGGATCAGTATATAGGCTCTCGCCAGAGGGTTGGGCGGCCGCCCGCCTTCGCTGAAGCTATGGCGGGCAAGCTCACGGGCTTGCCAGCCGAAGCCTTGGCGAAGGCTGGAGGAAAGTCCGGGCTCCATGGAACGACGGTGCCGGTGAATGGCCGGCGGGGGCGACCCCAGGGAAAGTGCCACAGAAAGCAATCCACCGGGCTTCGGTCCGGCAAGGTCGAAAGGGTGGGGTAAGAGCCCACCGCGCTTCCGGTAACGGCGGCGGCACGGCAAACCCCACCGGGAGCAAGACCGAATAGGGGCGGCATATGAGCGTGTTCCCGCTCGTCGCCCGGGTTGGTTGCTTGAGGGGCGGAGCGATCCGCCTCCTAGAGGAATGGCCGCACATTCCGCTTCACGCGGGAGGACAGAACCCGGCTTACAGACCCTCTGGCAATTTTGGGGACAGTTACTCGTAACTGTCCCCATTTTGCTCGTAACTGTCCCCATTTCCGTTGGTTTAGGTGGCGCTCGGGGCGCCGTCCCGCTATCCTGCACGGTATCTATGGCCAGACCGAAACGCTCGAACGACTGGGGATTTCCGCGCTGGCGGGCTTATGGCGCCGCGCGCGACGCCGAGCCCGTGCGCCATTGCGACCGGCACGGCTGCGAGGAGCCGGGCGACCGGCCCGCGCCCAAATCGCCCAACAGCCCCGAGCGCTGGTATTTCTGCGAGCGCCACGCCGCCGAATACAATCGCAGCTGGAATTATTTCGAGGGCCTCTCCGCCGAGGACGCGGCCGCGCGCGAGAGCGACGAGCAGCGCGACGCCAGCGCCTTCCGCCAGGCCAATCATTATGGCTGGGGCGGCCCCGGCGACGGCACCCGCAGCCGCGACGAGATGCGCGCATTGGACGTGCTCGAACTCGAGGTCGATGCGGGCTTCGAGGAGATCAAGGCCGCCTGGCGGCGCCTCGCCAAGGCCAACCATCCCGACGCCAGGCCCGGCGACCGCGAAGCCGCCGCCCGCTTCCAGATGATCCAGGCGAGCTACGACGTGCTGCGGCGCGCGGAGGAAAGGCGGGCGAGCCTGTCGTGAGGGGACAGTTACTGTTTTTCCGGCACGTCAGCGGAGCCGCGTTCGCAGGTGGGGAAAAACAGTAACTGTCCCCATTTCCCGGCGTCATTCGGTGAACATGAAGGTACCCGTCACGTTCGCCACCGGATCCTCCGCGTCCCCGTCATGCGCCATCCCCCGCACGAAGCCGACGCTGCGCGTCGTGCCGTAGCAGATGCCGCGGCCGATGATCGTCCGGCCGGGGGTCGCGGGGCGCAGATAGTCGACCCTGAGGTCGAGCGTCGCCTGGTGGCGGAAATGGCCGAGCCGGATCCAGATGGCGAGGCTGGTCGCCATGTCCATCAGGCTGATGATCGGGCCCGAAGCGAGGATGCCCGTCTCGGCGACGCCGATCAGCCGCGGATCGTAGGGCAGGCAGAGCTCGGCCCAGTCGTCGCCATGACCGTGATAGGCGATGCCGATCGCGCCGCCATGGCCGAGGTCGCGGACATAGGACATGAACCGCTCGGGGTCGAAGCGCGTGCCTGGATCGCGGGGATCGGCGGTCATGCCGCGAGCCGCGCGGCGCTCTCGCGGATCAGCGCGATCATATTGGGGATGCCCTGGGTGCGGTTGGAGCTCAGCTGGTTGCCAAGGTCGAAGGGCGCGAGCGCGCCTTCGATGTCGAGCGCGAGGATCTCCGCGCCGGTTCTGTCCTGCACGGCGAGCAGGATCAGGGCGACGATGCCCTTGGTGATCGCCGCGTTCGAATCGGCGAGGAAGTGGAGCCGGCCGTCGGCGCGCGCCACCGGATAGAGCCAGACCGCGGCCGAGCAGCCCCGGACCAGGGTGGCGTCGGTCTTGAGCGCGTCGGGCATCGGCTCGAGCGAGCGTCCGACATCGATCAGCAGCCGATATCGGTCATCCGCCTCGAGCGAGGCGTAATCCTCATGGACCTGGTCGAGCGAGGCGAAGGGCATGGAAGGCCTTTAATCGGTCCCCGCCGCCACCGTCACCCTCAATCCGTCACCGGGAGTGAGGATCAGGTTTGGTGCTCGCTTCCATTGGCGATCGCCTCCAACCGGCGCACGCGGTCCTTGAGGTCGGCGAGTTCGAGGCGGGCGGCGGCCGGGCTCGGCGCGCGGCGGCGCACCCGTCCCTCGGCGACCTGGACGCGGCGCAGCTGCAGCCAGCCCTCCCAGCCGCGCAAGGCGGCGAGGCTCAGCATGGCGAGCGCGACCACAAGGACCGCCACGACCATGAGCAAGGTGTCGCTCTCGCCCATCATGGCCTCCTAATGGTCCCTCAGCCGCTCGATCTCGCGTTCGAGGCTGTTTTCCTTCTCGACCGTGATCCGCTCGATCACCGCGAGCCGCTCCTTGAGCGCCTTCACCTCGTCGCGCAGCCGCGCCGTCTCGGCATCGTCGCGTAGGGGATATTCATTGCCCTTATTGTCCCTGCGGATGCCGAGCTTGGCGCGGACCAGGCCGGCGACGGTGACGATCAGCACGATCAGCACCACCATCATGAAGGGGTTGTTGATGTTCACGTCCTAATTCCTCCCGAGGATGTTCAGCGATCGTCGCGCAATTGCTCGATCTCGCGCGCCAGGCTGTTTTCCTTCTCCACCGTGATCCGCTCGAGCACCGCCAGCCGCGCCTTCAGCGCCTTCATCTCCTCGCGCAGCCTCGCCGCCTCGCCGTCGTCGCCGGGCAGGGCCGCGGCGCCGCCGCGATCGCGGCGCCGCCCGCCCGTATATCTGGCGCGAAGCACGCTAGCGATCATCACGATCGCGACGATGATGATCGCGGTTATCTGGCTGCCGCTCATGCCTTCTCCCTCTCGTGGCGCGTTCAGTTTGGCCGGTCGTCGCGCAGCCGCTCGATCTCGTCGGCGACGACTATGCCCTTGTCGGTGACGATCCGCTCCAGCACCCGCACCCTCTGCTCGAGCCGCTCGGTCTGGGCGGCATATTGCGCGGCTTTCTCGGCGGTCTGCGCGCTGGTCAGCTCGAGCTCGCGCTCCTTATATTTGATCCAGCGCTTGAAGACGTCGCCGCCCACGCCGAGCAGGACGGGGATGCCGACGACGACCACGAAGAAGGCGATTGTCCAGCCGTTCATTGTCGTCTCCTCAATTCTCGGTCAGGCGGAGGGCTTCGATCTCCTCGGCGAGGACGATGCCCTTGTCGGTAACGATTCGCTCCAGCACCCGCACGCGCTGCTCGAGCCGCTCGGTATGGGCGGCATATTGCGCCGCCTTCTCGGCCGTCTCGGCGGTGAGCGCCTTGGCCATTTTCTCCTTATGCTTGAGCCAGCGCTCAAAGGCCGCATAGCCGATTCCGCAGACCACCGGGAGGCCGACCACGATCAGGAAGAATTCCATCGCCCGCTCCTCAATTCTTGGTCAGGCGCAGGGCATCGATTTCCTGCGTCAGGCGGTGGGCGTCGTCGGTGACGATGCGCTCGACATTGGCGAGCCGGTCCTTGACCGCGCCCAGCTCGGCGCGCAGCTGCGCGTTCTCCTGGCTCAGCAATTTCACCCGCTCGATCACCTCCTCGTTCTTCTTGGGGTAAATGGCCTGCCCCCAGGCGCCGTCGAGCGGGTAGCCGTGCTTGATCCGCATCCAGGTGTTGATCACCCAGCCGGCGACGCCGATGCTGACGACGATCGCCACGAATGGGAGGATCTGGCCGATCAGCTGGACCTTGTCGGAATTCATCTGCTTGTTCCTTTGCTACGATTCGTGACGCAATTGCTCGATCTCGCGGGCGGTGCGAGTGGCGGGATCGGTGGCGATCCGCTCGAGCACCGCGAGCCGCTCCTCGAGCCGGCCAAGCTTGCCCTTCAGCTCTTCATTCTCATTCGTCAGCAGCTCGATCTTGCGCGCGGCTTGCGGACTGTCGCCCTTGTGCGCCATGCCCGACCATTCATTCTCGATCGGATAGCCGTGGCGCGCGCGGATCCAGCTGGTCGCGACCCAGCCGAAGGTCGAGATGGCGATGATCGCGATGACGAATGCTGGTCCGCCCCATTCCATGTCAATTTCCCCTTCTTCCAACCTGAATTAGCGGAGCTGCTCGATCTCGCGGGCGAGCCGGTTTTCGGGCCTGGTCACATAGGCTTCGACGTCGGCCAGCCGCCGGTCGATGTCGCGGAAGCGCGAGCGAACGTCGCGGGCCATGCGGCGCGGATTGGCGCGCACGCCCTGCCAGAATTTCTTCTCCTCCCTGCTGCGCTCGTAGAGCGCGCTGGGCTTCTTCGGCGCCATCCAGGCGATGATGAAATAGGCCATGAGCAGGGAGAAGCCGCTGACGAAGGCGCCGATCACGAAGCCCATCCGGATGACGGTGACGTCGATCCCTGTATAATCGGCGATCCCGGCGCAGACCCCGGACCATTTGCCGTTCTGCTTGTCGAGGTAGAATTTGGTGCGGGGGGAGGTCATGATTTCCTCCGCGACGGCCGGTTGGTGCGGCCGGCGGCCTCGTAGAGCCGCTCGGAGCGGTCCTCGAGCACGGTCTCGACCGGATCCTGGCCGAGCGAGCGCCAGTTCGGATTCTCGGCCTGGATGATGCGCTCGATCGTGCCCATGCGGTCGTCGAGGCGGCGGGCGAGCTCGTGCAGCTCATCGAGCAGGTTCTCGTCCTCGGTGGTCAGGGTCGTGGCGGTCTTCCATTTGCTGATATAGTGAAAAATGATCCACGGCAGCAGTACGAAGATCGAGATGACCGCGGCAAAGCCGATCAGAAATTCGGGATGCTCCATGATCACTCACCCTTTTTCTTGGCTTCGCCGCCATTGGAGCGCTTCGCCAGCGACGCCTTCAGCGCCTCCAGCTCGGCATCGACCTTGTCGGCCGCGCGCAGCTCGGAAATCTCCTCGTCGAGCGTCTTGGGCGGCGCGCCCAGACCGAGCGCCTCGGCATGGCCCTCGGCGAGGTCGGCCTGGCGGTCGAGCACGTCGAAGCGCGAAAAGGCCTCGTCGACCTTGGGCCCCGAATAGAGCTCCCTGAGCCGCGAGCGGTTCTGCGCGCTCTCCATCCGCGTCATCACCGCATTCTGGCGGGCGCGGGCCTCGCGCAGCCGGTTCTGCAGCTTGGCGATGTCGGCCTCCGACGAGCGCAAGGCGTCGTCGAGCACCTCGATCTCGGTCCTCAGCTGCTCGGCCATGTCGCCGGCCTTCTGCTTTTCGTAGAGCGCGGCCTTGGCGAGGTCGTCGCGGCCCTTGGACAAAGCCAGCTCGGCCTTCTCGACCCAGCCTTCCTGGAGCCGGTCCAGCTTGATGATCTGGCGCCGCATCTCCTTCTGGTCGGCGATGGTGCGCGCGGCGGACGCGCGCACCTCGACCAGGGTTTCCTCCATTTCGAGGATGATCATCCGGATCATCTTGGCGGGGTCTTCCGCCTTGTCGAGCAGGTCGGTGATGTTGGCGGCAACGATATCGCGCGTCCGCGAGAATATGCCCATGGGAAAGGACTCCTTGGTTGAAACATAAGGCCGGGCCGGGCGGGAATCACGGGGGGTGCGGGGAGCGGTGATGCGCATCAGCTCCCCGGGCCCGACCTTGATCCTGACCGGCCGCGGCTCAGCCATGCGCCGGCGCCCCGAAGGGGAGGGCCGAAATCCACGATTGGCGGCCGTCGGCGGCCTGCACCGGACCCACCGCCGCGCCGACCGAAAGCGTGGAAAGGACGAGGGCGCCGGCCAGCGCGGTGGCGACCCGGGCAAAGCGATCTGAGATGGACATCCGGGTCTCCTGAACCTGCACTTTTGACGTCCCGCCGATTCCCTTCGACGGTGACGCACAATCTTAAGCAGGTCTCGTGCCAGTTGCGATAATCGGCGGAAATCCAAGAAAACATGCTTTTTCGGCCCCGGCCCAAACACTTAATCCTTGCCAATTGCTGGCGAAATGCGCCAACAATCGGGGAATGGAGCGCAACACCCATCTCGTCGGCCAATCCTCCTCCTTCCTCGACGCGGTCGAGCGCGCCAGCCGCGCCGCGCCGCTCGACCGCCCCGTCCTGGTGATCGGCGAGCGCGGCACCGGCAAGGAGCTGATCGCCGAGCGCCTCCACCATCTCTCCTCGCGCTGGGACGGGCCGCTGATCATCATGAACTGCGCGGCCCTCCCCGAGACCCTGATCGAGGCCGAGCTGTTCGGCCACGAGGCTGGCGCCTTCACCGGCGCCACCAAGACGCGGCCCGGCCGCTTCGAGGAGGCCAATGGCGGCACGCTCTTCCTCGACGAGCTCGCCACCCTTTCGAGCCCCGCCCAGGATCGGCTGCTGCGCGCGATCGAATATGGCGAGGTGACGAGGATCGGCTCCAGCCGCCCGCTTACAGTCGACGTCCGCATCGTCGCCGCGACCAACGAGCATCTGCCCCGCCTGGTCGAGGAAAGCCGCTTCCGCGCCGATCTGCTCGACCGGCTGAGCTTCGAGGTCGTCACCCTTCCCCCCTTGCGCAACCGCCAGAGCGACATCCCCGTCCTCGCCGACCATTTCGGCCGCCGCATGGCGGTCGAGATCGAGCTCGACTGGCCCGGCTTCAGCGTCGAGGCGATGGCGAGGCTGCAGACCTACGACTGGCCCGGCAACGTCCGCGAGCTGCGCAACGTGGTCGAGCGCGCCGTTTACCGCTGGTCCGGCCAGGAAGGCCCGATCGAGGACATTCAGTTCGACCCCTTCGAAAGCCCCTGGCGCCCGCTGGAGCGGCAGGGCAGCCCGACCCACGCCGGCACGCCCGCCGCGGCCTTCTCCGGCACCGCCACCGTCGCGCCCGAGCAACCGCAGGAAGCGGCGACGCTCACCCGCTACGTCCCCGACGACTGCGCCGATTTGCGCATCGCGGTCGCCGAATATGAGAAGGCGATCCTCGCCGCCGCGCTGGAAAAATGCCGCTGGAACCAGCGGGCGGCGGCGGCGGCGCTGTCGCTGACCTATGATCAGCTCAGGCATGCGATGCGGAGACATGAGCTGCAGGGGTGAGGGGCAGCAGCGGAATCTAGTGCCATTCTCGCCCAGCGCTATTTGCCGCTAGCCCGATCAGCTGTTCGACGACTGGACCAAATCTCACCGAGTCTTCCCCGTCCCCAATTTCGCAGCTCAGAGCCCCGGCTCCGGCCCCAGTTCCTCTAAGAGCTTGAGGGAGAGCTCCTCGATCGTCGCGAAGTCCGCGAGCACCTGTGAGTGAAAAATGACAGGTCGGGCAGCTTCCTCGAACGAATGCTGCATCCATGGCCGAAAGAATGCCAGTGCAAGCTGCTCAGCTTGGAGGCGCTCATGCTCTTCCAAGTCCCAGCGGCGGAGGGCCTGATTCATCTGTTCACCGACGAGTTGATACTGGGCTTGATTGGCGTCGGTGACGCAGTACGGAGGTATGTAGAGGGGAATTCGATGCCCGAGGGAATGACGAAAACTCCCTAGGTACGCGAACCACGGGTCTAGACCCGAAAGGTAAGCCTGCATTGGAGCCGAAAAGGAAGCTCGAACCTGCGCCTTATCCGGCGTCAGCCCGATTCGGGCGTTCGGCAACGGGCGACCATTGCCTCCCCGCACGTTCTTTTCGCTAACCCATATGAAAGCCAGATTATCCAGCACTCCAAATGTATTGAAAACAAAGGCCTGCATAAAGATCGCAGCATCCTTGCAGATCTCGATCGTGGGAATCCCGTCGAGTTCTGGAGGGAGGAGGGTGTAGATTCGATCGATGCATCGAGAGAGGGTGCTGATGCGCCGCCCAACCCCATGGTGCGCATGTTCCCTCGCTCGATCTGAGGCATATCGTCGGACCAAGAACGCCTGAATCAATTCGAGTGCCTTGCCTGGCACAGCACCGCTTCGCTCAGCCATCTCTCGTAGATCGTCGTCGCGAAAATACGGCGGCACCCCGTCTTCCCTTCCTCGCATTAAGTGCGACGACGCCTAATTCGCCGCCTTTCTAGGCCTTCCCCCCTTCGCCCCGTTGGCCCGCGCCGCCGCGGCCTTTGCCGGCGACGTGGTTCTCCCCGCGCGCGCCGCCATCCAGCGGGCGGTGCCGAAGACGCCGGCGACAAGGCCGGGGACCGAATAGTCGACGTCGAGCTGCTCCCAGTGGAGGCCATCGCCGGTGCCGAGGATCTCGATATCGGCGAGGGCTTCGGGCGGCGCGTCCGCCAGCCCTTCCGCGAGGCGCGCCGGAAAGGCGAAAGTCGCGCCGTTGGTGAGTTCGATGATGATTCGGCCGGACCTGGCGTCGTAGCGCGCACCCGCGGCGCGCGGCTCGGTCTCGTCGGCGATGCGTCCGCGTTCGAGCGCGGCATCGATTTGGGCCCTGCTCAACTCAGCCATGAATTTCGCTCCAGCATTCCAGCAGATAGGCCTGTTGCTCGCCGACGATGCGCATTGCCTTGCGAACGCCGCCTTCCTTCATCCGGCTCCCCGATAGAAGCTCCGGCGCCCCGTCCGTTCCCACCAGCCTGATCTTCGCCTTGCCGCCGCCGTAGACGTGAACGTGAGCGGGCTCATGGTCGTCAGTGAAGATGACGATCCGGAATCCTCCCTCACGATGAACCGTGACCATAAGGCCATAACCTATCTAGTTGGGTTTTTCAAGATGGGCCGCGTCTCAAGCCGCCTCCGCCGCCCGCATCCCCACCTCGTATCGCGCCTCGCAGGCCCTAAGCGCCGCGTCCAGCTGGGTCACGGTCGAGCGGTGCCGGAGGTCGAGCAGGCGGTCGACGAGGCGGGGGTCCATGTCGAGGGCGCGAGCGAGGTCGGCCTTGCGCCAGCCGCGGGCGCGCATCGCCATGTAGAGGATCAGCTTGAGGCTGCCGAGCAGGGTCGGGGCGACCGTGGGGCGGCCCTCGGCGGGCGAGGGCAGGGGGATGTCCCGGCGCTCCTGGATGAGGCCGTTCAGAGCGCTTTCGAGCAGGTCCACCGCATGGGCGAGGGCGTCGTCGCGATTCTCGCCGAACGTCGCGCCGGGCAGATCGGGAAAGATCGCCAGAATCGTATCATTGTCGTCGGGGGCCAGGTCGACGGGATACCGAAACATGATTTCCTCCAGGTTAGAGACCGAGATCCTTTTTGATCTTCTCGACGATGCCCTTACCCAATTGGTTCCTCGCGCCGTGCTGCGGCAGGTAGGAGCTTCGCTTGCCGCGCTGCACCTTCAGATGGCCGCCCTTGGCAGGTTCGAACGTGCAGCCCTGCTTGGCGAGCCATCGCCGGAACTGGCTGCTGTTCATGGGCTCAATAGACACAAATGTCGGGTTTCGTCAATCGAAACAGACAAAAGTGTCTACTTCCCCGCACGCCACGACACGGTGCGATTGTTGGATAAATGTAGGATTACGTCTGCCACCATCACGGGGTGACGCACGCATCCGCCCTCGCGCCGGCCCGTTCCGGCCTGTCCGTTTCATGCCTGGCCCGGCCACGTCTTGGCCAGTTCCGCCCGGAAACGAATGGCAAGTGTAAGGTTCGTCAGGTTTACCGCGCGGAGGAGGTTTTTTTCGCTCATGGAAGCCGAACCTTCGAACCTTCCGCACCGCAGCAAAACCGCTTGCGCCGCGCCGCCTCCCTGCGCCACAGCCGCGCGATGACCGACGCCCCCGATTTCTACCGCATCCGCCGCCTGCCGCCCTACGTCTTCGCCGAGGTGAACGCGATGAAGGCGGCCGCCCGCGCGCGCGGCGAGGACATCATCGATCTCGGCATGGGCAATCCCGATGGCGCGCCGCCCGCGCACGTGATCGAGAAGCTCGCCGAGGTCGCCCGCGATCCGCGCGCGCATCGCTATTCGGCATCGAAGGGGATCGTCGGGCTGCGCAAGGCCCAGGACGCTTATTAAGCGCGCCGCTTCGGGGTCGACCTCGATCCACACAGCGAGGTGATCGTAACCTTGTGCTCCAAGGAGGGGCTCGCCAATCTCGCCCAGGCGCT
>JBKJZJ010000246.1:0-6303 GCA_046715355.1 Allosphingosinicella sp. | reverse complement strand
GCATAGCTGCTTCTACGGCGTCGATACGCCGGAGCGCGCCAAATTGCTCGCCGCGCAGATGGATGTGGCCGAGATGAACAAATATATCCACGCCGACAGCCTCGCCTTCGTTTCGATCGACGGCCTCTACCGGGCGCTCGGCGAGACGGCGCGCGACGAGGCGGCGCCGCAGCATTGCGACGCCTGCTTCAGCGGCGACTATCCGACCGGCCTCACCGACCAGGAGGATCTCGAGAAACGCCACGAGCTCGAGCTCCAGGAGGAGCGCGTCGCCTGATGCCCGGAGCGTTCGACGGCAGACTGGCGCTGGTCACGGGAGCGAGCCGGGGGATCGGCGCGGCGATCGCGCAGGCGCTGGCCGGCGAGGGCGCGCACGTCATCCTGACCGCGCGAACGGCGGCCGATCTCGAGGCCGTCGAGGAACGCATACACGCGGCCGGCGGCTCCTCGACGATCGCGCCGGTGGACCTCGCCGCGAGCGACGGCATCGCCAGGCTCGCGCAGGCGGTGAGCGGCCGCTGGGACGCGCTCGACATGCTGGTGCTCAACGCGGCGATGCTGGGGACGCTGGGGCCCGTCGCGCAGATCGACGGCAAGGAGTTCAACAAGCTGCTGACCCTGAACCTGCTCGCCCAGCAGGCGCTGATCGCGGCCTTCGACCCGATGCTGCGGCAGAGCCAGGCCGGCCGCGTGCTCGCCTTGACCTCGAGCGTCGGCGCGATCCCGCGCGCCTATTGGGGCGCTTATGGGGCGTCGAAGGCGGCGCTGGAGACGCTCGTCCTGGCCTATGCCCAGGAGGTCGGCAACGTGACTCCGATCCGCGCCGCCATCGTCAATCCCGGCGCCACCGCCACCATGATGCGCGCCCGCGCCTTCCCGGGCGAGGACCCGGCCACGCTGAAGACCCCGGGCGCGGTGGCGGACGCGGTGGTGGACTTGCTGAAGAGCGATTTCGAGAGCGGCGCGAGGCTCGACGTTTCGTGATAGGAAAGAAGGAAAGCCCTTCGACAGGCTCAGGGCGAGCGGAGTTGGATTAACTTCAGCAGATAACTCCTTCTCCGTTCGGGCTGAGCTTGTCGAAGCCCTGTCCTTCCCTCAGCGCTTGACCAGGGTCACCTGCGCGACGTCGATGCCGCCGCCGCGGAAGCCGCCTTCGCAATACATGAGATAGTAGCGCCAGAGCTGGTGGAAGGCGTCGTCGAAGCCGGCCGGGAGGCGGTCCTCGGCAACGGCGTCATCGTAGCGGGCGCGCCAGCGGCGCAGCGTTTCGGCATAATGAAGGCCGTAACCCGCGCGGTCGCGCCATTCGAGGCCTGCGGCTTCGGCGAGCGCGCGGAAGCGGGCCTCGCCGATCAGCAGGCCGCCCGGGAAGATGTAGGTCTGGATGAAATCGGCATTGGCGGCGTAGCGCTCGAACAGGTCGTCGCGGATCGAGATGAGCTGGAGCGCAGCCTTGCCGCCCGGCTTCAGCACGCGCGCGATGCTGCCGAGATAGGCCGGCCAATATTCCTGGCCGACCGCCTCGACCATCTCGACGCTGGCGACGGCGTCGAACCGGCCCTCGATATCGCGATAATCCGTGAGCGCGACATCGACCCGGTCGGCGAGGCCGGCATGGGCGAGCCGGCCGTCGGCATAGGCCTTCTGCTCGGCCGACAAGGTGAGCGCGGTGACATGGGCTCCATGGTCGCGCGCGGCGATCTCGGCGAGGCCGCCCCAGCCGCAGCCGATCTCGAGGAGGTACTGGCCGGGCCTCAGGTCGAGCCGGTCGAGCAGCAGCCGGACCTTATGCGCCTGCGCCGCCTCCAGCCCATCCCCAGGCGCGGCGAAGATCGCGCTCGAATAGGTCATTCCGGGATCGAGCCAGGCGGCGTAGAAATCGTTTCCCAGGTCGTAATGATGGGCGATGTTGCGGCGTGCGCGGGTCGGCGAATTGGCGCGCAGCCGATGGGCGAGCCAGTTGACCGCCTTCCAGGGCCCCTTGGCCCGGGCGGTGTCGCCCAGGCTCTCGGCGTTGCGCATGAACAGGTCGAAAATCTGGACCGGGTCGGGGCTCGCCCATTCGCCGCGCGCCCAGGCGACGTACCAGCCGACCGAGCCCGACACGACCAGCCGGACCAAGGCGCGCCAGCTCCTGAGATGGATGATCGCGACCGGCCCGGGCCCCCTGCCGCCGACCGTCCGGAAGCTGCCGTCGGGCAAGGTCGCGTCGATCCGGCCATGATCGAGCGCAGCGTCGATGCGGTCGAGCAGCCTCTGGAAGCCGCCCGCGAACAGGCGCGCGATCAGGCCGCCGCCGGTGGCGAAACCGCGGTCGCCGGCGACCAGATGTTTGCCTCGCTGCAGCATATCAGGGGCTAGATGCTGCGGGACGGGGCCGGGCGCAAGTCAGAGGTTGAAGCAGATCGCGCCGTTCCGGTCCGGCGCGCGGCGCGGAACGGCGATGCGGAAGCGCGCGATCGCCTCGGCGTCGAGGCAGGCGCGGCCGCGTTCGATCCTGGTCTGCCACTGGACGAACCAATAGCCGCTGCCGGTACGCTCCAGGAGGGCCAGCCGGCGGACGGGACTGCGGTACATCGCGGCGAGATCCGGATAGACCTGCCGGATCGCGACCCGCCTGGGGACGCGCGGTCCGGCGAGGACGCGGTCGACAAACGTCCGGCGATGCTCGAACATCGTGCCCGAACCTCCTTCCGGACGCCTCCCTGAAGAGGGAAATTGGAGGAAGTGGAGGAAGTCGCCTCCCGGCGGCACCACGATCACAGCGAGGCTCACCGGCCCGTTGCCTTCGGGCGTCGCAAGCGTCATCCCGGACGGCGCGACCAGCGCCAGGAGCAGCGCGGCGACCCCCGTCATCATATCTCGTGCGGCTCTTTCTCGACCTGCCAGGTCTGGCCCTTGGAGACTAATGCCTGGAGATCTGCGGGTTTGCCGGCGGCCGCCTGCTCCTGCTGCGCGCGGACCGCGCTTTCGAAGGTCGGGCGGGGATCGTCGTAGATCACGCCCAATGCCATCGGGAAGGCGCCGATCGGCATGTCGATCAGCATGTGCGCGACCGCCTTGTTCTTGGGATCGTGGACGATGACGTCGGCTGCCCGCCAGTCGCCGTCGGCGACCTCGACGACCTTGAGGTTGAGCGCCTCGCGGTCGAGCGTGAGGCCCTTGGTGCCGGCGTCGAACAGCATCGGCTCGCCGGGCTTCAGCCAGAGCTGCTTGCCGCTGTTGTCGCGCGCGGTGAACGGCGCGAACACGTCGTCATTGTAGACGATGCAATTCTGGAAAATCTCGACGAAGGAGGTTCCTTTATGGGCATGCGCGGCCTTGAGCACGTCGGGCAGGTTCTTGTGGACGTCGATCGCGCGCGCGACGAAGCGCCCGCCCGAACCGAGCGCGAAGGCGCAGGGGCGGACCGGCCGGTCGACCGAGCCGAAGGGCGTCGAGGGTGAGCGCGTGCCGACGCGGCTCGTCGGAGAATATTGCCCTTTCGTAAGGCCATAAATTTCATTGTTGAAAAGCAATATCTGGCAATCCAGGTTGCGCCGCAGGATATGCATCGTGTGATTGCCGCCGATCGAGAGCGCGTCGCCGTCGCCGGTGATGATCCACACGTCCAGTTCGGGATTGGCGAGCTTCACCCCCGTCGCCAGCGCCGGCGCGCGGCCGTGGATGGTGTGGAAGCCGTAGGTCTCCATATAATAAGGGAAGCGGCTCGAGCAGCCGATGCCGGAGACGAACACCGTCTTCGAGGGATCGGCGCCGAGGTCCGGCATCGTCCGCTGCACCGCCTTCAGCACCGCATAATCGCCGCAGCCCGGGCACCAGCGCACCTCCTGGTCGGTGGCGAAATCCTTGGCGGTAAGCTTGACCATCTCGGTCATCGCATCATCCTCGATTGAGATAGATTATGATCGCGACCACGACCACGAGCATCAGCACGAGCGGCAGCAGGCGGGGCGGGTTCATGGCAAGGCCTCTCCGATCGCCGCCTCGATCTCGGCGATCTTGAAGGGTTGGCCGGAGGTCTTGGTGACCGGGCGGGCGTCGACCAGATATTGGTCGCGGAGCAGGGTCTTGAGCTGGCCGGTGTTCATTTCCGGGACGATGATCCGGTCGTAAGACTTTAGCAATGCTCCGAGATTTTTCGGCAGCGGCCAGATGTGGCGGATGTGGATGTGGGATACGTCCTGCCCGCGCGCTCTTGCGCGTCGGACCGCCTGATGGACCGGGCCGAAGGTCGAGCCCCAGCCGACCACGGCGAGCGCGCCGCCCGGCTCGCCGAGGCAGACCTCCTGGTCGGGGAAGCTATCCGCCACTCCGAGCACCTTGGCGGCGCGGATGTCGGTCATCGCCTGGTGGTTGTCCGGGCCGTAATCGATATGCCCCGAGCCGACATTCTTCTCGATGCCGCCGATCCGGTGCATCAGCCCTTCGGTTCCCGGCTTGATCCAGACCCGGGCGAGCTTGGCGTCGCGGCGATAGGGGTTGACCGCCTCCCCGTCCGCCAGCGGCGTATCGTGGAAATGGACCGGGAAGGGCTCGTAGGTCGCCATGTCCGGCACCTTCCAGGGCTCGGCGGCATTGGCGATATAGCCGTCTGTGAGCAGCATCACCGGGGTCATGTACTGGACCGCGATCCGGCAGGCCTCGATCGCGCAATCGAAGGCGTCGGCGGGCGAGCGCGCGGCGATCACCGGCATCGGCGCGTCGCCGTTGCGGCCGTAGACCGCCTGGTAGAGGTCCGACTGCTCGGTCTTGGTGGGCAAGCCCGTCGAGGGGCCCCCGCGCTGCGAATTGACGATGACCAGCGGCAGCTCGGTCATGATCGCCAGCCCCATCGCCTCGGTCTTGAGCGCGATGCCGGGCCCCGAGGAGGAGGTGATGCCGAGCGAGCCGGCGAAGCTGGCGCCGATCGCGGCGGCGATGGCGGCGATCTCGTCCTCGGCCTGGAAGGTGGTGACGCCATATTCCTTGAGGCGCGACAGATGGTGGAGGATCGCCGATGCCGGCGTGATCGGATAGCCGCCGAAGAACATCGGCAGGCCGGCGAGCTTGGCGCCGGCGACCAGCCCCAGCGAGATCGCCTCGGCGCCGGTGACGGTGCGGTAGAGGCCGGGCTCGGCGGGCGCGGCGGCGATATGGTGCTGGACGACCTGGCCGCCCATCTCGGCGGTCTCGCCATAAGCGTGGCCGGCGTTGAGCGCGGCGATATTCGCCTCGGCGAGCTCGGCCGCCTTGGCGAACTTGGCGCGGAGCCAGTCGACGATCGGCTGGCGGTCGCGGTCGAACATCCACAAAGCCAGACCCAGCGTCCACATGTTCTTGCAGCGCAGCGCCTCCTTGTTGCCGAGGCCGAACGGCTTCACCGCATCGAGCGTGAGCTGCGAAATGTTGAAATGGACCAGCTGCCACTTGGTGAGGCTGTCGTCCTCGAGCGGGTTCGCGTCATAGCCGGCCTTGGCCAGGTTGCGGGCCGTGAACTCCCCCTCGTCGGCGATGATCAGTCCGCCTTCGCGAAGCTCGCCGACGTTCACCTTGAGCGCCGCCGGGTTCATCGCGATCAGCACATCCGGCTGGTCGCCCGCGGTCTCGATCGCGCAACTGCCGAAGTTGATCTGGAATGCCGAGACTCCGAACGTGGTCCCCTGCGGAGCACGGATTTCCGCCGGAAAGTCCGGGAATGTCGCAAGATCGTTGCCGGCCAGAGCGGTCGACAGCGTGAACTGCCCGCCGGTCAGTTGCATGCCGTCGCCGCTGTCGCCCGCGAACCGCACGACCACCGCCTCCATCGCTGGATGAGCATGCGCTTCGGTTTCGGTCAGCAAATGAGTGGCGGTTGCCATAATGTCCTGAATCAAAGCGTTCGCTTCTCTTTAGACCCAGCTTCTCGTCATTGCGAGCGCAGCGCGGCAATCCAGGCGGCACAAAAACTGGATTGCTTCGTCGCTGCGCTCCTCGCAATGACGGGTGAATGAACGAAGACGACCATCTCTACCGCCGCGGGGTTGGCGTGATGCTTTTCAACGCGCGCAAGCAGGTGTGGGTCGGGCGGCGGATCGATAATAGCGACGAGGCGTGGCAGATGCCGCAGGGCGGGATCGACGCGGGCGAGGAACCGTGGGCGACCGCGCTGCGCGAGTTGGAGGAGGAGACCGGCATCCCGCCGCGCCTCGTCGAGCGGCTTGCGAAATGCCCCGAACGGCTGCGATACGAGCTCCCGCCCGAGCTCCAGGGCAAATTGTGGGGCGGCAAATATAAGGGTCAAGTCCAGAACTGGTATTTGTGCCGGTTCCTCGGCCAGGACCA
>JBKJZJ010000245.1:0-2648 GCA_046715355.1 Allosphingosinicella sp. | reverse complement strand
CGCGAAGCTCGATGTCGAGCTGCCAGACGCTTGGAACGCGGGCGTCCGCGCGCTGCGCATTGGGATCGGGCAGCGGCTCGCCGCGCCGGCGCACGCCGGCGAGCTGCGGCACTTCGGCCGCCGCCTGCCGGACGATCTGGTAGCGGACCTCGCCGAGATCGAGCGCGCCCCTGATCCAGGCGCCCTCGCGATTGTGGGTGATCCGCAAATTGCCGGTCGCGGTGGCGCCGAGATCGTCGCTGCGCGCCAGCCGGGCGTTCTGGAAGTCGAGCCTCAGGTCGACCGGGTAGCCCGCCGCCGAAGAAAGGCCGATCGTGCCGCTGCCGGTGATCGTGCCGTTGCCGGCGCGGCCCGCCAGCCGGTTGATGCGCAGCTCCGAGCCGCTGAACCGGCCGTCGACGGCGAGGTTGGTGACCCGCGTCCCGTAGGTCTCGTTGACGTAGACGAGGTTGTTTGCGCGGACGATGCCGTCGCTGAATTGCGGATTGTTGACCCGGCCGCTGAAATCGGCGGCGAGGCCGAGCGGGCCGGTCAATTGGTGGCCGGGCAGGCTGGCGAAGGACATCGGAACGTCGGCCGGCCCGTTATAGCGGACGCCGCCGGCGAGCGGCGCGGCCATCAGCCGCTCGCGCCAGCTGCCCGCCGCGGGGCCGAGCGGCTGCAGCCGGACCTGCGCCCGGCCGATGATCGCGCCGCCGCGGCGGATGATCGCGCCCGCGGCGCCGCCTTCGGGCGTGAGGTTCCCCGTCACGAACAGATCGACCGGCGAGGAGCGGACCGCGATCCCGGTCCGGGTGAAGCCGGTGACGTTGAGCCTGGCTTCGGCGCGCGGGAAGGCGCCGCCGCCCGGGTCGGAGAAATCGAGGCTGCCCGTGGCGCGGCCGCCTATGCCAAGCCCCGTCGAGAAGGCGTTGACGATCGACAAATCGAGATTGTCGAGCCGGGTCTGCACGACGAGGCCGTTGCCGAAGCGGCCGGCGAGCCGCACCCGCCCTTGCGGGAAGCTGATCGTCGCCGGCAGCATCCGCCACTCGCCGGTCGCCTCGACATGGACGAGGCGGGCGGGCTCGGCGAAGCGGAAGGCGATATTGTTGACCTGGCCCTGCATCGCCACCTCGGCCGAGCTGCCGTCGCTGCGGCCGTTGGCGGCGATCCGGAAGGAGACGCCGCGCCGCCCTTCCGCGAAGAGCTGGCCGGTGCCCCTGCCGCCGACATAGTTGAACGCGATCCG
Organism: Allosphingosinicella sp.; assembly: GCA_046715355.1. GTDB lineage: Bacteria > Pseudomonadota > Alphaproteobacteria > Sphingomonadales > Sphingomonadaceae > Allosphingosinicella. The sequence continues at coordinate 1,417 of JBKJZJ010000245.1, read as the reverse complement.
CGCACGCTGGACGAGCAGGTCGCCGCTGGCGAGGCCGGCCAGCTCGGCGCCGCCCACGATGTCGATCGGGCTCCGCGAGTCGGCGGGCAAGGTGATGGTGACATCGACCCGGCCGCGCTGGACGATGATCGGATCGGCGCCGGGCGTTCGCGCCGCATTGGCGGTCGCGGCGATCACGATCTGCTGGCGGCGGCCGGCGGCGGCGAGGGTGACGTTGCCGCTCAGCCCCTGGCCTTCGAGCGTCAGCGCGCCCGCGAACGGCCCCGCGCGGGTCTGCACCAGCCGGCCGGCGAAGTTGATCCCGGCATAGGTCAGCCGGTTGACGGCGATGGTCAGCGGGCCGCGGTTCGAGAGGATGACGACGTCGGCGGTGAACGGCCCGTAGGCCGAATCGCCGCGCGCCACGAGCGCCCAGCCCTGCGCGGTGGCGCGAACGGTGGCGGTGAAATTGGTGAGACCGTAGCCGGGGCCGGCGGCGGCGAGCTCGATGCGCGGCGCGCTGGCGCGGCCGGTGACGCGCACCGCGAGCGGGCCGTAGTCGCTGCTGTCGCCGGCGAGGCGCAGGTCGATCGTGCCGTCGGGCCGGTAGACGCCGCCGCCGGAGCGCACGCGCAATCTGGGCGCGGCGAGGAGCACGTCGCTGACCCGGATGACTCCCGACGGCGCCATGTCGATACTGGCGGTCATCGTGCCGGCGCCGCCGAACAGGGCCTGGATGGTCTCGTTGGTGAGCCGCCGGCTGCGCGCGGCGACGCGGCCCCTGAGGCCGAAGCCGCCCGCCGCGCTGGTCATGTCGAGATTGGTGGTGACGTCGAACAGGCCGACGCCGTTCACCAGATAATTGTCGACCCGGCCCTGCACCGCGGCGAGATAGCGGCCGGCGGCGAGGTCGAAGGCGAGAGCAAGGCGGGCATCGATACGGTCGGAGCGAAGGATCATATTGTCCGAGACCAGGCGCGTGCCGGCGATGCCGAGTTCGCCGTCGAGACGCACATTGGCGATGGTGCCGCCGGCGACCGCGTCGAAGCCGAGGATGCGCGCCGCCCGCGCCGACACCGGCACGATGATGTCGCCGGCGCGCACCCGGGCGTTGCCGACCGCGCGCAGTCCCTCGATCGTGGTGCCGCCCAGAGTGAGGCTCGCCGCGCGCAGCTCGTAGAGCACGCCCGGCGTAGCGAAGTCGCCGTTGAGGATCACCGCCAGATCGACGTCGCGTCCGGCCAGGTCGGGCGCGATCTCGCCGGGCCGGAGCAGGCGGGCGGCGATCCTCAGATTCTCGTAGCGATTGGCGCCGAGGTCGATCCGGCCCTCGGCGGCGAGCGCGAGGACGCTGCTGCGCACCCGCAAGCGGATGTCCGCGCGGCGCTGGTCGAGCCGGGCGGTGAGGTTCACGCGCGCGGCCGGCTCGGCGAGGCGC
>JBKJZJ010000244.1:0-4323 GCA_046715355.1 Allosphingosinicella sp. | reverse complement strand
AGTCGGATCGACTCGCTCCTCGATGATCGCGCGGATCGCCGCCGGCCTGATCGCCGGCAGGTTGAGCTCGCCGGTGAGGGCGGCAAGCGCATAGCCACGGTCCGGATCGGGCGTGCGCCGGAGATAGTCGCCGATCAACTTCAGCTTGGCGGTGCGCGAGCGGGTGTAGACGAGCGCGTCGAGCAGCTGGGAAAAATCGCGCATATCCGGGCTTTTCTTTCGCTATCGGAGGCGCCACGCAAGCCTCATGACGTGGAGACGCTTCGGCCTGATTCTGGTTGCGCTCGGCCTGCTGCTGCTCGGCTGGTGCTATTGGGGCGCGACCGCCGATCCGGTGGTGCGCGAGGCACAGGTGCGGTTGCCCGGTTGGCCCGGCGGCGCGGCGCCGGTGCGCGTCGTCCTGATCTCCGACCTCCATGTCTCCGCGCCGGACAATCCGCCGGAGCGGATCGCGCGGATCGTCGAGCGGATCAATGCGCTACGGCCCGACCTGGTGCTGATCGCCGGAGACTTTCTGACCGAGAAGAGGGTCTCCACCCGCAATCACGGGCCTGACGAGATCGCGGCCGCGCTGGCCGGCCTGAGGCCGCGGCTCGGCACCTTTGCGGTGCTCGGCAATCACGATCACTGGATCGACGGCCCCGGCATGCGCCGCGCCCTCACCGACCGGGGCATTCGAGTCCTCGTCAACGAGGCGGTGCGGGCCGGCCCGCTGGTGATCGGCGGGCTCGACGACGCCTTTACCGGCCACAATCGCGACGCGGCGACCCTCGCCGCCATGCGCCGCCTGCCGGGCGCCCGCATCCTGCTCAGCCACAGTCCGGATCCGTTCGCGACCCTGCCCGGCGATATCGCCCTGATGCTCGCCGGCCATACCCATTGCGGGCAGATCCGCCTTCCCCAGATCGGCGCGCTCAAGACCATGTCCGCTTACGGCCAGCGTTACGCCTGCGGCCACGTCGTCGAAAACGGCCGCAGCCTGATCGTGACCGCCGGCCTTGGGACGACCGGCGTGCCGCTGAGGCTGCTGGCGCCGCCGGATATGTGGCTGATTACGATCGGGCCGCTCAGGCCAGCTGCAGCGCCTGGACCGCGACGATGAACCCGGCGATCAGGAACACCGCCGCCACCCCATAGCGTATGCCGCGCACCGGCACGGTCTTGGTCAGCCGGTCACCGAGCAAAGCCGCGGGCACACACGCCGCGACCATGCCGAGCGTCGCTCCCGCCGCCGCCAGCGGGGCGCTGTTGAAGCGGCCGGCCAGCGCGAAGGTGAGGAATTGGGTGCGGTCGCCGAGTTCGGCGGCGAGGAGGAGGATGAAGGCGGAGGCGAGGAGCAGGCGTTTGGGGGCCTGCGCCTTGGGTTCGCGGCGGCGGATCAGGCCGGAGCCGCCGGCGAAGAGCAAAGCGAGGGCGGTGAGCAGGGTCATGGCGCGGATGTTGACCGTCCCGGCGATGTAGACGCCCGCGATCGCGGCGACGATGTTGCTGGCCAAAGCGGCGAGGATCAGGGCGGCGAGCACGGCCGCCGGCCGCCTGGTGGTGGCGGCGAGCATGGCGACGACGAGCTGGGTCTTGTCGCCCCATTCGGCCAGGAAAGCGGAAACGAAGGTGGTGAGGATGGCGTCCATGGCTCGCTTCTAGAACGGGGACAGTTACGAGTAACTGTCCCCCAGGCGCACCGACACCGAAGCGAGCATCGCCTGGCTGGCGGCCTCGTCGAGCCTCGCGCAACCGATCGCGTCGCGCAGCCGATCGAAATAGAGGCCGGCGGGGCAGCCGCGCGGCTCGGTGGCGATGGCGCGCTCGAAGGCGTCGGCCAGGCGGGCGACGGGGACGAGGCCGTAAGCGAGCGCCATCGTCTTGATCGCGCCGATCCGCTGCATCAGGTCGCGCACCGCGATCTTGCCGGCGGCGCGCTGCAGGCTGTCGAGCCGGTCGCAGAGGTCCGCGCGCACCAGCAGCATTCCGTCATGATCCGCGCGCATCGCCGCTCACTCCTTCGTTCGGAGCGAGGATGGGCGCTTATGGTTACCAGGCGGTTAACCATCGGCGTGGAAATGGAGACAGCGGCTGAATGGGGACGCGGCTGAATGGGGACAGTTACGAGTAACTGTCCCCTGTCCGTGCGCTGTCCGTGCTTGACAATCGGCCCCCCGCGCGGCAGAGGGCGCGGCGCAGCAGGGCGGCGGTTTCGCCGCTTTTTTTTATCGCACCCAATTTCGAGAGGCCCGCCATGGCCAAGCCGACCACGGTCAAGATCAAGCTCGTCAGCACCGCCGACACCGGCTTCTTCTACGTGACCAAGAAGAATCCCAGGAACATCACCGAGAAGATGTCCTTCCGCAAATACGACCCCGTCGCGCGCAAGCACGTCGCTTTCAAGGAAGCGAAGATCAAATAAGGATCCGCAGGATCGCTGTTTGATCCCGTCATCCTGAACTCGTTTCAGGATCCATGAACACCCGACTGCGTGACCTCCCATGATCCGTGTTCATGGGTCCCGACTTTCGTCGGGATGACTCGCGGGGGGTTCGTCCTCCTGCTCCCCCTCAACCTCCTCCGCAGCGGCCTCGCCTTCGGGTTCGGCCGCTTCTTCCATTTCAGCTGGCGTTTCCGCCGCCCGCGCCGCGGCGGCCTCGAGCAAAGCCCGCACCGCCTCGACGAACTTGATCACCGAGATCGGCTTGGAGACATAGCCTTCGGCGCCGGCGTCGCGGATGCGCTCCTCGTCGCCCTTCGCGGCATAAGCGGTGACCGCCATGATCGGGGTGGCGCTCAGCTCGGCATCGGCCTTCAATTGCTCGATCAGCTCCAGCCCCGAAATGTGCGGCATCTGGATGTCCATGACGATGAGGTCCGGGGCGAAGCCGCGCGCGGTCCCGACCGCCTCGCGGCCGTCGCGCACCGGCTCCACCGCATAATCATGGGCGCGCAACAGGTCGCAGAACAGCTTCAGATTGAGCTCGTTGTCCTCGACAACCAGGATTTTTTGTCCCACCGGGCCACCCTAGAAGATGACGGGTGAACAGACAAATGACGACGAAGCGCTGGCGCTGGGCGCGCTCGGCTGGACGCTGAGCGAGGAGGCCCGCGCCTCGCGCCTGCTCCAACTCACCGGGATCACGCCCGATCTGCTGCGGCAGCGGCTCGAGGACCGCTCCTTTCTCGCCGCCGTCCTGCTCTTCCTCGAAGGCCATGAGCCGGACCTTCTCGCCTGCGCCGACGCGCTGGGCGTGACGCCCGCGCGGCTGGTCGCGGCGCGCCGAGGGCTGGAGCGATGACGCGACCGCTGCTGATCAGCGATTGCGACGACGTGCTGCTCCATTTCGCGCCGCATTTCGCGGAGTGGGTCGCCGAGGCGCACGGCCTCGTCTTCAATCTCGACCAGCCGAATTTCGGCGGCGCGCTGCGCGATGCCGACGGGGAGCCGGTGACGCGCGAGCGGGTGTGGCCCCTGCTCGACCATTTCTTCGATCAGGAGATGCACCGCCAGCATCTCGTCCCCGGCGCCTTCGCGGCCTTGCAGCGGATCGGCGAGGTGGCGGACATCGTCATCCTCACCAATATCGGCGACCAGCACCGCGCCAACCGCATCGCCCAGTTGGAGGCGCTCGACATCCGCCACCGCGTGCTCTGCAACCAGGGCGGCAAGGGCCCGCCGGTCGCCGAGCTGGTCGCCGCGATGGCGCCCAGCGCCGCGGTCTTCGTCGACGATCTCTCCCATCACCACGAATCGGTGGCACAGCATGCGCCGCAGGTCTGGCGGCTGCACATGATCGCCGAGCCGAGGCTCGCCGCGATCAGCCCGCCCGCGCCCTTCGCCCATGCCAGGATCGATCTGTGGGACGAGGCATTGCCGTGGATTCTCGGCAAGTTCGGCCGCTAGAAGCGCCCGGACCGATCCGCGCGTCGCGATCAGTCGCCGAACAAGGCCGCCCAGCTGCGCGGGCCGACGATGCGGTCCGGCACCAGGCCGTGGCTGCGCTGGAATTCGCGCACCGCGGCTTCGGTCGCCGGCCCGAAAACGCCGTCGTCGTCGACGCCGATCTTCGCCTGCACGAGCTTGACCGGATCGCCGCGGTCGCCGCGCCGCAGCGTCGGGCGGGTTGGAGGTGGAGGAGGCGGCGGGGGGCCTACTGGCCGGCCGCCCATGATTGCCGCCACGGCCCGGCGGAATTCGTTCATGTCGAATGTGGGATCGATCTTGCGGCCGCGCGGCATCGCCCACTCCTTGTGGCCGATGCACATGTCGATCGGAGCGCCAAGCTTCTTCAGCAGCGCCGCGCAGCCGCGCCGGTAGCTGTCCATCTGGACCTCAGG
>JBKJZJ010000243.1:0-16607 GCA_046715355.1 Allosphingosinicella sp. | reverse complement strand
TTCCTCGTCTTCGCGGTGCTGGTGCTACTCTACAAGCGTTTGATGGCCCCGTTCGTGAACATGGGCTCGCTGCTGCTCGCGCCGCTGGGCGGAGCGATCGCCTTGCACATCGCCGGCCACGCGGTCTCGATGCCGGTGCTGATCGGCATATTGATGCTGTTCGGCATTGTCGCCAAGAACTCAATCCTACTGCTCGATTTCACCATCGAGGAGATGGCCAAGGGCGTGCCGAAGGACGAGGCGATCGCCGATTCCGGGCACAAGCGCGCCCAGCCGATCGTGATGACCACGATGGCGATGGTCGGCGGCATGTTCCCGACCGCGCTGGCGCTCGAGGGCGATGCCAGCTGGCGCGCGCCGATGGGGATCGTGGTGATCGGCGGCCTGCTGCTGTCGACCGTGCTCACATTGGTGATCGTGCCGGCCTCGTTCAGCCTCGCCGACAGCTTCGAAAAGTGGCTCGCGCCCAAGTTCCGGCGGCTCATCACCTACAAGGGCAAGCAGGATCACGGCCACCAGCCGGCCCCCGAGCCGGCGGAATAATCGGCGCGCAGTTTGAACCGACGGGCGTGCCGGTTATTCAACCGGCATGAGCCTCAGCGCCCCCCGCCGCCCGCATCCCGCCCGCAACGGCGCGCGCGGGATGCGGGCGCTGGCGACGGCGATGCTCGCCTTCATGGCCGCGGTCTTCGTCGCCGCCACGGGCCTCGAGGCGCAGCATCCCGCCTGGGGCTTCGTGCGCGCCTTCGCCGAGGCCGGCGTGGTCGGCGGCATCGCCGACTGGTTCGCGGTCACCGCCTTGTTCCGCCACCCGCTCGGCCTGCCGATCCCGCACACCGCGATCGTGCCCAGGAACAAGGACCGGATCGGCGACGCGCTCGCCTCCTTCCTCAAGGACAATTTCCTCACCCCCTCGGTGGTCGCCCGGCGGATGCGCAATCTCGACGTGGCCGGCGCGGTCGGCCGCTTCCTCGCATTGCCGCCAGGCGAGGGGCGGCTGCGCGCGGGCGGCTCGCGGCTGCTCGCCGACATATTGGAATCGCTCGATCAGGAGAAGCTGGGTGGCATGGTCAAGACCGCGCTCGCCCAGCGCATCCGCGGCGTCGAGATCGCCCCCATGCTCGGCCAGACGCTGGAGGCCGCGATCACCTCCGAGCGCCACGTGCCGATGGTCGATTCGATCGTCGCCTGGGCCGGCCGCACCCTGGACGCCAACGAGGATCTGATCCGGGCGATGGTCCACAAGCGCGCCGGCTGGATATTGCGCATGGCCGGGCTCGACGAGAAGCTCGCGGACGCCATCGTCGACGGCTTGAGGAAGCTCACCATCGACATGGCGGTCGATCCCGACCATCCGGTGCGCGCCAAAGCCGAGGAAGGGCTTGCCCGCCTGGCTCACGGCCTCCAGCACGATCCCCAGACCCGGGCCAGGGTCGAGGCCTGGAAAGGCGAGATGATCGAGAATGAGGCGGTCTCCGGCTGGCTCGGCGGGGTCTGGGAGAAAGGCCGCGCCGGCCTGCTCAAGGGCGCGCGCGATCCCGACGCGGCGCTCGCCGGCAAGTTCGGCGAGGCGCTGCGCCAATTGGGCGAGACGCTCCAGGCCGAGCCGCGCCTCAAGGCCGCGATCAACCAGTTCGCCCGCCGCGCCACGGTCGGTCTGGTCGCCTCCTATGGCGACGGCATCGTCAAACTGGTCTCCGAGACGGTGCGCGGCTGGGACGCGGGCACCGTCTCCGACCGGCTCGAAGGCGCGGTCGGCCGCGATCTCCAATATATCCGCATCAACGGCACCATCGTCGGCGGCCTGGTCGGCCTGCTCATCCACACCATCGAGGTGCTGACATGAAAGCCGCCGCCGAGGCCCTGCGCGAGCTCGCCGGGAATCGCGGCTGCAAGCTGGTCGCGTCGCGCGTCCGCACGCCCGGCAAGGGCGACCATGGCAAGTTCGGCCTCAAGGACGCCAAGACGGGCCGGGCGCTGTTCGGCTTCGGCGGGAAGGGCCTCACCGCGACGCCCGAGGAGATCGAACATTATCTGCGCGGCGATGGTGCCTCGGCGTGGAAGAGCTCGGTCGGCAAGGCCGGAAAGAAGGCGCGCGCCAGGGCCGCCCCGGCGCCGAAGCCCGAACCCCCGCTCTCCATCCGCGAGGCCCGCCCGGCGGACGCCGAAGCAATCGCGGCGCTGATCGTCGCGCTGGGCGCCGAGGCCACCCCCGCCGACGTGAAGCGGCGTCTCGCCGTCCTCAAGAAGGCCGGCCTCCCCGTTTTGGTGGCGGAGCGGGGCGAGATTGCCGGCGTGCTGACCACTTCTAGTGCGCAGGTCCTCCATCGCCCCCGCCCGGTCGGCCGGATCACGATGATGGTGGTCGCCGAGAAGCTGCGCGGCCAAGGCATAGGCAGGGCGCTCCTCGCCGAGGCGGAGAAGCGCCTCGCGGCCATGGGCTGCGGCCTTATCGAGCTGACCAGCGACACAAGGCGCCTGCGCGCCCACGCCTTCTACGAGCGGCTCGGCTACGAACGCACAAGCCACCGCTTCTCCAAGACGCTCCAGGACTAATTTTCGTCAGGGCACCAAGAACCCCTCCCCCTGGAGGGGGAGGGTAGGGTGGGGGTGTTCGCGGTTGGAGATATTTCTCTGAGACCGAACCCCCTCCCCCTACGCCCTCCCCGCCGGGGAGGGGGAATTTCAGCCGTCGCTGACCCGCTCGATATCGGCGCCGACCGCCTGCAATTTCTCCTCGAGCCGCTCATAGCCGCGGTCGAGATGGTAGACGCGGTTGACCTGGGTCTCGCCCTGCGCGGCGAGGCCGGCCAGGACCAGGCTCATCGAGGCCCGAAGATCCGTCGCCATGACCGGCGCGCCAATGAGGCCGCCGACGCCGCGCACGACGGCCGAGCGGCCCCTCACCTCGATGTCGGCGCCCATGCGCGAGAGCTCGGGCACGTGCATGTAGCGATTCTCGAAGATCGTCTCGGTCAGCAGGCTGGTGCCGCCGGCCAGCGCCAGCATCGCCATGAACTGCGCCTGCATGTCGGTCGGAAAGGCGGGGTAAGGCGCGGTCGAGAGCGACAGCGGCTTGATCCCGCCATTGGCGCCGACCGTGATGCCGGTCTTGCCCAGCGCGATCTCGGCGCCGGCGTCGGCGAGCCCCGAGAGGATGGCGTGCATCTGGTCCTCGCGCGCGCCGACCAGCTCGACCGTGCCGCCGGTGATCATCGCGGCGCAGGCATAGGAGCCGGCCTCGATCCGGTCGGGCATCACCGCGTGGGTGGCGCCGCGCAGCCGGTCCCTGCCGTGAATGGTGAGCGTGTCGCTCTTCAGCCCCTCGATCTCCGCCCCCATCGCGATCAGGCAGGTGGCGAGATCGGTGATTTCGGGCTCGCGCGCGGCATTTTCGATCACCGTCGTGCCCTTGGCGAGGACGGCGGCCATCAGCGCATTTTCTGTGGCGCCGACCGAGACGGTGGGGAAGCTGATCGTGCCGCCGGTGAGCCCGCCTTTGGGCGCCACCGCCTTCACGTAGCCCGCGGCGATCTCGATCTCGGCGCCGAGCGCCTGCAGCGCCTTCAGATGCAAGTCGATCGGCCGGTTGCCGATCGCGCAGCCGCCGGGCAGCGACACCGTCGCCTCGCCGGCGCGCGCCAGCAATGGCCCGAGCACCAGGATCGAGGCGCGCATCTTGCGTACGATGTCGTAGGGCGCGACGGTCGAGGCGATATTGGCGGCGCGGAAGGTCATCACCCGCCCGAACTCGCCCTTGCGCGAGCCCTCGACCGCCGTCGAGACGCCGATCTCGTTGAGCAGATGGCCGAAGCTGTCGACGTCGGCGAGCCGCGGCAGGTTCCTGAGCGTCAGCGGCTCATCGGTCAGCAGCGCGCAGGGCATCAGGGTCAGGGCCGCGTTCTTGGCGCCGGAAATCGGGATTCTGCCTTCGAGCGCCTTGCCGCCGCGGATGATGATCCTGTCCATGGGCCGCCGTCTTACGCCTTCTCCGCCGCCAGGCAAGTGGCCCGCCGACGCCGGCGGAAAACGCCGCCGATTGAGCGTCCTCTTGATTTCGATCAGCGCATGGGGGCGGTTTCGCACCTATTGTTACGGGGCGAACATGATCGCGCATCCGGGGGAAGGACAGGTTTGGGGGGAAGTTGCCTAGCCGAGCGGCTCAGCCATTATGTGCGGCTGTCGGACGCCGAGCACCAGTCGCTCGCCAAGCTGGAGGATGAGGACCGCGCCTGCCGGCGCGGGGCCGTCATCATCCGCGAGAACGAGGCGTCGCGCGAGCTCTATATCGTCCGCTCGGGCTGGCTCCATTCGAGCGTCGTGCTCGGCAATGGCAGCCGCCAGATCATGCGCTTCCACTTCCAGGGTGACATTTTGGGCCTGCCCTTGCTCGCCTTCGCCGATTCCCCGGAGACGGTGACCGCGGTCGGAGACGCGATCCTGTGCCCGTTCAGCCGGGAGCGGCTCGGCGCCCTGATCGGCGATCATCCGCGGCTCGGCGCGCTGATCCTCGGCCTCTCAGTGGCCGAGCGCGTCGCGCTCGCCGACCGGCTCGCCTCGATCGGGCGGACCTCGGCGCGGGCGCGGGTCGGCGCGCTGATCTGCGAGATTTTCGCGCGCCTGCGCCGGCTCGGCCTGGTCGACGGCGACGCCATCCAGCTGCCGCTCACCCAGGAGGAGATCGGCGACGCCACCGGCCTCACCGCGGTGCACGTCAACCGGATGATGCGCGCGCTCGTCGACGACGCGATCATCGAGCGCAATGCCGGCGGCCAGATCCGCCTCCTCGACGAGGCCGGGCTGGTCGGCGAATCCAACTTCGTCGACCGCTCCAGCCTCGAGAGCGGCTGGCTGCCGCCGGCCAAGTAACGACGTACAGGAGTCAAGGGCGCTCAGGCCTTCTCCAGCGTGCATTGCAGCGGGTGCTCGTTCGCGCGGGCGAAATCCATCACCTGGGCGACCTTGGTCTCGGCCACCTCATAAGGGAAGATGCCGCACACGCCGACGCCGCGCTGGTGGACGTGGAGCATCACCCGCGTCGCATCCTCGATGCTCATCTTGAAGAAGCTCTGCAGGACGTGGACGACGAACTCCATCGGCGTGTAATCGTCGTTGAGCATCAGCACCTTGTAGGGAGAGGGCGTCTTGGTGCGGGTGCGCGTGCGGGTGGCGACGCCGAGGCCCGTGCCTCCATCGCCGTCGCCCCCGTCGCCCGGCCTGCGCTCGTCGGACATCGCCCTGATCATGACTCGCTCATACGCATCTCAACGCGACAAATATGGCATGGTGCCCCGGGCGGGCAAGGGGTGAGCTGTCCCATAGGCACGCAAAAAGGGCGGCCGCTCCAACGGGAGCGACCGCCCTCTCTACTGGTTCGGACCTTCGCGGGTTACGCTGCGAGGGTCTTCACACGCTCGGCCGCCACGGTGTAGCGGCTGGTCAGCGGCTCGGCGACGTCGCCGGCCAGCTTCAGCACGGTCTCGCTGACGCGGGCGCTCTGGGCGACGGCGGCATCGAACGCGCTGCGGGCGAAATCGCCCTGAAGCTTGAAGAAATCGGTCGCCGACTTGACGTCCGCGAAGCCCTTGAACGCCGAGCTGGCATTCTCGAAGCTCTTGCGGCTGTAATTGGCGGCGTCCTGGCTCAGGCCCTCGACGCCCTTGGCGGCGACCTTCGAGGAGGCGACGATCGCCTCGACGTTGCCGCGGCCGAGCTCGGCGAGCTGCTCGATGATCTTCGCGCTCTTCTCCATCGCGGTCTTGGCGCGGTCATTGGCCTCGCTCACGACGGTCTTCATCTGCTCGGCGGCGGCGAAGCCGGCGTCGGCAGCCTTACGGGTCTGGGTGTTCATGGTCTTCACTCCTGTCTTGACGGCTTTGGCGCCGGCGCGGGCCGGCTTGGTGATGGTGGCCTTGGCGATCCTGGCGACCTTGGCGGCCGCGCGGGCCGGCTTGGCCCTGGCTTTGGCTTTGCGCGCGGCGGCCGGCTTCTTCGCCGGCTTGGCACGCAGGGTCCTGGGGGCCTTGGCGGACGCGGCCGGCTTGGGCTCGACGGCCTTCACGGGCTCGGCCTTCGCGGCCTCGGCGACGGGCGCCCTGACGGCGTCCGCGATACGCGGCGTATCCGCCTTGGCTTCGTTCACTTTGGTCTCGACGGCCTGATCAGCCATGTGTTCGCTCCTATGCTGCGGTGCAACAAATAGGAGCGCCGATTCCGGATTTCAAGCACTTTTTTGTGCGCTGCAACATAAATGTCGTAACCGAGCCTTTGCAGCGGCTTGAGGAGGCCTAGCGCGCCTTCACATAGCTGCCGGGCGCGTCCTCTATCGCCTTCAGCCGCCCCTTGCCGGGGACCCGCACGCCGGCGGCGAACACCTCTTCCTCCGAGATGGCGCGGATCCATTGGATCCAGTCGGGCCACCAGCTGCCTTTGGTCTCGGTCGCGCCGGCGATGAACTGCTCAAGCGTGTCGGCCTTGGCCTCGTTGGTCCAATATTGATATTTCTGCGCGGCCGGCGGATTGACCACGCCGGCGATATGCCCCGAGCCCGCCAGCACGAAGCGCATCGGCCCCGAAAAATGGTGGGTGATCTTCCACACGCTCTGCGGCGGCGCGATATGGTCCTCGCGCCCGGCCTGGACGTAGGTGGGGGTCTTCACGATCCTGAGGTCGATCGGCGTGCCGTCGATGACGATCCCGCCGGGCTGCACCAATTTGTTCTCGCGGTAGAGCTGCTGGAGATAGGCGCGGTGCCAGTCGGCGGGCAGATTGGTCGTGTCCGAATTCCAGTGAAGCAGGTCGAATTGCGGATAATCCTGCCCGAGCAAATAATTGTTGGTGACGTAGCTCCAGATCAGGTCGCGGCCCCTCAGCAGGTTGAAGCTCGCCGCCATGTAGCGGCCGTCGAGATAGCCCTTGTCGGCGGAAAGCTGGCGGATCAGCTCCATCTGCTCGTCGCCGATGAACAGCTTGAGGTCCCCGGCTTCCGAGAAATCCACCTGCGCGGTGAAGAAGGTGGCGCTGGCGACCTTGGCCGCCTCGCCCCGCGCCTCGAGCAAAGCGAGCGTCGCCGCCAGCATCGTGCCGGCCACGCAATAGCCGATGGCGTGCACTGCCTCGACGCCGAGCGACTCCCGCACCGCGTCGATCGCCTCGGCCTGGGCGAGCGCATAATCGCCGAGCTTGACGTCTTTCATGCTCTCGTCGGCCGATTTCCAGGAGACGACGAACACGGTGAGCCCCTCGCCCACCGCCCATTTGATGAAGCTTTTGTCGGGGTTGAGGTCGAGGATGTAGAAACGGTTGATCCAGGGCGGGAAGATGATCAGCGGCACCTCCAGCACCCGGTCGGTCGCCGGCGCGTACTGGATGAGCTGATACATCTGTGTCTGCTTGACCACCTTGCCCGGCGTGGTCGCGATGTTGCGCCCGACCTCGAACGCGCCGGGCTGGACGTGGGTGAGCTGGCCCTTCTCCAGGTCCTTGAGCATGTTTTCCAGCCCGTGGAGAAGGCTCTCGCCCTTGGTCTCCATGGCTTTTTCGAGCACCTGCGGATTGGTCAGCGCGAAATTGCTGGGGCTCATCGCGTCGACGAACGCCTTGGTGGCGAACCGCATCTTCTCCCGCGTCGCCGCATCGACGCCTTCGATCGCGTCGACCGAGCCGAGCAGCCGCTCCGAAACCAGCAAATAGGTCTGCCGGATCGTGTCGAACAGCGGATTGTCCCGCCATTCGGGCGCGGCGAAGCGCCTGTCCTTGTCGGCTTTCTCGGCGAGCGCGCTCTTCTCCTCCGCCCCGCCGGCGGCCTGGCTCAAAGCGCGCTGCCAGATATCGAGCCCCTCGGCCCACATCTGCGCCTGCGCCTCCATCACTTTCGCCGGATCGCCGAACAGGCTCATCCCCGGCCAGCCGGCCGCCGCATTCTCGGCCCGGCCAGGCGCCTTCTCCGCCGCCTCGCCCATCGCCTGCGCGAGATGCTCCATCATCAGCTGCTGCGCCCGGCCCATCACGAAGGTCCAGTGCTGGAGGTCTTCGATGGTGGGCGTGGGGAATGGCGGCGCGGCCTCGGCTTCGGCTTTGGGGGTGTCCTTGTCGGCCATGATCGATCCTCGTCCTGCCGGTTCTCTAGTGATCCGGACAGCCCCGGGGAAGGGCCCGCTTTTGCGCCGCCCCCCGCTTATGCTATTCTCCTCCCGCGGGCGGCCTCGCCCGCGTGCGGCCACATGGGGGAGACTTGGGAATGAGGATCGTGAAGGCGGCCGCTGTGGCCGCGATGGGGACAGTCCTGTTGGCGGCGCCGGCGGGCGCGCAGCGCGAGGGCGCCTGGCTTGGCGTCGGCACGCGCACGCTCGCCGCCGGATCCGCCAGCCAGATTTTCGAGATCAGGGTCACCAGCGTCCCGCGCGAGATCATGTTCTGCGTCGACGGCGGCGACATCCGGCTGGTCAGCGCCGAGGTCCGCTTCCGCGGCGGCGACAGCCGGGCCGTGCGGCTCGGCACGCGGGTCCGCGCCGGGCGCTGCACGAGCGGACACTCGCTGCGCAACCGCACCGCCGAGCTTGGGGGCGTCACCGTAGCCTACGATCCCGCCAGCCTCGGCAACGCGACGCCCTCGCTGCAGGTGCTGGTGCGCTAGGCTCGTCCCTAGTCCCTGTTGGCCAGCGCCTGGGCGATGCCGCGCGCGATCGCGAAGCCGATGCCGATCATGTCGAAGCCGCCGCCGCATTGCTGGTCGCGACCCACCGCCGAGCAGCGCCCGCTGCCCGCATCCATGGCGGCGAGCTGCTCCCCGCCCGCTTGCTCGCCGGTCCCCGGCACGGGCGCGATCGGCAGCGGTAGCCGGTAGCGCGAGACGCCCTCGCGGCGGCGGCCGCAGACGATGACCTCGCTGTCGGTCGTTCCCGGCGGGCAGCCGCGTCCGACCAGGTCGCTGACCTGGCGCCGGCCCATCGCCACGGCTTCGTCGGCGGTGACGATGGTCGGGACGGCATCGCTGCCGGGCAGCGGCGCGGGCGCCTCCCGATAAGCGGGATCATATAGTGCCTGGCTCTGGCCGAAAGCCGCCGCGGGCCAGGCCATGGCGAGCAGGAGGAGCGCCGGGAGCGTTCTCGACTTTGTCATGGGCCTCGCTTACTTGCCCGTGAACGCCCCCGTTCGGCCTCGAAGGATGACAGAAAAGATGGTCAAGACAAGCCATGTTCTCGATCGCGTGCTGGTGCTGGAGATGGTCCGCGTGACCGAGGCGGCGGCGGTGGCGGCGTCCAAGCTAATCGGCCGCGGCGACGAGAAAGCCGCCGATCACGCGGCCGTCGAGGCGATGCGCGCGGCATTGAACACGCTCGACATCGACGGCACCGTGGTGATCGGCGAAGGCGAGCGCGACGAGGCGCCGATGCTGTTCATCGGCGAGCGCGTCGGGGCGGCGCAGGGCCCAAATCCCCCGCAAGGCCTGCCGCGCATCGACATCGCGCTCGATCCGCTCGAGGGCACCACCATCACCGCCAAGGCCGGCGCCAACGCCATGGCCGTGCTCGCCATCGCCGAGCAAGGCTGCCTCCTGAACGCCCCCGACGTCTATATGGACAAGCTTGCGGTCGGCCCGGGCTATCCCGAGGGCGTGATCGACCTCGCCAAGAGCCCGGGCGAGAATGTCCGCGCGGTCGCCGCGGCCAAGGGCGTCGCCCCCGACGAGATCATCACCTGCGTGCTCGACCGGCCGCGCCACGAGAAACTGATCGCCGAATTGCGCGCGCTCGGCTGCGGCATCCAGCTGATTCCCGACGGCGACGTCGCCGGCGTGATCGCGGTCACCGATCCCGACACCACCATCGACCTCTATCTGGGCTCGGGGGGCGCGCCGGAGGGCGTGCTCGCCGCCGCCGCCTTGCGCTGCGTCGGCGGCCAGTTCCAGGGCCGGCTGCTGGTCCGCAACGACGACGAGCGCGCCCGCGCCCGCCGCTGGGGGGTCGAGGATCTCGACCGCATCTACCAACTCCACGATCTCGCCAAAGGCGACGTCATCTTCGCCGCCACCGGCGTCACGGACGGCTCGCTGCTCGACGGGGTGAAGCGGCGGCGGACCTGCATCACCACCGAATCCGTGGTGATGCGCGCGAGCACGGGAACGGTGCGCTGGGTCCGGGGCGAGCACCGCCCGGACCACGAGCCGGGCGGCTTCGACGGCTGAGCGCGAGAAGAAGAGGCAAGACGAAAGGAGACCGAGGCGCTTGCGTCAAGGAGTACTTTGCATTATAGAGTTCTCTCTGATTCGTTGGAGAGAACATATGAAACGCCTTCCCTTGCTCGCCGCCGCCGCTTTGGCGCTCGTTCTGCCCGCCGCCGCGCAGGCCGGGCCGGTCACGGTCGATCTCACCGGCCTGCGCGCCGGCGGCACGCTCTACGTCCAGGTCCAGACCCGCGAGCAGTTCATGGGCCAGGCCCGCGTCGCCGGGCGGGTGGTCACCGCGCCTTCGGCCGGCAGCCTCAGCGTCGAGATCGGCGACGTTGCACCGGGCGACTATGCCGTCACCATCTGGCACGACGCCAACGGCAACAACCAGTTCGACATGGGCACGGGCGGCCAGCCGGCCGACGGCTGGGCCATGGCCAATGGCGACCGGCTGCGCGGCCAGCCGACCTTCGACGTGGTCAAGCTCACCATCCCCACAGACGCCCTGCGCCTGCCGCTGGCGGTGAGCTACGGCTTCTGAGCATCGCTCGCGGGCTTTTCCACAGGGAATATCCCGGCCCGATTCCCTTTTGTCCCGGCCAGGCCTAGGGTCGGGAGATGCTGACCAGCCCGTCCTTCGTCTGCGGCGTGAGCCGCTCGATCATGGGCCAGCCCTGGCGCTGGCGGGGCCTGGCGGCGGACGACAGCGATCCCGGCTTCCAGCCCGACGACCTCGTCGACCAGCTGCTGCTCGCGCGCGGCGTGAACCGCGAGGCGCTGGAGCGCAATCGCCGCCCGACCTTGCGCGACTTCATGCCCGATCCGTCCGTCTTCCGCGACATGGACAAGGCCGCCGAACGCCTCGCCGACGCCGTCCAGGCGGGCGAGCAGGTCACCATTTTCGGCGATTATGACGTGGACGGAGCCACTTCTGCGGCCTTGCTGATCCGCCTGCTGCGCGAGCTCGGGCTCAACGCCCGGGCCTATATCCCCGATCGGCTGATGGAGGGCTACGGCCCGTCCGGCGAGGCGCTGGTCCGCATCGCCGAGGGCGGCGCGACGCTGATCGTCACCGTCGATTGCGGCGCGCAGGCGTTCGAGGCGCTCGCCATGGCCAAAGCGGCGGGGGTCGACGTGATCGTGGTCGACCATCATAAATGCGCCAGCAGCCTTCCGGACGGGTTCGCGATCGTCAATCCGAACCGTCTCGACGAGAGCGAGGAGGGCGCGGCCCAGGGCCACCTCGCTGCGGTCGGAATGGCCTTCCTGCTCGGCGCGGCCCTGCTCAGGACGCTCAGGGCCCGCGGCTTCCTCGCGGGCCGCGACGAGCCCAAGCTGATCGAAACGCTCGACCTGGTGGCGCTCGGCACCGTGGCCGACGTGGCGCAGCTCCGGGGCCTCAACCGCGCCTTCGTGACGCAAGGGCTCAAGGTGATGGCGGGCCGCCGCAACAGCGGCCTCGCCGCTCTGGCCGACGCCGCCCGCCTCAGCCGCGCGCCCGAATGCCGCGACCTGGGTTTCGCGCTCGGGCCCCGGATCAACGCTGGCGGCCGCGTCGGCAAGTCCGATCTCGGCGTCCGCCTGCTGACCACCGAGGATCCCGAGGAAGCGCGCGGCATCGCCGCCGAGCTCGACCGGCTCAACGAGGAGCGGCGCGCGATCGAGGCCCAGGTCTGCGAGGCCGCCGAAGCGCTCGCGACGGCGCAGGGCAACCGCGCCGTCGTGCTCGTCGCCGCTTCGGGCTGGCATCCCGGCGTGATCGGCATCGTCGCCGGGCGCCTCAAGGAAAGGCTCCATCGCCCCGCCATCGTCGTCGCGCTTGGCGAGGACGGTGTCGGCAAGGGCTCGGGCCGCTCGATCTCGGGCGTCGATCTCGGCGCAGCGGTGCTCGCGGCGAAGGACGAGGGCCTGCTCCTCGCCGGCGGCGGCCACGCCATGGCGGCCGGCCTCACCGTCGCCGGCGACAGGATCGGCGCGCTTTCCGACTTTCTCGACGAACGGCTCAGCGCCGACGTCGCCCGCAGCCGCGACGACCGCGCCCTGCTGCTCGACGCCTTGCTCGCGCCGGGCGGCGTCTCGGCCGCTTATTGCGCGGCGATCGAGGCGGGCGGGCCCTATGGCGCCGGCTGGCCGGGCCCGCGCGTCGCCGCCGGCCCGGTCGGCATCGTCAAGGCGGACGTCGTCGGCAACGGCCATTTGCGCGTAATCGCCGCCGCCGAGGACGGCCGCCGGGTCAAGGCGATCGCCTTCCGCATGGCCGACAGTCCGCTGGGCGAGGCCCTGCTCGCCGCCCCGCCGCACCGCCGCCTCTGGCTGGCCGGCAAGATCAAGCGCGACGATTACAATGGCGGCGACGCGGCCGAGCTCCACCTCGACGACGCCGCCTGGGCCGATTGAGGGGAAGCGCCATGTTCAGCCACGTCACGCTCGGCACCAACGACCTCGAACGCGCGCGTCCCTTCTACGACGCGGTGATGGCCGCGCTTGGCTTCCAGGCGCCGTTCGCGCTGCCCGGCACGCTCGTCTACGGCACGCTCGCCGGGCCGAAAACGTTCATCGTCAGCCCGTATGACGGCAAGCCCGCGAGCAGCGGCAACGGCACCCACGCCGCCTTCCTCGCCGGAAGCCGGGCGGCGGTCGACGCCTTCCACGCCGCGGCGCTCGCTTATGGCGGCAGCGACGAGGGCGCGCCGGGCCTCAGGCCGCATTATCATGCGCATTATTACGGCGCCTATGTCCGCGATCCCGACGGCAACAAGCTGCAGGCGGTGTGCCACGGCCGGGGCGGCTGACCCCTTGCTTGACCCTCCGCCGCCCAGCCCTTAAGGCGCGGCTCGCCTCACGGCCCCTTCGTCTAGAGGTTAGGACGCGGCCCTTTCACGGCTGAAACACGGGTTCGATTCCCGTAGGGGTCACCAGCCTTGGCTGGCGCTGCGGCTGGCAAGCCGGCTGGCTAGCGGCACGCCCGCCAGCCGCCGCCGCGCGCCGCCTGATCGAGATGGAAATGGTCGCGGTGGGCCTCGTTGTAGTCGGGTGAGAGCACGGTCGCGAACAGCGCGCAGGCGCCGTCGCGGACCTCGCGAAGGAAGCGGCCTTTGGCGCCGGGATCGCCCCAGTCGGCGGCGATCGCGATCCGGGTCCCGTCCGCGAGCCGGAAGCCGGCGACGTCGAGCGCGTTGGCGCGGGCATGCTCGCTCCAGCCGCCCTGTTCCCGGCCGTAGAGACGGCGGCAGCCATAGCTGCCATAATGGTCGATCGCGGCGACCGGGCGGCCGAAATGGCGGCGCGCCGCCGGCTGGACGATCTCCCGCTCCCAAAGGACGAGCGCCGCCGCGACCGGGCAGGCCGTGCCGACATCGCCGGGCAAGGCGCCGCCGGCCAGGCGGACGGCGTCGGCATAGCCGCATTGCGGCCCCTCGGCCCGCGCCGGCAATGCCGTGAAGCGAAGGCCGGCCTCGGCCAGTAGCGCCCGGCAGCGCGCGGGATCCTCGCCGAGCGCGGCGAGCTTGCGCCCGGTGAAAGTTCCGATCGGGCGGCGCAGGTCGAGCGCGGCCCAGGGCACATTTTCGGGGTGGAGCCGCGCATAGTCGCTGATCATCAGGCCGGCCGCCGCCAGCGCCGCGAGGAGGATGGCCGGAAGGATGAGCCGGCGGAGGCGCATCCCCGCCCTCAGCGCCGCCGCGCCGTCTCCAGCGGCTCGGAGGTGATTGGATAACCGATGCCGCCGGGGATGCAGACATGGGGAATTCCGGCTTTCTCCTCGATCCAGGGCGTGATCCGCGCGACCGGGTGGCGCGCCGCATCGGCGCGCGCTTCGGCGATCGAGGCGAAACGCGCCAGCCGCTCGAGGTTGCGCCGGGTCGGGAAGATGACGTGCGCGGCCCCCGCCTCGACCTCGGCCAGGACATCCGCCGCGCTCGCCCAGAAGGCGCGCACCGCCTCGCGCTCGCTGACCACGGGCTCGGGTGCGCCGGCCGGCGCCTCGGCGAGGAAGAAGAGGGTGTCGAAGCGCCTCGTCTCGCGGAAATTGGGGCACCAGCGCGCGAACGGAGTCAGCGCCTCGAGATCGAGCGCCAGCCCCAAGGCGGCGAGCAAAGGCGCGAACGGCTGCTCGCGCATGATCCCCTCGCGCAGCGCCGCGGCCGCGGCGGCGCCGGGCGCGGGGCTGAGGCCCGGCGCGAGGCCGGTCTCCTCGATCGTCTCGCGGATGGCCGCGATGCGCGCGGCCGCGTCGGGCAAGGGGAAGCCGGCGGCCGTGGCATGATCGTCCGGATCGATCCGCCCGCCGGGGAAGACCAGCGCGCCGGCGGCGAAGGCCATCGCCCCGGTCCGCTCGGTGACCAGCAATTCGGGCGGACCAGCCCCGGCCTCGCGCATCAGCACGAGCGTGGCGGCGGGAATGGCGTCGGGCAGGTCGGACATCGAATCGGACATAGGCGATCAGTGGCTGAGCACCACCTCGGCGACGCGGCGGCGGCCCGCGGTCCGATCGAGCTGGACGAACACGTCAACCGTGCGGCCGATATAATGGCGGATGTCGTCGCGATTGAGCTGGGTGCCGGCCTGGAGCGCGAGCAGCACGATCTGCTCGACCGCGCGCTCGGCCGAATCGGCGTGGACCGTGGTCATCGAGCCGGGATGGCCGGTGTTGATCGCGCGCAGGAAGGCGAAGGCCTCGGGCCCGCGCAACTCGCCCAGGATGATGCGGTCGGGCCGCATCCGCATCGAGGCGGCGAGCAGGTCGTTGGCGCTCACCTCCGCCTCGCCGAGCGCGCTGCGCGCCGCGAGCAGGCCGACGACATTGTCGTGGGCGACGAACAATTCGGGCGTGTCCTCGATCAGGATCAGCCGCTCCGCGGCCGGGATCTCCCGGATCAGGGCGTTCAGGAAGGTGGTCTTGCCGGTCGAGGTGCCGCCCGAGACGAGGATGTTCTTGCGCGCCTTGACCGCGGCGGCGAGCATGCCGGCAATGTCGCCGGCCTGGAGCTGCGCCGCCAAAGCGCGGTCGACCTCCGACCGGTCCATTCCCTCCCGCCCCCGGGTCTCGGCGAAGGCGCCGGCGGCAACATAATCGTCGAGCCTGAGCTCGGGCGAGACATGCTTGCGGATCGCCAGCGCCAGCGGGCCGCGCGTGGCGGGCGGCGCCACCACCTGCACGCGGGCGCCATCGGGAAGGGTCGCCGAGAGCAAGGGATGCTCGCGGCTGATCCCCTGGTGCGACAAAGCCGCGATCTGCCGGGCAAGCCGCGCCAGCGTCGCTTCGTCGAGGCGCGGCGCGTCGTGGCGCTCGATCTCGCCGCCCGTCGTCTCGACCCAGAGCTCGCCGGGCTTGTTCACGTAGATGTCGGTGACGTCGGGCCGCGCCAGCATGCCGGTCAGTGGCGCCAGATAGGAGCGGAGATAGACGCCCTCCCCCTCTTTGGCGCTCGCGACGGCGGCGATGCTCATCGCCGGTTCTCGACCCCGGTGAAATCGAGATCGCGAGCGACGAAGATCGAGATGCTGGTGCCCTGGCGCACGGTGAGCGTCGGCGTGAACTGCTGCGGCTGGATGATCTGGCCGGCGGCGCCCTGGGCGCCCGGCAAGATGATGGTGTCGCCGCCGCCGCTGCGCGAGGCGAGGTTGACGCCGATGTCGAGGCCCGACTGGAGGATCGCGCCGGCGAAGCGTTCGAAGAAATGCGTGTTGACGCTGGCGCGGATGCCGCCGCGCCCGAGCGGATCGCCGGCGGGCGACGCGATCGCGATCGTCACTCCGTCGGGGCGGATCAGCCGCGTCCAGATGACCAGCGCGCGGCGTTGCCCCGGTGCCACCTCCGAGCGATATTCGCCGATCAGCCGGCTGCCGCGCGGGATCAGCACCCGGCTGCCGTCGAAGCCGCGCACGTCGCGCGAGACGATCGCGCGGGCGAAGCCCGGCCGGGTCGAATCGAGCGCGGTCTCGAGCACGGCGGGGATCAAAGTCCCCTGCGCCACCGTGGTGTTGCGGTTGGCGAGCACGCCGGCGCGGGTGCGCGTCCCCAAAGTGGCGGTCCCGGCGGCCGACGCGGCCGTGACTGCGCCCTCGCCTTCGCCTCCCGATGCGGCGGCCGCCGCGGCACTCGCGAGCGCACCGGCGTCGAACACCAAAGTGGGTTCGTTGGCGACGCGCGGCGGCGGCGCTGGGGCCTCCGCGACCGGGGCGGGCGCCGGCACCGGATAGGGCTGCGGGACGTAGACGATCCGAGGCTCCGGGGCCGGCGCGGGCGGAGCAAGCGGGGCCGGCGCCTCCACGAACTCGACCCTCTGGGGAAATTCCGGCGGCACGTAGAGCGGCGGCGGCGGCGCGGACGAGCCCGCCAGATCGGAGGCGCGCGCCTTCACCGCCGGCGCCGACGGTGCGCGGCGGCGGGCGTCGAGCACGGTGAACAGGAGCACCCCGGCAATGACCGCGCCGACCC
>JBKJZJ010000242.1:0-3955 GCA_046715355.1 Allosphingosinicella sp. | reverse complement strand
GGTGGGCGCGGTCGTTCCAGAACTCGATCCGCTCCGGAGCGACCCGATAGCCCGACCAGTGCGGCGGCCGCGGCACCTCCCCGCCTTCGTAGCGGGCACGCAGCTCCCGGTAGCGCGCTTCGAAGGTCTCGCGCGCATCGAGCGGCTGCGATTGGTCGGAGGCCCATGCGCCGAGCTGGCTGTCGCGCCCGCGAGTCGCGAAATAGGCGTCGGCCTCGGCATCGCTCACCGGCTCGACGCCGCCCTCGATCCGGACTTGCCGGCGCAGCGACTTCCAGTGAAAGAGCAAGGCCGCGCGAGGATTGCCGGCCAGCTCCGCGCCCTTGCGGCTGCTCTGGTTGGTATAGAAGACGAAGCCGCGCGCATCATGGCCCTTGAGCAGCACCATCCGCACCGACGGCCGCCCTCGCGCATCGGCGGTGGCGAGCGCCATCGCTTCCGGATCGTTCGGCTCGGCCGCGCGCGCCTGCGCGAACCAGTCTTCGAACAGCTGATGCGGATCGGCGGCCATGGCCGGTTCCTACAAGCCGGCGCGGCCCGGGCCAATCCCCTTGCACCCCCCGGGAACATGGCCCATCTCCCCCCTGTCGCAGAGCGTCACGAGGACTAGCCGAAAGATGGCCGATCTCTATTCGCAGCTGAACGTCGCGCGCGGCGCGAGCGAGGCCGAGATCAAGAAGGCCTATCGCAAGCTCGCCAAGGAGCTGCATCCCGACAAGAACAAGGACAATCCCAAGGCGACCGAACGCTTTTCCAGGGTGACGCGGGCCTATGACATCCTGACCGACAAGGACAAGCGCGCCCAATATGACCGCGGCGAGATCGACGAGGAGGGCAATCCCAAAATGCCCTTCGGCTTCGGCGGCGGCCCCGGCGGGCGGCACGCCGGCGGCGGACGCGGCGGCTTTCGGGGGCCCAATGGCGAGCCGTTCGAATTCGGCGGCGACGCCGAGGGCATTTCGGATCTGTTCGAGGGGCTTTTCGGCGGCGCCGGCCGCCGCGGACGCGATGGCGGCGGCGGACCCTTTGGCGGCTTCGGACGGCGCCCGCCGCGCCCGCAAAAGGGCGCCGACGCCGGCTATCGGCTCGAGGTCGCGTTCGAGGACGCGGCCCGGCTTTCCGGCCAGCGCGTCACGCTCGGCAGCGGCAAGACGCTCGACATCAAGCTGCCGCCCGGCGTCGAGGACGGCACCAAGATCCGCCTCGCCGGCCAGGGCCAGGAGGGGCCGGCCGGCAATGGCGACGCGCTCATCACCATCCAGATCAAGCCGCACCGCTTCTTCCGCCGCGAGGGAGACAATATCCGGCTCGATCTGCCAATCTCGATCGACGAGGCCGTGCTCGGCGGCAAGGTGCGCGTGCCGACCGTCGACGGGCCGGTGATGCTGAGCGTGCCCAGGGGATCGGGCTCGGGCAAGATCTTGCGCCTCAAGGGCAAGGGCTTCACCGCCAAAAGCAGCGCCCGCGGCGACCAGCTCGTCACCCTGATGGTCGAGGTGCCCGACGATCCGGATCTCGCCAGCTTCCTCGAAACCTGGCCCGGGCGGGGCAAGACGAACCCTCGCGCGGGGCTCGGCGTTTAACGCCCAATGCGCGACATCTCTCCCGCATCGCCCGAAGCGAGACGCAAGGAGCTGGCGCTGGCGGTAGCCGAGGCGCGGCCGGGGACGGTGCGGGACCGGAGCCGCGAAGGCTCGACCGCCTGGAAGGTGATCAAGCGGGTCGCGATCGGCGTCTATTCCGACGGCTTCATCCATGCCGGCAACCTCGCTTATCTCGCCTTGCTGTCCCTGTTCCCGTTCGTGATCGTCGGCGCCGCGCTGGCGCGCCTGTTCGGCCAGGGCGCGGAAGGGATGGCCGCGGTCAATGCCTTGCTCGTCACCATGCCGCCCGACGTCGCCGACGTGCTGAGGACGCCGATCAGCGACGTGCTGCAGGCGCGGAACGGCAATCTGCTCTGGCTCGGCGCTTTGGTCGGCCTGTGGACCGCGGCAAGCTTTATCGAGACGATCCGCGACATCATCCGCCGCGCCTACGGGATCAGCTACAGCCGTCCGTTCTGGGAATATCGGCTCTGGTCGATCGGCATCATCATCCTGGCGGTGATCGCGGCGATGATCGCGTTCAGCGCCTCGTTCCTGCTCTCGGGCGCGCAGAAGTTCCTGGTCGACTGGGTGCCGGGCGCCGCCGGCCTGGTCGGGCTGCTGACCCTGTTGCAGGTGGCGCCGGCCTTGGTCCTGTTCGTCTCGCTCTATCTGCTCTTCTACATCCTCACGCCGAAACGCTATCGCGGGAAGAGCTGCCGCAAATGGCCGGGCGCGGCCTTTGTCGCGATCTGGTGGGTGGCGACCACCGCCTTGCTGCCGGTGCTTTTGTCGAGCCTGGGCGGCTACGACTCCACTTATGGCAGCCTCGCCGGGGTGATGATCGCCTTGATTTTCTTCTTCGTTATCGGGCTGGGCTTGGTTATCGGCGCGGAGCTGAACGCAGCGCTCGCGGATACGCCGCGGCCGACTGCGCAGGATGTCGCGGCCGTGGTGCAGGAGGAAGCCGCGGCCGAGGCGGAGCACGAGGCCGAGGAGCAGGCCGAGCTGGCGATCGAGGGGGAAGACGAATGACCGGCCTGATGGAGGGAAAGAGAGGCCTGATCATGGGCCTCGCCAACGACCGATCGCTCGCCTGGGGGATCGCCAAGGCTTTGTCCGCGCACGGCGGCGAGCTCGCTTTCTCCTATCAGGGCGAGACGATGGGAAAACGCGTGCGCCCGCTCGCCGAGCAATTGGGGGACCCATTCCTGATCGATTGCGACGTCGCCGACATGGCCAATCTCGACAACGCCTTCGGGGTGCTGAAGGCGCGCTGGCAGACGATCGACTTCCTCGTCCACGCCATCGGCTTTTCCGACAAGAACGAGCTGCGCGGCCAGTTCGTCGACACCAGCCTGGAGAATTTCCTGACGACCATGAACATCTCCGCCTACAGCTTCGTCGCGGTGGCGCGGCGGGCGCGGGCGATGATGCCGGACGGCGGCGCCTTGCTGACCCTCTCTTATTACGGCGCCGAGAAGGTGATCCCGCATTACAATGTGATGGGGGTCGCCAAGGCGGCGCTCGAGACCAGCGTCAAATATCTGGCGATGGACCTCGGGCCGGAGAATATCCGGGTCAACGCCATCTCGGCCGGCCCGATCAAGACGCTGGCGTCGAGCGGGATCGGCGACTTCCGCTACATCCTCAAATGGAACGAGTATAATTCGCCGCTGCGGCGCAACGTCACCATCGAGGATGTCGGCGGCGCCGGTCTCTACCTTCTCTCCGACCTCGCCTCGGGAGTCACCGGCGAGATCCACCATGTCGACGCCGGCTACAACGTCGTCGGAATGAAGGCGGAGGACGCCCCGGACATAGCGACGACGTGACCCTGACCGTCAGGCCGGAGGCGGACGACGATTCCGAGGCGATCCGGTCCGTTCATCTCGCCGCCTTCCCGACCGCCGCGGAAGCCGATCTCGTCGCCCGCCTCCACGGGGATTTCGATTCCGAAATCTCGCTGGTGGCGGAGCAGGCGGGCGAAGTCGTCGGCCATGTCCTGCTCAGCCGGATGAGCGTGTCGGGCGACGGCACCGCCTTTCGAGCGCTCGGGCTGGGACCCGTGGGGGTGCGCCCTGGAACCCAGGGCAGCGGGATTGGCTCGGAGCTGATCCGCGCCGCGCTCGCAACGGCTGACGCCCTGGGGGAGGAAATGGTGTTCGTCCTCGGCGAACCGGATTATTATTCCCGCTTCGGATTTTCGGCGGAAGCGGCGGCGCCCTTCGCTTCCCCTTATGCGGGCCCCTATTTCATGGCCCTCTGGCTTCGCCCCGTTCCCGCTCCCCCTTTCAAGGGCTCGGCGGACTACGCTCCGGCCTTCGGCGCGCGCGACGAGCCTTGACCCCTCTCCCTGGAGGGGAGAGGGA
>JBKJZJ010000241.1:0-3388 GCA_046715355.1 Allosphingosinicella sp. | reverse complement strand
TTCGCCTGCACGAGCTTGCCCGGATCGCCGGGGTCGCGGCGCCGCAGGGGCGGCGTTTTCTGGTCAGCGGTGGGGGTATGCGGCGGCAGCACGCTGCCGCCGCCGGCCATGATCGCCTTCACGTCGGCCCGGAACTCGTCCATGTCGAAGCTGGGGTCGATCTTGCGGCGCGGCGCCCATTCCTTGTGGCCGATGCACATCTCGACCGGGGCGCCGAGCTTCTTGAGGATGGCGGCGGCGCCTCTCTTGTAGGCGTCGACCTGGACGGCCGGCCAGGGATCGGCGGCGATGCCCTGATTCTCGGCCTCGATGCCGATGAAGCTCATATTGCCGGCGGTGATGCCCTTCCAGGCGCCGGCGCCGGCATGGTTGGCGCGGCCGGCGGCGATGACGAACCAGGTGCCGTCGCGGCCCAGGCCGAGCTGCGCCAGCGGCCCGTCGAGGCCCGGCCTGCCCTCGGTGACCACCTTGAGGCTGGGCATGATCCCGGATTTCGGGCCGGCCGTATGGTGGCAGATCACGCCGCGCACGCTGCCCATCGGGCCGCGGCCGCGCGATTGCCAGCCCGGCTGCTCGGCGACCTTGAGGCCGGCGGCCCTGAGCACGTCGGCGAGCCAAGTCAGTGAAAAGGCCATCTCATTCCCCCTCTGGCGGGCGGGCCGGCCGCGCGGTCGATCGCCGGCCCGCTATTCCTCGACTCCGCCGGTCGCGGCGGGCAGATCCTCGTCTCCGGTGATCTCATCCTCGTCGAGCTCGATGTGGTGATCGCACAGATCGTCGCAGCCCTCGTCATGATCCTCGACGTCATTCGCCTGGTTGTTATCGTCCGGCATGATTCGGCTCTCCTATATTTGGCGATAGAGTGACTCCATTCGCGAGGAGTCTTCAAGAGACTTCGCCTTGCCCGCCAAGGTCGGCCGACGGGGGAATATCCTGTTGCGAGGGTCTCGCCGCCGTCTTGGCGCGGACCGCTTGACCATGCGGCCGTCCCGGCCCTAGGCGCGGGCCATGACCGACAGCATCTCCGACCGTCTGGCGGAGCTCGGCATCCAGCTGCCCGAGCCCGCCGCGCCCGTCGCTTCCTACCTGCCCGCGGTCGAGGCCGGCGGCTTCCTCTATATTTCCGGGCAGCTGCCGTTCCGCGCCGACGGCTCGCTGATCACCGGGCTACTCGGCGAGGATTATGA
The DNA here is from genome assembly GCA_046715355.1 of Allosphingosinicella sp. Classification (GTDB taxonomy): domain Bacteria; phylum Pseudomonadota; class Alphaproteobacteria; order Sphingomonadales; family Sphingomonadaceae; genus Allosphingosinicella. The sequence goes on along the minus strand of JBKJZJ010000241.1, from coordinate 2,201 downwards.
CGTCGCCCACGGCCGGGAGGCGGCGGAGCGCTGCGGCGTGATGCTGCTCGCGCAGATGAAGAAGGCGCTTGGCGCGCTCGACCGGGTCGAGCGGATCGTCAAATTGGGCGCCTTCATCGCCTCGGACCCGCATTTCACCGAGCAGCCGCAGGTCGCCAACGGCGCCTCGGAGCTGATGGAGCGCGTGTTCGGGGAGGCGGGCCGCCACGCCAGGAGCGCGGTCGGCGTGCCGGTCCTGCCGCTGGGCGCCGCGGTCGAGATCGATGCTGTCGTCGCCGTCAAGAGAAGCTGAAGTCCGCGCACTGGTCGCGCGGCCCTTCGCGCATCGCGGCCTGCATGGCGCGGCGGCGCCGGAGAATAGCCGCGCCGCCTTCGAAGCCGCGATCGAGGCGCGCCACGGCATCGAGCTCGACGTCCAGATCAGCGGCGACAGGCAGGCGATGGTCTTCCACGACGAGGAGCTCGGCCGGCTCGCCGAGGATGAGGGCTATGTGCGCGGGCGCTCGGCGGCGGAGCTGGGGCGGATCCGGCTGCGCGATTGCGACGAGACCATCCCGACGCTGCCGCAGATATTGGCGCTGATCTCGGGGAGGGCGCCGCTGCTGATCGAGGTGAAGGCGCCGGGCCGCGAGGTCGGCGCGCTCGCCCAAGCGGTCGCCGACGCGCTGGGCGGCTATGCCGGGCCGGTGGCGGTGATGTCGTTCAACCCCCAAGTCGGTCACTGGTTCGCGCGGCACGCGCCCGAACGCCTGCGCGGGCTGGTGGTCACCGAAAGGGGGAGGAAATGGCGCGGCGGCGTGGCGCGCCGGCTGGCCGTGTGGCGAAGCAAGGCGGATTTCCTCGCTTACGACGTTCGCGATCTGCCCTCGCGCTTCGCCGAGGCGCGGCGGCGTGAGGGCCTGCGCGTGCTGACCTGGACGGTGCGCTCGCTCGCCGACCGGGCTCGGGCCGCCCAGCATGCCGACCAGATCATCTACGAGGACCCGGCGCGATGAGCGGCGAGCCGGTGGTCGCGCGGATCGGCGGCGGAGTCTCGGATTTCGAGCCCGCGGATTGGGACGCCTGCGCCGGTGAGGCCGATCCGTTCCTCACGCACGCCTTCCTATCCGCGCTCGAGGAGTCCGGCAGCGCGACGGTCGAGACTGGCTGGCGCCCGCTGCCGGTGGCGATCGACGGGCCGGACGGGCGGCCGGCGGCGGTGATGCCTGCCTATCTGAAGAGCCACTCCTTGGGCGAATATGTGTTCGATCATGGCTGGGCCGACGCTTACGAGCGCGCCGGCGGGGCTTATTATCCCAAGCTCCAGATCGCGGTGCCGTTCACGCCGGTGCCGGGCCGGCGCCTGCTGGCGCGCGATCCCGCCCTCGCACCGGCCTTGATCGCGGCGGCGGAGCGGGTGGTCGAGGCCAATGCCCTTTCCTCGGCGCACGCGACCTTCCTCCTCCCCGCCGAAGCGCGGCTGTTCAGCCAAGCCGGCTGGCTGATCCGCGCCGACAGCCAGTTCCACTGGCTGAACCGGGGCTTCGGGAGCTTCGAGGATTTCCTCGCCACCTTGTCGTCGCGCAAGCGCAAGACGATCCGCAAGGAGCGCGCGGCCGCGGTGGAGGGGCTGGAGATCGTCCACCTGACCGGCGCCGCGATCGGGGAGGCGCATTGGGACGCCTTCTGGGCCTTTTACCAGGATACGGGCGCGCGCAAATGGGGCCATCCCTATCTCACCCGCGCCTTCTTCTCGCTGCTCGGGGAGAGGATGGCGGAGCGGCTGCTGCTGATCCTCGCCCTGCGCGAGGGCCGGCCGATCGCCGGCGCGCTCAACGTGATCGGCGCCGAGGCGCTTTACGGCCGCTATTGGGGCGCGCTCGAGGAGGTGCCCTTCCTCCATTTCGAGCTCTGCTATTACCAGGCGATCGACGCCGCGATCGCGCGCGGCCTCCAGCGCGCGGAGGCGGGGGCGCAGGGCGCGCACAAGCTGGCGCGCGGCTACCGGCCGGTGCCGACCTTATCGGCGCATCTTATCGCCGATCCGGGGTTCCGGCGGGCGGTGGCGGAGTATCTGGAGCGGGAGCGGCCCGCGGTCGCGCACGAAATCGGCGCGCTGGCCGGGATGACGCCGTTCCGGAAGGGGTAGTCGTCAGGCCGCCCGGCGGTCGGCGATGTCGGCGAGCCAGGCGCGGGCCTGGCGCTGGGCCTCGGCGATCTCG
>JBKJZJ010000240.1:0-2762 GCA_046715355.1 Allosphingosinicella sp. | reverse complement strand
AGGTGCAGATGCGCGCGGTGCCGGCGCAGTTCCTCGGCCAATATGGCGCGGTACGCGGGATCGCGCGGATCGAGCCGAGCTCGCCGCAATCGGGCGCGATCCAGATCGATTATGAGCGCGCCATCGTCCGCATGAACCTCGTTGTCGAGCCGCGGCCGCCTTACCGCGTGACCGGCCTGCTGCTGACGGGCGCCGACATGAAGGGCGATACGCTGGACGCGGTGCTCGGCGAAATACGCGCCCTGCCCGGCCAGACCAGCGTCGCCGTCGCCCGCCTGGGAGGCCCCGCCCCGGTGCTCATCGCCAGCCTCGCGCCCGACCGCGCGCTGGCGATCGGGTCGGCCTTCAAATTGTGGATCCTCGCCGAATTGAGCCGGCAGGTGCAGGCCGGCGAGCGGCGCTGGAGCGACGTCGTCACGCTCGACCGCCGCTCGCTACCCGGCGGCACGCTCCACGCCTGGCCGCGCGGCGCGCCGGTGACCCTGCACACGCTCGCTTCGTTGATGATCTCGATCAGCGACAACAGCGCCACCGACATGCTGCTCCACGTGGTGGGCCGGGAGGCGGTCGAGCGGATGATGGCGAGGATCGGGGTCGAGGCGGCGGCGCGCAACCGGCCGTTCCTGTCGACGCTGGAAATGTCGGCGATCAAGACGGGGCCGGCGGCCGCGCTCAACCTCTGGCTCCAGGCCGACGAGGCGGGCCGGCGGCGCCTGCTCGAACGCGATTATGCCGGTCTCGATCCGGCCCGCGTCGACATTTCGCGCTTCACCGGCGCCCCGCTCCACATCGACAGCGTCGAATGGTTCGCCTCGGCCGCCGATCTGGCGCGGACGATGGACTGGCTGAGGGCCAATGGCGACGAGACCGCGCACTCGATCCTGGCGATCAATTCCGGCCTCGCCCCCCAGATGCGCGGCGATTTCGCCTATCTCGGCTATAAAGGCGGGTCGGAGCCCGGCGTCATCAACCTGACCTGGCTGGTGCGCGGCCGCGCCGGCGCCTGGTTCGCGGTCACCGGCAGCTGGAACAACCCCGCGGCGCCCGTCGAGGAGGCCCGCTTCGCCAGCCTGATGGCCCGCGCCGTGCAGCTGCTGCGCCAGGCCGAAAGCGATTAACCCGATCTTTGCCCCTCGCCACTAGGGTCCGGCCGCTGGATTCAGGAGCGGGACGATGACGGCGCGGACGTTCGGGCGAAAGGGCATAAGCGAGGAGAGCGGCGGCGCGATCCAGTCGCGGCGGGCTGCGTTTCTTGCCTCCGAACGGTCGCGCGGCGACCGCGCCGCCGAGACCGAGGTCTTCCCGGCGCCGGCCCGCGCCGAGCCGGCCGGGGAGCGGGAGCTGGAGCCGCCCGCACAGGCCCGGCAACCGGTCGGCCCGCGCTCGCTCAAGATCGCTTATGCGCTTTGGCTGGTGCTCGGCATCGCCGGCGCCCACCGCCTCTATCTCGGCCGCACCCGATCGGGCGCGCTCCAGGCCGCGATCTGCGCCGGCTGCTTCGCGGCGACCTGGATGCAATATTACCAGGCCTTTGCCGGCCTCGCCATCTGCTGGCTGTGGATGTTCGCCGACGGCATCCAGCTCAAGAAAATGCACGCCGAGGCGGTGGGCCCGGCTGAGGCCTCCGCCTAGCTGGTCACCGCCGGCGCGATCAGCGGGAAGCGGGGGATGTCGACCGGGAAGCTGGCGCCGTCCGCGGCGATCATGAAATAGCGGCCCTCCATCATCCCGGTCGGCGTGCCCAATGGGCAGCCCGAGACATAATCGAACGAGCCGCCCGGCTCGAGCACCGGCTGCTCGCCGACCACGCCTTCGCCCCTGACCTCGTGGGTGGTGCCGCGGCCGTCGCTGATCACCCATTCGCGGCTGACCAATTGCACCGCCATGCCGCCGCCATTCTCGATGCGGACATGATAGGCCCAGAACCAGCGGCCCTTGCCGGGCTCGGACTGCTCGGGGAGGAAGCTGACCGAGACCCGGACGGTGATCGCGCCGGTGGTCGCGGCGTGGGGGAAGAGCTCTTTCACATCCGCTTCCTGTGCTGGCGGCCGGACAAGATCAAGCACCCATGCGCTTGAGCCGCTCGACCAGCCGCTCGCGCGCCACCAGCACGTCGGCCCGGCGGTCGGTCAGCAGGTCGCGGGCGAGGCGGTCGCCGGTCGCGCGCAGGCCTTCGCGCATCCCCTCGGGAAAGGCGCGATATTCCTCCTCGTCCAGCCCGAAGCCGAGCTCGCCGAGCAGCAGCAATTCGTAGCGGATCAGAGCGGCGGCCCAGCCGCGCGCGCTCGGCGCCGCCTCGATCGCGGCGAGCAGGCCGTCCAGCCCCTCGAACAGACGCGGATAAGGCTGGCCCTCGGGCAAGGCGGCGGCAGTGAGCGCGGTCGCCCATTCGATCCCGGCCGCGGCGAGCGGCTCGGAGAGGAAGGAAGCGCGGCTGTGGACCAGTTCGACCGAAAGGTGAGCGAGCTGCTCGTCGGTGCGGGCGCGATAATCGGCCTGGACCAGATTGCCCGCCATCAGGACCGGCCGCAGGCGCCGCGACTTGCCGCCGCGGACATAGCCCGCCTGCAGGCCGGCCGCGGGCGTCAGCGCGCGAACGATCGCGCCATGCTCGCCATGCGGGCGGACGGAGAGGATGATGGCGGGCGTGTCGAGGTGCATCTTCAATCCCTCCCCCTGGAGGGGGAGGGTAGGGAGGGGGTGCTCGGCGTGTGAGGCTAGATATCTGTCCGCCGTGCGCCCCCCCCCCCCCCCCCACCACC
>JBKJZJ010000239.1:0-11307 GCA_046715355.1 Allosphingosinicella sp. | reverse complement strand
GGACGGGCGCGGTGGCCGCCGCCGCGCCGGCCATGCGCACCCGGCAGGCATCGAGCGCCCGCGAGACTTCGATGCCGACCCGGCCGTCCTCCATCGACCGCGCCACCAAGACGAGGTCGCGGGCCGAGAAGCGCTCGGGATCGTGATAGGGCCGCTGCACCGAGGCGGCGGCGCGGGTGAGGAGGCGCAGCTGCCTGGGCGTCAGCACTTCGCCGAGCCGCTCGCCGACGCAGGCGATCTCGGGCAAGGAGAAGCCGTAGCGGATCAGCTGCGGCCGCACGATCGAGGAGCGCGGCCCGATAAAGTCGCGCACCTGCCCGGCGCAGCCGGCGAGCAGGAAGACGATCGGCAATATGCGCAAGACTTTCATGGCAGGACGATTATCGGCGGCGATCCGCTGATGCGCAACGCCTGCATGGTCATGGTCAGGAGAAGGCGAGCCTGACGGCCGCGGGCAGGAGAAACAGATAGAGGCCGACGGTCGGATAGAAAGTGAGCGTGAAGCCCAGCGCCCGGAACGGCGCGCCGCGCGCATAGCCGGCGAAGAAGAGCAGCCGGCCGATGGCGAAGCTGGCGGCGCAAAGCACGACCAGCCCGCGCCTTCCCTCCGGCGCCAGCCACAGCCACGCGCCATAAGCGGGAATGGCGAGCAGGCATTGTTCGAGCGTGTTCTGGATCAGCGTCTGCAGCAGCTTCGCCTTGGCGGTGCCCTCGGTGAGCCCGCCGCCCTCTATGTCCTCGGGCGTGAAGAAGCGGTGCCCGGCCAGCCGCCCGACCGCGATCAGCAGCCAGAACAAGGCGGTCACCGAACAGGCGAACCAAAGCGAAATGCGCGCGTCCGCTTCAGCCGCGACCGGCGGCGGGCTCGGCCAGGCGAAGACCGCGATGGTGACCGCCAGTCCGCCCGCCATGCCGGCCGCGACGCCCGCCTGGGTGCGGGTGAACGCCATCAGGCGGCCGGCATCGGCTTCAGCGCCGAGCGCGCGGCGAGCATCGCGCCGAGCGCGGCAAGGAAGAAGGTGAGCGTGTGGGGCAGGCTGTCGGGCACGAAATACTCGCCGACCACACCGCGCGACCAATAGAGCCAGTAGAAGAGCCCGCACAAAGCCAGCATGACGATCAGGCTGGCGAGGAGCACTCCATTGCCGATGCGGGGCGCGCCCGGCTCATCCACCCATTTCTCGTTGCCGCTGGCCGAGGCCCAGGCGCCCGCGAAGCCGAAGGCGATGAACCCGGCGAAGGCGCCGAGCACGAGCCAGATCGCATAAGGCAAAGCCGCGCTGCCGTAGCGAAGCGGGGCGACGTCGATGACGACGCAGACGACCACGCCGACCAGGTCGGCCGCCACCAGGCAGACCAGCAGGGCGGCCACGGTCTTGAGGAATATCCCGATCACGCCGCTGCCTTCCGGCTCTTCATCAGCGGCTGGATGCGCGTTCCGAACTTCTCGGTCCCTTCGATGAAATCGTCGAAGGTGAGGAGGACGCCGCCCGTATTGGGCACGGTCGCCGCCTCGTCGAGCATCCGGGCGATGCTCTCATAGGAGCCGACAAGCGTGCCCATGTTGAGGTTGACCGCGCTTTCCTTGTCGGCGAGCTGGCGGACGTTGGTGGTGGTCGAGGTCTTGTCGGCCGCGCCCTGCGCGCCGAGCCAGGCCACCGCCTCCTCGTCGACGCCCTCGCGGTACCAGATCCATTTCTCCATCGCTTCCTCGTCCGTCTCGGCCGCGATCACCATGAACAAGGCGTAGATGCGGACGTCGCGGCCGGTCTTCGCGGTCGCCGCCATCAGCCGCTCGTTGTTCGAGGCGAAGGCTGTCGGCGTGTTGACCCCCTTGCCCAGGCAGAAGGCGTAATCGGCATATTGCGCCGAGAAGGCGAGGCCCTCGTCCGAGGAACCGGCGCAGATGATCTTCATCTCGCCAGTGGGAAGCGGGCGGACCCGGCAATCCTCCATCTGGTAATAGTCGCCTTTGAAGTCCGAGACTCCCGTCGCCCAGAGCTCGCGCAGAATATGGGCATATTCGCCGAGCATCTGGTAGCGGTTGCGGAAATGCTCGTCGCCGGGCCACAGCCCCATCTGGCTATATTCGGGGCGCTGCCAGCCGGTGATCAGGTTCAATCCGAAGCGGCCGTGGCTGATCGAATCGATCGTGTTGCACATCCGCGCGCAGAAGGCCGGCGGGACGACGAGCGTCGGGCAGGTCGCATAGATCCTGATCTTCTCGGTGACCGCGGCGAGCGCGGCCATCAGCGTGAAGCTCTCCAGATTATATTCCCAGAATTCGGTCTTGCCGCCGAAGCCCCTGAGCTTGATCATCGAGAGCAGGAAATCGACGCCGTAGCTTTCGGCCTTCTGCGCGATCGCCTTGTTGAGGTCGAAGCTCGGCATGTACTGCGGCGAATTTTCCGAGATCAGCCAGCCATTGTTGCCGATCGGCGTGAAGATACCGACTTCCATCATTGCACTCCTCTTTCGGGCGCGCCGGCGAGCCAGGCGCCGAGAATCTTGGCGAACACGTCCGGCTCGCTGACGTTGCAGGCGTGGCCGCCGAGCATGACATCCAGGCTGGCATCGGGCAGCCCGTCGAGGAGGCGTTCCGAGCAGCTGTCGGGGACCAGCATGTCGTCCTCGGCGGCGATCAGCAAGGTCGGCGTAGCGATGCCGCCGAGACGATCCTCGATATCGAAGGCGAGCAAGGCGTTGATGCGGGCCTCGACATTGTCCACGCCCTGGAAGTGCGCGACATGGTCGGCTTCCTGCGCTTCCAGGCGTTCGAAATTCTCGGAGATCCAGCGCGCCGGATAGAGGAACAGCGGCTGCGCGCGGACGAAGGCTTCGACCCCGCTGCCATGGAGCAGCGCCAGCCGGATTTCCATGCAGCGGCGGAAATGCCGGTCGGCCTTCGCGAAGCCGTTGATCACCACCAGCCGCTCGAGCCGCCCGGGCGCGCTGAGAGCGATGGCGAGGCCGATCGCCCCGCCCGCGGCATGGCCGATCAGGGTGGCGCGCGCGAGGCCGAGGCCGTCCATCAGCGCGAGCACGTCGTCCGCCATGCCGTCGATGCTCGCGCCGGGCGGCAGCGCCCGGTCGCTGCGGCCGGTGCCTCGATGGTCGTAGAGGATGACGCGGTGCGCCGCCGCCAGCGCCTCCAGGTTCGGCGCCCAATAAGCGGCCGAGCCGCCAAGCCCCGCCGACAGGATCAGCGGCGGGCCGTCCGCCGGCCCGTGCTCCTCATAAAAGAGACCCCCGATGACCGGCATCAGCCGACATGCGCCACGGATGCGATCTCGACGAGCAGGCCCGGCTTCACCAGGCCGCACTGGATGCAGTAGCGTGCCGGCTTCGCGCCGGGAAAATATTCGGCATAGACGGCGTTCATCGCCGGATAGTCCGCCCAGTCGGTCAGGAAGATATGGTTGAAGGCGACGTCGGCCATCGAGGCGCCGGCCGCCTCCAGCGTGATCCTGATCGTCTCCAGCACATGCCGGGTCTGCGCCTCCGCGTCGCCGGGATGGAGGACCGTGCCGCCGGGACCCAAAGCCAGAGTCCCCGACACATAGACGGCGCCGCCCGCCTTGGTCCCCGCCGAATAGGGCGCGATCGGCGTCGGAAATTGCGGCGGATTGATCGGTTCGAAGGGCATGTTGCTTACTCCTGATCGTGCGGGATCTGGCCGAACGTGCCGCAGAAATCGGCGACGGTGGAGACCCAGCCGAAGAACTGCTCGACATTGTAGACGCTGGCGGCCTGGATGAAGTCGGGGCCGAGATGGTGGGTCGCGTCCTCCAGCATCACCCCGAAATATTCGAGGTGGAAGCCGTCGCGCAAAGTGCTCTCCACGCAGACGTTGGTGGCGATGCCGACGAAGACGATATTGCGGATATTGCGCGCGCGCAGGGTCGAATCCAATGCTGAGTTGAAGAAGGCGCTGTAGCGGGTCTTCGGCAGGACGACGTCGCCCGGTTGCGGTGCAAGCGCCTCGACCAACTCGTAATCCCAGCCGCCTCTGGCCAGCAATTGGCCCTGCAACTCCGGCCTCGCGCGCATGGTCTTGAGCGCGTTCGACTTGTGCCAGTTGGGCGAGCCCGGCCCGCCCGCCTCGACATAGTCCGGATCCCAGCCGTTCTGCAGATAGACGATCTGCACGCCCGCCGCGCGGCCCGTCTCCAGCACCTTGGCGATCTGCCCGATCGTCCCCGCCGCGCCGTTTATGTCGAAGCCGGCGAGATCGACATAGCCGCCGGGCGAGGCATAGGCGTTCTGCATGTCGATGACGACGATCGCGGTCTCTTCGACCGCGACCCGGATCGGCTCGGGCCGCGCGGGCAAAGTGACCATGCGGCCGCTTCCCCTGCCCGTTTCAACCGTCATCCGCTTGCGCCCCCTCAAAGCCAGCAGCGGAATGTTCACCCTTTGGCGGCGCGGCGCAAGCCCTCAGGGAAAGCGTCCCGCATGGACGAATTCGCTCTGCGGCTTGCGGTCCGACGGGTGCTCGCGGGCCTGGAGCTTCTCGTCGAGCTGGGCGACATCGCCGGCGCGGCCGATCGCGCAGGCGGCGTTGAGGACGTAGCGCTCCGGCAGGCCAAGCGCGGCGCGGGCGAGGTCGTACTGGATTCCCGACATGCCGTGGGCGTGATAGCCCATGCGGGTCGCCTGGAGGGCGAGGCTGACCCAGGCGGCGCCGGCATCGAAGCTGTGCGTGCTGGATTCCTTCGGCGCCCCGTTCTTGTCCGTCATCGGCAGGCTGTCTGAGACGATATAGACGAGCACCGAGGCGGTGTGCGCCCAGCTCTGGTTCCAGGGGATGAGCAAGGAGAGGAACCGCTCCCAGTTCGAGTCTCCGCGCTTGGCGTAGAGGAAATGCCAGGGCTGCGAGTTGAACGCCGATGGCGCCCAGCGCGCCGCCTCGAACATGGTTGCAAGGTCGGCGTCGGGCACCTCCGAGCCGTCGAAGGCGCGCGGCGACCAGCGGTCTAGGAAGAGCGGGTCGATCGGATGGTCGGCGCGGCGGTCGGTCATGAGCGGCTCCTCCGAGTCGGCCCCGCACTATACAATCTATCCACGAGAGAGGGGTGTTGACATATTCATAACTGGTGGGTTATGAATTGCGCATGGACGCGGCCTCCGACCTTCTGTTCCGGACCCTGGGCGATCCGACCCGCCGGGCCTTGTTCGAGCGGCTCGCGGGCGGCGACGCGCTGACCGTGCGGGCGCTGACAAGCCATGCGGGCGTATCGCAGCCGGCGGTCTCCAAGCATCTGGGCGTGCTGCGCCGCGCCGGCCTGGTGGAGGGCCGCGCCGCGGGCCGCGAGACCCACTATCGCGCGCGCGCCGACGGGCTGAAGCCGCTGCTCGGCTGGGTGGCCCGCTACGCCATGTTCTGGGAGGGGCGCTTCGACGCGCTCGAGGATCTCTTGAAAAGGATGGACCAATGACCGACGCCGGAACGCAACAGGCCACGAAGAGCATCGTCGTCGAGCGCGAGATGCCGCACAGCCCCGAGAAGATCTGGCGCGCGCTCACCACCTCCGCGCTGATCGCCGACTGGCTGATGGAGAATGATTTCGAGGCCGAGCCGGGCCACAGGTTCCAGTTCCGCGCCAGGCCGATGCCCGGCTGGTCGGGCATCACCAATTGCGAGGTGACCGAGCTCGATTCGCCGAAGCGGCTCGCCTATCGCTGGGGCGACGGCACCGAAAGCGACAGCGGCCTCAGGACGCTCGTCACCTGGACGCTGACGCCGACGCAGGGCGGCACCCTGGTCCGCATGGAGCAATCGGGGTTCCGCCCGGAGGACGAGGCCGGCTATCAGGGGATGAGCGGCGGCTGGCCGCATATCCTCGCGGGGCTGGAGCGGGTGGCCGGCGGACTGGGCAACTAGGCGAATTCAATCGCTATTCCGGCCCTGCCATGCTAGGCCCCGCCCATCACCAGCTTCCTTCGCGCAAGCGCCCCGTGACAGAGAGACGCTGCCGTGCTCTCGCTTGCCGCTTACCAGGGTGACATGATGGACAAGGCATATTGGATCGGCCGCAAGCGCGCGGCGATTGCGATGGCGCGCGCCGCGACATCCGCCGAGGCACGGCTCGTCCATTACGACCTGGCGGGCCGCTACAGCGTCAACGCCGCTTGCGCCCCCGTGCCGGCGGGGGAGGAAGGATGAGCTTCGGCGGCTTCCGCAGGGCCAGGAAGGGCCCCGTCCTGTCGCTCGACGAGAGCGTGCGCCAGGGGCGCGCCGTCCGTTCGGCGCAGGCGGCTCTCGGCAGCGTCGAGGCCGTCCGCACCTTCCTCAACAGCCATGACGAGGCGCTGAGCGGCCGCCCGATCGACCTTGCCGTGGCCAGCGAGGACGGCCTGATCGCGGTCGAGGCGGCGATCGCCCGCCAATCCGGGGGCAATGCAGAGGAAAAGAGCTCATGAGCCTCCACGACTGGCTCGGCACCCACGCCGCCGACACCAAGACCAGCCATTGGGAAGGCGGCCATTTCGTCACCAGCTGCACGATCTGCGGCAAGCCGATGGTGAAGCTGCCCGGGTTGCCCTGGCGGCTGACGGCGAAGCGGGCCTGAGGGCTTGCCGCAGCCGGAGCCAGGGTAAACCTGACGACTCCGACAATTCGCTTCGTCACCCCTTGGCGCGGGGCCGGAAGGTTCATAGTTTCAGCTCCCCTGGGGCGAAAAACCTTCGGCTGAACCTTTGGGGCGGAAGCACACAGAATACCCTTATATCGTGCGGGAAAACCCTTTGTTTTCAGGAAGGGGGATTTGCGCGCGAAGGCGCAAAGGCGCAAAGAGGCGAGCGGGGTGAAGCGCGGAGAGATCGACAGTCGAAAGAGCCGGCGCGGGCCGCCGAGGCGCCGCGAGTCGGGGATGGTGACAGACGAAATCCTACATTGGAAGAGCAGGGGCTGGACCGGTCTGTCGCGTGTCCGACGCTTTTGATTGCCAGCAGCCTAGGTGACGCCTAAAAGCGTCAGGTGCCGTACGATGTTCAACGATCCGCATCGTTCGATTCGTGGCTCGATGGTCTGACCGACAAAATCGCCAAGAAGGCAATCGTCGACCGGATTGTCCGTATCGAATCCGGGCTTCTTGGCGACCGGAGAAGCGTCGGCGACGGGGTCAGCGAGGTCAGAATCAACGTCGGCCAAGGCTACCGCCTCTATTACACGATAGGCGGCGGGGCAGTTCTGCACCTGCTGCGCGGCGGAAGCAAAAAGACGCAAAAGGCCGATATCAGAAAGGCGGAGGCGATTGTGAAGAGCATGGCCAAGGCGAGGAAGGAAAAACGCGAGAGCCGCGTCCGCGATCGGCAGACGGGTTATGCAACTGAAAGCGACGAGCCCGTCCTCACCGACGAAGACATCACCTTCGCACGCTTCGATGCCGCCGACTATATGCGCGGCGATGAAGAGACCCAGCTCTACGTGCTTCGCAGCGCTTTCGCGGACGGCCACCCCGCCTACATCGCCAACGCGCTCGGCGCCGTCGCCCGCGCCCGCGGCCTCAGCAACCTGGAGCGCGCGACCGGCATCAAGCGGCAGACGCTCAACAAATCGCTGAGCCCGAAAGGCAATCCGACGCTGGAGACCTTGATGGCGGTGCTGGGGGCGCTGGGGTTGAGGCTGGAAGTTGTTGAGGATGGGGTGAAGCGCTTCGGGAGCTGAATTCGTGAATCTCCGAATTGAGTATTGTGTCCCCAAAATTGTTGGAATCGGTGGAAGCCGCAAGGCAAGAGCAGGGGAGCGTGAGTCCGCTGTCGGCGCCTGCTACTCATCCTCGTTGATTGTCGCTACGGTGCGGCGACTACCCTAGCTCGCCGGACCTTGCACATGACGTTCGAACCTTTCGACCCCCTCGAATTCAAGAACACCAGGGTCAATGACGCTGCGCTTGCAGCACTGCGGCGTGAAATCGCAAATATCTTGAGTTCGTATGTAGGGTGGTACGACCCGTTCGCAGAGCTCGTGCAAAACGCGCTTGATGCTGTCGAGGCGCGGCACGCTCACGAGACGTCAGCCGGCACTGCCGCAAATTACCTTCCGAAAGTGATTATCACTGTCAATCTGGACGATAATACGCTGTCGGTGACTGACAATGGGATTGGCCTCGACAAAGACAAGTTTGAGCAATTCCTGGCACCCAATTTTTCATTCAAGACGGAAGGGACCAGAGGGCACAAAGGAGTCGGAGCGACTTATATTGCATACGGCTTCAATTACATGCGTGTCTCGACCAAGACCCCCGGGTTTGAGGCTTCTGGGCGCATCGTCGGCGCAAAGGAGTGGGTTAAGGCCAACGCTGCAGGGGGGAATCCCAAGGTCGAGCCCGACGACTCCGCGACGGTCGATCCAGCGTTCGCCGACGTCGACCGAGGAGTGTCAGTTACCGTTAGATTTGACGACACAACGCACCCAAGGCGCCTGGACTGGATTGCGGCAGACACCGCCGAAAAATGGGCAAAAATCCTGTCGGTAAAGACTGGTCTTGGCTCGATCCATCCCAATCCATTGATCGCCGCGACAATTAACGTCGTTTCGAAAGGCGTGACGTCGTCGGTCCTACTACAAGGGCCATCATATCTCTGGCTGCATAGCCTCGCCCCAAAGACCGCTTCAGTCAAAGAGATCCAGGCTACAGCTGATGCATTGTACGCAAAATTCGGACCTGGGAGAAAAATGCCTGACAAGTATAGTAATCTGGATTTCGTGTATGAGACATGGACGGCCAAGGAGTTATGGGACCTGATAGGTGCAAATCTCGACGACGAAGAGCTTGAAATTCTTGATAGGTACACACCAACGGTAAGCGTGGAATTTGGATACACAGCCAAACTTTGGAATCGCTTCAACGAATCATTGGGGTTACGTGTCGGATACAAGGTCCTCACCAGCGGCATTCAATTAGCTGCCAACAATATGCCGCAGGGAGAGCCTATTCAAATACCGCTCACTAGGAATATCGGTCGCCAAAATCAGATACACTTTCTGATTCACTTTGATGGCTACAGTCCGGATCTCGGTCGAAAGGGCTTCCATCGAGAGCTTACTGACTTTGCAAAAACGGTGACGCGAGCCATCACCGAGAACCACTTGTCAAAGGTACGCCACTTGCTAAAAGCAAACACAGGCGTCGCCCCTGACCTCGTGCGAGAGATGCAGATTGGCGACTGGAAGAGGGACATGTTGGCGCATGAAGCCGCACTTCCGCTCAACCTGACAAGCGAACATTTCTTCATACCGATCGAGCGGGTCTCCATCACATCTGTACCTACGCGGGAGCAGGACGTAATCGCGTTGTTTCATCAGCTAATCGCGGGCGGCGTTATCCGTGGCATTAGCGTTATGTCGACGAATGAGAGATTCACTTACGATGGGCTCTTCAAGGTTTCGTTTGATTTGGACGTTCAATTGTATGCCTATCATCAAGATGAGAACCCCCTTGGTGTCCCGCTTGAGACTGCCAACGCCCTGCACGGAAAGGTGACTGATCCGCGAGTGCTCGAATATAAGTATTCTCTGGACGGCCTGGTGGAGGATTTTGACAATCAGGACAAGAACATCAAGGATATTGACCTCTGCATTGTGTGGGAGACGGGAGACCTATATAGGGAGAGGTATGGGATTACCTCTCTGCTTATTCCCGAGAACGCCGATCAACGACAGTATCACGGCGTAACACATGTGTTGTCCGATCTTGAGACTGGCGCGAAACATTGTGACCTGATTGTTCTGAGCGAGCTAGTCGATTCTCTAAACGAACCCAATGCGACTGCTGATCTCCAGCGTCAAAAATATGAGTGACGAGTAGGACCGGGCCCGCAGACCGCCAACTCCTGTCATCGCGGCTGGGCGAGCAACGACCTTTAGGCGCGGAAGGGTATCCCCTCCCCACTGGCGCGAAACCGCCATTTCTGGCAGCGAGAGTCGCAACCGCGCTATCGCCAGGCACAGGGATCGCAGCCCGATGGAATTTGACCTTACGGAACGGCAGGCTTTTTACCGGGATCGGGTGAAGGAGTTTATCGAGACTCGGATCAGGCCGCGCACGGGCGACTATAAAGCACAGCTCGCCGAGGGCGATCGCTGGCAGCCGATTCAGGTGATCGAGGAGCTGAAGCCCGCCGCGCGCGAAGCAGGCCTGTGGAATCTGTTCATGCCGCCGGGGCACGCCCTCAAACATGTCGACGAGAGCTTCGAATTCGAAGGGACGCAGCTCACCAATCTCGAATATGCGCTCTGCGCCGAGGAGATGGGGCGGATCATGTGGTCGGCCGAGGTGTTCAATTGCTCGGCGCCGGACACCGGCAATATGGAGGTGCTGCACCGCTACGGCACGCGCGAGCAGAAGGAGGAGTGGCTGCGGCCGCTTATGGAGGGCAGGATCCGTTCGGCCTTCCTGATGACCGAGCCCGCGGTCGCCTCCTCGGACGCGACCAATATCGAGTGCGACATCGCCCGCGACGGCGATGAATATGTGATCAACGGGCGCAAATGGTGGTCGTCGGGCGCGGGCGATCCGCGCTGCAAGGTCGCGATCCTGATGGGCAAGACCGACAGGGCGGCCGACAAGCACCGCCAGCAATCGATGGTGCTGATGCCATTGGACGCGCCCGGCGTGACGGTCGAGCGGGCGCTCACCGTCTACGGCTATGACGACGCGCCGCACGGCCATATGGAAATCGTCCTGAAGGACGTCCGCCTGCCCGCCACCAGCATCCTCCTCGGCGAAGGGCGCGGCTTCGAGATCGCGCAGGGGCGGTTGGGGCCGGGGCGGATCCACCATTGCATGCGCACGATCGGCGCGGCCGAGGAGGCGCTGAAGGCGATGGTGAAGCGGCTGCAGAGCCGGGTCGCGTTCGGCAAGCGGCTGATGGAGCACAGCATCTGGGAGCAACGCGTCGCCGCCGCGCGGATCGACATCGACATGGCGCGGCTCCTGTGCCTCAAGGCCGCCGACATCATGGACAAGGCCGGCAACAAGGCCGCCCAGGCCGAGATCGCGATGATCAAGGTGTTCGCGCCCAACATGGCGCTACGGATCATCGACGACGCCGTGCAGGCGCATGGCGGCGCGGGCGTTTCGCAGGATTTCGGGCTCGCCGCGAGCTGGGCGGGGATCAGGACGCTGAGGCTGGCGGACGGGCCGGACGAGGTGCACAACCGGGCGATCGCCAGGTTGGAGTTCGCGAAGCATGCGGGGTGATCAAGGGGAGTCATGCCCGCCGCAGCCGGGCCCCCTGAAACAGGATTTGGTACTGTCAGTTATAAACATCAGAAGCTGGCGCCGAAGATGATAGTGGAGG